>CP119753.1:1551323-1861588 GCA_029319145.1 Microbacter sp. GSS18 | reverse complement strand
GTGCGCGCGTCGCGGCCGCGCTCATGCCGGCTCCTCGGCGAGCACGGCGAGCACGGCGGGCCCGGCCGCCACGACCGCGGCGTCGGCGTCTGCCACGACCCGGTAGAGCTGCTCGGTGCCCGGTCGGCGCAGATAGCGGACGTCGTCGAACGCCGTGGCCGCCTGCTCGAGCGCGTCGGCGTGCGCCGGGAAGACCCGACCGGCGGCGCGCGCGAAGGCGTGCACCGTGGCACCGGGCGGCGTGTGCACGACGCCGCGCTCCACGGTGCCACGCGCGAGGGCGCGGAAGCGCAGCACGATCGCCTCGTCCCATCGCGCGAGCCCCGCCGCGCCGGCTGCGTCGGCGCGCAGCCGCGCCGCGGAGCGCGCTTCGTCCTCGCCGAACAGCGGCATCACCGCGTGATGCGCCCGCGGGGTCGCGCGGGGGATCCCCCAGATGAGGAACGCCGCGACGATCACGACGATCACGACGCCGGCGGCGACCAGCGCCAGTGTCGCGCCCAGTTGACCGGGGACCTCCGCCGAGAAGAGATTCGCGAACCATTCGCCGACCGCCTGCGCGAAGCGGTCGAACGCGGTCGGGCGCGCCTGCTCGTACACCGGGTCGGCGAGTTCGCGGTGCGCCCACTCGCGGGCCTCGTCACCGTCGGGGATGAGGGGTGCCGCGGCTGCCGCGAGCGCCCGCAGGCCGGTCAGCGCCACGCGCCGCCCTCGTCGTCGCCCGGCGCCGCCCACCGTGTGGACTCCGGCGCGCTCTCGGCAGCGGGCGCGTCGGCGTCCGCGGACCCTCTCGTGGCGTCGTGTGCGCCGGGCGCGCCCTCCGAGGCAGGGGGCGGGGCGGCCGGCGCGGGCGGTGCCGCCGCGGCGGGGGCGGCCGACGCCCCAGGGTGCGGGTGCGCCGCGGCATGCGGATATGCGGCAGGGTAGGGCGGCGCCGCAGGGTACGGCGGCGCCGAGCCGTATGCCGGCGGCGCCGGGTACGGGACCTGCCCGGTCGGCGACGCGGGCGCGTACGGGCCGGGAGCGAAGGCGCCCGCACCGTACGGTCCCGGCATGGGACGCGCGAAGGCGCGCCCGATCCCCTGCCGGTACGGATCGGGCAGGTCGGCGGCGCCGGCGTCCCGCCGCTCCACGTAGGCCAGCAGGTCCAGATCCAGGCCCTCGCGCCGCATCCGGCAGTCGATGTAGATGATCGCGGTCGCGGTGGACTGCACCACCACGGCGACCGCCTGCACGAGCAGCGTCACCGCCTGCGACAGCAGCAGTGTCACGACCGTGGCGATCAGCGCGCTCGCATCGGCGGAGCCGGTGGGGGCGATGATCGCCGTGAGCCCCGTGGACAGCAGGGCGAAGGGGACGTTGACGACCTGGCCGATGGTGCCGAAGATCACCGCCAGGAGGACGATGATCCCCAGTGCCGGCCAGAAGCGGCCCCGGATCAGCGTCCAGGAGCGTCCGAGGGCCTCGCGGATCGTGGCCCGCTCGAGGATGATCGCGGCGGGGACGAGGAGCAGCTTCGTCGACAGCCACAGCGTCAGCGGGATCGCGGCGAGGCCCAGCAGCACTCCGAGGCCGATCCCGACGGCGGGTGCCGCCACGCCCACGGCGACCACGGCGCCGACGACGATCGCGATCATCACCAGCACGCCCAGACTCAGCAGCAGCGTGTAGCCGATCAGGCGCCACACCGACGGGCGCACCTGCCGCCACAGGCTCCGCAGCGAGAGCTTCTCGGCGACGGCGGCGTGCGCGACCTCGGTCACCACGACCCCCTGGACGATCACGCCGATCGCTCCGGCCGCCAGCCCCAGCACGAAGCCCGCCACGAGGACGAGCGCGATCGACCCCGCCATGATCTGATCGAAGTCCTCGCTGCCGGCCGGCACGGTGTCCAGCCTCGTGAAGGCCAGGACGCCGATGCCCCCCACGGCCGCGATGATCAGCAGATATGCCGCGGTCTGGACCACGAGGGCGAAGCCGAGCAGCACGCGCGGGTTCTGGCGCAGCGCCGCGAACGAGCGGCCGAGGATGGCCCCGAACGACAGCGGATGCAGCGGGATGATGCCGGGGCGGGATGCCGGGGTCCAGGCGGGATAGGCGGTCACGGTCGTCCCTTCCTGCGTCGCATCCGAGGCCACCGGACCCACAGATGCGCGATCGGCGTTCGCGGGCCGGATCCCTATCGTGTCACAGCGCCGACGGGCGCGCCCCGGGCCCACCTCCGGCCGGGGTCGACTACTCTGTGGGAAGCGCACGGGGACGGCGCTGGAGCCGCCGTGCCCTCACCCCACGCAAAGGACGACGCAGGCACATGACATCACGGATCCTGGTGGTCGACGACGACACCGCGCTGGCCGAGATGATCGGCATCGTGCTGCGCACGGAGGGGTTCGAGACGGTGTTCTGCGCCGACGGCGCCCGGGCGGTCGAGGCGTGGCGCACCGAGCGTCCGGATCTGATCCTGCTGGATCTCATGCTCCCCGGCATGGACGGCATCGAGGTCTGCACGCAGGTGCGCGCCGAGTCCGGCATCCCGATCATCATGCTCACCGCCCGCACCGACACCGCCGACGTCGTCAAGGGCCTCGAGTCGGGGGCCGACGACTACATGGTCAAGCCCTTCAACCCCAAGGAGCTCGTCGCCCGCATCCGCACGCGGCTGCGCCCCGTGGGCGCCACGGCGACCGAGGTGCTGCGCATCGGCGACCTCGCCGTGGACGTGTCGGCCCACGAGGTGCGGCGCGGCGACGAGCAGATCGCCCTCACTCCGCTCGAGTTCGACCTGCTCGTGGCCCTCGCGTCGAAGCCGCAGCAGGTCTTCACGCGCGAGATGCTGCTCGAGCAGGTGTGGGGCTACCACTACAAGGCCGACACGCGCCTGGTGAACGTCCATGTGCAGCGCCTGCGCGCCAAGGTCGAGCAGGACCCCGACAACCCCTCGATCGTGACGACGGTGCGCGGCGTCGGCTACCGCGCCGGGGCGATCGTCTGAGGCGGGCGTGACCACCGGCGCGACGGCGACCTCGGCGCCGCTGGACTCCTGGCGGGAGTGGCGCGCATGGCCGCGCCGCATCGCCGGGCTGTGGCGCCGCTCGCTGCGCTTCCGCACGCTCGCGGTGACGCTGGGGCTGACGTCGCTGGCGGTGACCGTCGCGTGCGTCTGGATGGCTCTGGCGATCCAGAACGACCTCTTCGACTCGCGCCTGCGGCAGGTGCTCGGCGATGCGATGCGGGCGCAGTCGGCGGCGCAGGCCACCCTCGACAGCGCCGCGACGCAGGGCGACCAGGTCCAGCTGCAGAACGTCATGACGGCGGTGCGCACCGCGATGCAGCAGCAGACCGCCGCCGACATGATGGCGGCATTCCGCATCGGGCCGGCGACCGGCAACGCCCCGCAGGACTGGGCGACCGCGACGTGGGCCGAGGACGTCATCACCGAGGGCATGCGGGATCGCGTGCAGCTCGGCGAGGGGCAGCAGTGGTGGCAGTCCGTGGCGATCCCGGTCGACGGCGGCGGCGAGTTGCCCGGGATCATGGTCGGCCAGCAGCTGGATGTCCCCGGGGTCGGCCCGTACGAGCTGTATCTCGCCTATGACCTCGCCAGCGCATCGCAGACGCTGGGCTTCGTCCACGCCACGCTGTGGTTCTCGGGCGTGGCGCTCGTCGTCCTCATCGGGGGCATCGCCTGGTTCGTGCTGCGGTCGGTGACGATCCCGATCTCCGAGGCCGCAGAGACGAGCGCCCAGCTGGCGGCCGGCGAACTGGGTGTGCGCCTGCCGGTGCGCGGCGAGGACGAGCTGGCGACCCTGGGCCGGTCGTTCAACGCGATGGCCGACAGCATCGAGTCGCAGATCAAGGAGCTCGCCGACCTCTCGCTCGTGCAGCAGCGGTTCGTCTCGGACGTCTCGCACGAGCTGCGCACGCCGCTGACGACGATCCGTCTCGCCGCCGACATGATCAACGACCACCGCGAGGAGTTCGACCCGGCGACCGCCCGGGCCGCCGAGCTGCTGAACGCCCAGGTGGAGCGGTTCGAGACGCTTCTGACGGACCTGCTCGAGATCAGCCGCTACGACGCCGGGTCGGTGCAGCTCGAACTCGAGCCGACCAGCCTCGCCCACCTCGCGGAGGATGTCATCGGCTCGATGCAGCAGCTCGCCGAGCAGCACGGGGTCGATGTGCGTCTGGTGGCGCCCGGCGGGTACACGCCGGTCGACATGGATCCGCGCCGGGTGCGGCGCATCGTCCGCAACCTGCTCGGCAACGCCATCGAGCACGGCGAGCATCGCCCCGTGGTCGTCACGGTCGACAGCAATCAGCACGCCGTCGCGATCGGCGTCCGCGACTACGGGCTCGGCATGCGTCCGCAGGATGCCGAGCGGGTCTTCGACCGCTTCTGGCGGGCGGATCCGTCGCGCAAGCGCACGATCGGGGGGACGGGCCTGGGCCTGTCGATCGCGCTCGGCGACGCGCGTCTGCACGGCGGCACGCTCGCGGTGTGGAGCGAGCCGGGGATCGGCTCGAACTTCGTCCTGACCATCCCGCGCGACCCCGGCTCCCCGCCCGGCCCTTCGCCGATCGGCGCGCAGCCGACGGAGGACACCGCGAGCGGCATCGACGCGCTCGGGCTCACCCAGCCGATCGACACGATCGGGCTCGACGGCGGCGTCGCACGCAGCGGCGCGGCCGGGGGAGGTGCATCGTGAGGGCGCGGCGGTGGGTGGCGGCCGCGGCGGCCGCAGCGCTGGCGCTGGCGCTGTCGGCGTGCGCGGGCCTGCCGACGAGCGGGCCGGTCTATCCGGGTCAGGAGGCGGACTCGTCGAGTGCGCCCGCGGACACGATCTTCCTCCCCGAGCGACCGCAGCCGGGGGCCACGCCGGACGAGATCGTCGACGGCTTCCTGCTGGCCGGCTCCGGCCCCACCGACGGCTGGTCCCGCGCCCGCGAGTACCTGGCGCCGGACTTCGCCGCCGAGTGGCGCCCGGACGTGGGCGTGACCGTGGTGCTCCCGGGCGATCGGGTCTACGACACCGCGGGCGCGGCCGTCGGCGAGGCGGATGACGAGATCGTGGGCGAGTCGACCGTGTCGGTCTCGGTCGTGGCGATCGCGGGCGTCGACGAGCGCGGGACGTACTCGCCGGTGGACGCGGGCACGACGACGCTGGCGTTCTCGCTCGAGGTGCAGGAGGACGGCGAGTGGCGCATCACGCAGGCGCCCGACGGCATCGTGCTGGATCGCGACGTGTTCCCCAGCGTGTACCGCCAGTACTCCGTGTTCTACTTCGACCCGGACTGGGAGTACCTCGTCCCCGACGTGCGCTGGTTCCCGGCGACGAACGCCCCGACGCGCATCGCCGACGCGCTGGTCAACAAGCCGATGGCCGACTGGCTCGCCGAGGCGGTCGTGACCAGCTTCCCCGAGGGGGTCACGGCGCGTGCCGCGGTCCCGGTGGATTCGGGTGTCGCCCAGGTCGAACTCGACGACACCGCCCTCGCGGTGGATCCGGCGACGCTGGACCGCATGCTCACGCAGCTGCAGGCGAGCCTGGCCACCGCAGGGGTCAGCCGTGTGGAGATGTCGGTCGCCCAGGCCCCGCTGCAGGCCGAGCGCGTCGAGACCCGGTCCACGCGCGTGTCGGGTCCGCCGCTGGTGCTCACCGCGGACGGCTTCGGGCTGCTGGCCGCCGACGAGCTGACCCCCCTCGAAGGACTGAGCGACGTCGTGCCCGGGCTCGAGCCGACGGCCGTCGAGGTCACCGCCGAGCGGGCGGTGGCTGCCGTGAAGGCGGGCGACGGCAGTGTGCACCGCGTCGGCGACACCGGCACGGACGAGGTCGTCGACCGGCGCAGCAGGCTCGTGGACCCCACCGTCGACCCGGCCGGGGCCGTGTGGAGCGTGCCCCGCACCGAACCGGGGGCGCTCGTCGCCGTGACCCGCGACGGCACGCGGATCGAGATCGCCAACGCCCTCACGGGAGCCGCGGGCGTGTCCGCGATCGCCGTCTCCCGCGACGGCACGCGCCTCGCCGCCGCCGTGCTGGTCGGCTCGCGCGTGGAGCTGTGGAGCGCCGGCGTGGTGCGCGACGCCGACGCGGTGCCGCGCTCCCTCGGTGATCCGATCGTGCTCGGCGTCCTGGACGGACCGGTGTCGGACATCGCGTGGCTGGACGACGTCACCGTCGGCGCCGTGACCGCGGGCGAGGACACCGCCGTGGTGTCCGATCAGATCGTCGGCGGGCCGACGTCCTCGGTCGCCGCGCCCGCGGAGGTCGTCGCGCTCGCGGGAGGGCCGACGCCGGCGACCGTGCGACTGCGCACCGAGGACGACACGCTGCTGGTGCGCCGCGGCGCGAACTGGCAGGAGTCCGCGACGGGCGTGCTCGTGCTGGCGACGCAGCAGGGCACTCCCGGGTAGTCCTCCCCAGCCCGCTCGAGCGGCGCATCCGCCCACGGATGCCGGCGCGCCGACGTCCCGGCGCGTCCTGCGCGGGAGGCTGTGCGCATGCGTGACGCGGGCGGGTGGGCGGGGTCGGTGGGCCGGGCCGTGACCGACGCCTTCGCGCTGCTGATCCCCGTCGAGTGCGCCGGCTGCGGCGTCGCCGATGCGGCGGTGTGCGAGGCGTGCCGGGCCCGGATGGTGCCGCGCGTGCGCGGGCTCACGACCCCCGGCGGACTCCGCGTCCGGTCGGGGCTGACCTTCGACGGCGCCGTCGCCCGGGCGATGCGCGTGCTCAAGAGCGACGGCCGCGTGGGGCTGGCGCACTCGTTCGCGCCGGCGCTGCGGGCAGCGGCGTCCGCTCTCGATGCGCCGCGTGACGCCGTGTTCGCCGCGGTCCCCACATCGGCCGAGGCCTATCGGCGGCGCGGCTACCGCGTGCCGGACCTCGTCGCCGCGCGCGCCGGCCTCCCCATGCGCCGCGTCCTGCGCCCCGCGCGCGCCACCGCCGACCAGCGCGGGCTCGACCGCGCGGGCCGTCTCGGCAACGTCCGGGGGAGCGTGCGGGCCCGCCCGGCGGCGGGTCTGCGGGTCGTGATCGTCGATGACGTCATGACGACGGGCGCGACGCTCGACGAGGCGGCGCGCGCGATCCGTGCCGCCGGAGGCGTCGTGCTGGGCGCCGCCGTGATCGCCGACACACCGCGCCGGGCCGCCGCGCGCGGCGCCGGCGGACAAGGGGACGAAGGTCCTGTCACACGGCCGATTCGTGCGTGACACGGCGGCCCCTCAGAGTTACGGTGGGGGGATCAAGGCGACTGAAGGTCCGCCCTTGACCGGGTGGACCGGAACAAGGAGGTCAGGGATGGAAACCAGCATCGTCGGCGTGGGAGTGGGGATTTCGGATCGCTTCCGCTCGGTCGTCGCAGAGAAGGCCACCCGCATCGAGCACCTCGCTCCCCGCGCTCAGCGCGTCGACATCAAGGTCACCCACCGCGCGTACCACAACGGTCGCATGGAGGACGAGACCGTCGAGCTGACCGTCAACGGCAAGGGTCCGATCGTCCGGGCGGAGGCCACGGACGGCGACAAGTTCACCGCGCTGGACCTCGCGGTCGACAAGCTGTGCGAGCAGCTGCGTCGCGCGAAGGACAAGCGCGTCGACGCGCGCAACCACCCGCGCGGGGCGAAGTACCACAAGGACACCGGGTCGCTTCAGGGCATCGACGTCCAGCCGGCGTCCGCGGACGTCCTCCGCGCCGTCTCGACGGGGGAGATCCCCGTCATGGAGGGCGACGAGAGCGAGGAGGAGTACACCCCCGTCGTCATCCGCACGAAGGAGTTCGACGCCGAGTGGATGACCGTCGAAGAGGCGGTCGACCGCATGGAGCTGGTCGGGCACGACTTCTTCCTCTTCGTCGACGCCCGCACCGATCACCCCAGCGTGGTCTACCGCCGCAAGGGGTGGGACTACGGTGTGATCTCGCTGACGACGCAGGCGCCGCCTGAGCAGGAGCTGGCTTCGTAGGCCCACAACCTCCGACGCCCCGGCCCGCAGAGCGGGCCGGGGCGTCGTCGTCAGTCGAAGATGCCGTCGAGGATGCTGCCGATCACGAGGCCGCCGAGGATGCCGCCCATCAGGTCGTTCCCGCCGCGCCGGCCGCCGCCCCACCCCGCCTGCGGTCCTCCCCACTGGTTCGGGTCCTGCGGGCGCGACCGGTCGATGTCGCGCTGAGCCAGCTGCAGCGCCTCGCTCGCGAGGAACGCCGCCCGCCGGGCCTTCTCGAAGGCCTGCTCGCGCAGATCCTCGTCGATCGCCGTCGCGGCGGCGGCCGAGGCGCCCAGGTGCCTGTCCAGATCCACGCGCACCCGTTCGGCCTCGGCCAGGCGCGTGCGAGCATCGGCCCCGATCCAGCCGCGGTGGCCGGCGATCACGTCGCGCGCGACCGCGAGCTGGCGGTCGGCGTCGTCGATGGCGTGCCGGACGTGCTCGAGCGGCGGCACCGGGCGCGCCGCGCGCTCGCGCGCGGCGGAGATGGCGCTGTCGAGGGCGGCGTTCGCCTCGCGCAGACGCGTCAGATGCTCGAACGGATCGGTGTTGACGCCGGCCGGGGGAAGCGCAGCCAGCGCGGCGTGGAGCGCGACGATCGCGTCGGTGACCGCGGGCGACGCGGGCTCCTTGATGGCCTCCGCGAGGTCCTCGCGGGAGTCCTCCACGATCGCGGTCAGGGTCGACTCGGCGCGGAGTGCCTCGATCTCGAAGGACTCGATGGCATCCAGCAGCGTCTCGGCACGGCGCGCCGACTCGGTGGCGGCCTCCAGCGCCGTGTTGGCGTGCTCGCGCGCTCCGGCGTCGCGGCGACGCTCGGCGACTCCCGCGCTGTGCTCCGCGAATCCGAGGAGCTGTTCGGCCTCGGCCGGGTTCGCGGCGATCTTGGCCATGGCGCCCTCGGAGTAGCGCGCCGACAGCCTCTGGACGGTCGCCCGTGCGGCCGGCAGCTGCGCCCGCAGCCGCTCGGCGTCACGGCGCACGCCGTCGATGATCGCGGGCGCGCGGCGAGCCCGTTCGATGGGCTCCTCCAGCGCCGCGGTGCGGTCGTCGAGCAGATCCTCGGCCCATTCGCACAGCTGCACGATGCGGGCGTTGCGGGTGCGCAGCTCCTCGGGGGTGTCGGGGATCTCGTCGTGATTGAGCTGGTGCAGGTGGAAGGCCTCGCCCAGATGCGTGCGGACGGCGTCGAGTGCCTCGCGCAGATCCTTCGTCGCGTTCGGGCCGAGCTCCGCTTCGGCGAAGGCGAGCTCGTCGGTGGTGAGGCGGATGCGCTCGTCCGCGGCGACCAGCACCTTTCCGGCGCGCCGGGCGAGATCGGCGTCCTGCGCCTGCAGCTGTTCGTCCTCGCGCTTGCGTCTGCCCCAGAATCCGGCCATGTCTTCGATCCTACGAAAGCGCGCGAAGCGCTCCGTCCGGGTTCGCTGTGAGCGCGCCGCGAGTCGTCCCGGCTCCGCGCGTCAGCGGTCGTCCCGACGGCGCGGCGGTCGCTCGCCGCGGTCGTACCGGTCGCCGCGCTCGCGACGGTCTCCCTTGTCCGCGTATCCGCGGGACCGCCCCGAGGGGCCGCCGGTATCCAGCCGCATCTCGATGAGGCGCCCGGAGATCCGCGTGTCGGTCAGACGGTCCAGAGTGTCGCGCGGCAGGTCCGCGGGCAGCTCGACCAACGAGAACTCCGGCCGGATCTGGATGCGGCCGAAGTCGTCGCGGCGCAGGCCGCCTTCGTTCGCGAGTGCGCCCACGATCTGGCGCGGCTCGACGCGATGGCGCTTGCCCACGGCGATCCGGTACGTCGCGTAACCCGCCTTCGGCTCGCGCTCGCGCCGCGGCTCGCGCGGGCCGCGGTCGCCGCGGTCGCCCCGGTCGTCGTGGTCGCGCTGCCGACGCGGGCGCTCGGCCGGCTCGGGGTCGGGCTCGAGCAGCAGCGGCGTCTCGCCCTGGGCGACGATCGCGAGTGCGGCCGCGACATCGACCTCGGGCACGTCGTGGTGGCTCACGTAGTGGGCGACGATGTCGCGGAACCGGTCGACGCGCTCGGACTCGGTCAGCGCGGCGCTGATGCGGTCGTCGAAGCGCGACAGGCGGGTCTCGTTCACCTCGTCGACGCTCGGCAGGTTCATCTCGGTGAGCTCCTGCCGCGTCGCCTTCTCGATCGCGCGCACGAGCCAGCGCTCCTTCGGCGTGACGAAGCTGATGGCGTCGCCCGAGCGGCCGGCGCGGCCCGTGCGGCCGATGCGGTGGACGTAGGACTCGGTGTCGGTCGGGATGTCGTAGTTGACCACGTGCGAGATGCGCTCGACATCCAGGCCCCGCGCGGCGACGTCCGTGGCGACCAGGATGTCGAGCTTGCCGGACTTCAGCTGGTTCACGGTCTTCTCGCGCTGGGCCTGCACGATGTCGCCGTTGATGGCGGCGGCGGAATAGCCGCGGGCGCGCAGCTTCTCGGCGATCTCCTCGGTGACGCTGCGGGTTCGTCCGAACACGATCATGCCGTCGAAGTTCTCGACCTCGAGGATGCGGGTGAGCGCGTCCATCTTCTGCTGCCAGGCCGTGATGAGGTACCGCTGCGTGATGCTCGCCGATGTCGTCGTCTTCGTCTTGACGGTGATCTCTTCGGGCTCGTTCAGGTACTGCTTCGACATGCGCCGGATCGTGGCCGGCATGGTCGCCGAGAACAGGGCCACCTGCTTGGTGTCGGGGGTCTCGGCGAGGATCGTCTCGACGTCCTCGGCGAAGCCCATCTTGAGCATCTCGTCGGCCTCGTCCAGCACGAGGTACTGCAGTTCGGAGAGGTCGAGCGTGCCCTTCTCGAGATGATCGATGATGCGGCCCGGCGTGCCGACGACGATGTGAACGCCGCGCCGCAGGGCCGACAGCTGGACGCCGTAGCCCTGTCCGCCGTAGACCGGGAGGACGTGCACGCCCTTGAGGTGCCCGGCGTACTTCTCGAACGCCTCGCACACCTGCAGCGCGAGCTCGCGCGTCGGGGCGAGCACCAGCGCCTGCGGGTTCTTCTGCGACACGTCGAGGCGGTCGACGATCGGAAGCGCGAACGCGGCCGTCTTGCCGGTGCCCGTCTGCGCCATGCCCACGACATCGCGCCCCTCGAGAAGCGTCGGGATCGTCGCGGCCTGGATGGCTGACGGCGTCTCGTACCCGATCCCGCGGAGGGCCTTGAGCACGGGCTCGCTCAGGCCGAGGTCTGCGAATGTCTTCTCGGCGGGCTCGGCGGGAGCCTCGGCCTCGATCGGGGCGTCGGTTTCAGTCACAGTTCAGGGTAGTGCGCCGCGCCTGTGAGGCGCCAGGACGCCCGGGGCCGCCGGCGCGTGCCGTGGACCGGTCGCGCGTGCCGTCAACCGGTCGCGCGTGCCGTCAGCGGACGACGGCGGCGTCATCCGCCTTCGCGGGTCGTCCGCGCCGCGGGCGCTCGGTCGACGGCGCCAGGGCCATCTCGCGCCTCGGGTGCGTCGCGAGGGCCCGCTCGGTGCGCTCCAGCCACCGCACCTCCGCCTCGGCGGCGAAGATCATCGCGTCCGCGACGATCGAGCGCGCCAGCTCCTCCGGGTCCTCGGAGGCGTCCGCACCCGACGTGCGCTGCAGGGCGCGGAGCCGGGCGACGGAGGCGTCGCGCTGCGTCCGGATCAGCTCGCCCACGTCGACGCCCGGCAGCGTCGCGGCGACGGCGAGCTTGATCGCCAGCTCGTCCCGCGTGCCCTGGCCGCGCGGGACGGGGGAGTCCAGCCACCGCCGGTTCTCGGCGCGACCGGCATCCGTGATGGCCCAGAAGACGTGCCCCTGGGCGTCGATCTCGCCCTTGGTGACCAGGCCGTCGCGCTCGAGGCGATCGAGGGTGTTGTAGATCTGCCCGACGTTCAGCGGCCACGTCGACCCGGTGCGGCGATCGAACTCCGCCCGCAGCTGGTACCCGTAGCACGGGCCCTGGTCCAGGATCGCCAGCAGGCTCTGCCGCACCGACATCGTCGTCTCCGTCTCGTCTCGGGTATCTGCTTGCCGAGTATATGCATACCGGGAAATGGGGGATGACCTCGCGCTCACCCGACGCTCAGATCACAGAGAGGTAACATGGGCGGGTATGCCCGTGGGGCGCCCGACGGCGTGCGCGGGATCGGCGGCTCCGTCCGCCCCCACAGCCCGACAGATGGAGAAACTCCGTGGCAAACCCTCTCGAGAAACTGCTCCGCGCCGGCGAGGGCCGCATCCTCCGGCGCCTCCACCACGTGGTGAAGGCCGTGAACGAGCTCGAAGAGGACTACTCGCAGCTCACGGATGAGGAGCTGCGCAACGAGACCGTCGAGCTGCGCGCCCGCTATGAGGCCGGCGAGACGCTCGACCGCCTGATGCCCGAGGCGTTCGCGGCCGTCCGCGAGGCGGGCAAGCGAACGCTCGGCCAGCGCGGCTACGACGTCCAGATCATGGGCGGCGCCGCCCTCCACCTCGGCAACATCGCCGAGATGAAGACCGGTGAGGGCAAGACCCTGACCGCCGCATTCCCGGTCTACCTCAACGCGATCGCGGGCCAGGGCGTGCACGTCGTCACCGTCAACGACTTCCTCGCGAGCTACCAGTCCGAGCTCATGGGCCGCATCTACCGCGCGCTCGGCATGACCACCGGGACGATCGTCGCCGGTCAGACCCCCGACGTGCGGCGCGAGCAGTACAACGCCGACATCACGTACGGCACGAACAACGAGTTCGGCTTCGACTACCTGCGCGACAACATGGCCTGGCGCCGGGAGGACCTCGTCCAGCGCGGTCACTTCTTCGCGATCGTCGACGAGGTCGACTCGATCCTGATCGACGAGGCCCGCACGCCGCTGATCATCTCGGGTCCGTCGTCGGGCGAGGCCAACCGCTGGTTCATGGAGTTCGCCAAGATCGCGCGCACCCTCGAGGCCGGCGTCGACTACGAGGTCGACGAGAAGAAGCGCACCATCGGCGTGCTCGAGCCCGGCATCGAGAAGGTCGAGGACTACCTCGGGATCGACAATCTGTACGAGTCGGCGAACACGCCGCTGATCTCGTTCCTGAACAACTCGATCAAGGCCATCGCGCTGTTCAAGCGAGACACCGACTACGTGGTGATGAACGACGAGGTCATGATCGTCGACGAGCACACCGGCCGCATCCTGGTCGGCCGCCGCTACAACGAGGGCATCCACCAGGCGATCGAGGCCAAGGAGGCCGTTCCGGTCAAGGCCGAGAACCAGACGCTGGCGACCGTGACGCTGCAGAACTACTTCCGTCTCTACGACAAGCTCGCCGGCATGACCGGAACCGCCGAGACCGAGGCGGCAGAGTTCATGTCGACCTACGACCTCGGCGTCGTGCCGATCCCGACGAACAAGCCGATGATCCGCAAGGACCAGGCCGACCTGGTGTACAAGAACGAGCAGGCCAAGTTCGCCCAGGTCGTCGAGGACATCGTCCTGCGCCACCAGGCCGGCCAGCCGGTCCTCGTGGGCACCGTCAGCGTCGAGAAGAGCGAGTACCTGTCGCGACTGCTGGCGAAGAAGGGCATCAAGCACGAGGTGCTCAACGCCAAGAACCACGCTCGCGAGGCCGAGATCGTCGCGCGAGCCGGACGCCTCGGGGCGGTCACGGTCGCGACGAACATGGCCGGTCGAGGCACCGACATCATGCTCGGCGGCAACGCGGAGTTCCTCGCCGTCCAGGAGATGCGGGCCAAGGGGCTGGACACCGTCGAGACCCCCGACGAGTACGAGGCCGCGTGGGACGACGTCTACAACGCCACGCGCGACGTGGTGGCCGCCGAAGCCGAGAAGGTCATCGAGGCGGGCGGCCTGTACGTGCTCGGCACGGAGCGCCACGAGTCGCGCCGCATCGACAACCAGCTGCGCGGTCGCTCGGGACGCCAGGGCGACCCGGGTGAGAGCCGCTTCTACCTCTCGCTGACCGACGACCTGATGCGCCTGTTCCAGTCGGGCGCCGCCGAGGCGATCCTGGCCCGCACGAACTTCCCCGACGACGTCGCGATCGAGTCCGGCATGGTCTCGCGCGCCATCAAGAGCGCACAGGCGCAGGTCGAGTCCCGCAACGCCGAGATCCGCAAGAACGTCCTGAAGTACGACGACGTCCTCAACCGGCAGCGCGAGGCGATCTACTCCGACCGCCGTCACATCCTGCACGGCGACGACATCGCCGACCGCGTGCAGCACTTCGTCGAGGACGCCGTGTACGCCGTCATCGACGACCACACCGGCGCCGGCCACAACGAGAGCTGGGACTTCGACGCGCTGTGGACCGAGCTGAAGACGCTGTATCCGGTCGGCGTCACGATCGACGAGGTCGTCTCGGAAGCGGGCACGAAGGGCCGCATCACCGCCCTCGGGCTCAAGCGCGAGCTGCTCTCGGACGCGCGGATCGCCTACGGCAAGCGCGAGGACACGCTCGGCGAGGAGGCCATGCGCGAGCTCGAGCGCCGCGTCGTGCTGCAGGTCCTCGACCGCCGCTGGCGCGACCACCTCTACGAGATGGACTACCTCAAGGACGGCATCGGCCTGCGGGCGATGGCCCAGCGCGACCCGCTCATCGAGTACCAGCGCGAGGGCTACCAGATGTTCCAGGCCATGATGGGCCAGATCAAGGAGGAGTCGGTCGGCTACCTGTTCAACCTCGAGGTCGAGGTGCGGCGCGAGGGCACCGGCGAGGGCGAGCAGGTCACGCAGGTCGAGGCGAAGGGCCTGACGGCCCCGGCGCCGGACGGTCAGCGGCTGCAGTACTCGGCGGCCAACGACGCCGGCGAGGTCGAGGTCCGCAACGACCGCGGGCAGGTGCAGCAGGCGGCCACGACGCGCATGCGCCAGGCCGCGGCCGCGGCGGCCCAGGCGCCGCAGCAGCAGGCGGCCGCCGAGCCGCAGGCGCGCGGGGCGTTCGGCCAGCGCACGGATGCCCCCGAGGGCGGCCAGGCGCAGCAGCCCCAGAACCGCGCGCAGCGTCGCGCGGCCGAGAAGCGGCGCTGACGCGGCGGCGCCGCGGGCCACGAACCGTCGATTGGCCCCGGCGCCGCGCCGATATCCTGGGGGCATGAGTCCGCTCCGCTCCCTCGACCAGTCCGGCAAGCTCAAGGACGTCCTGTACGAGATCCGCGGGCAGGCGCTCATCGAGGCCGACCGGCTCGAGGCCGAGGGACACACGATCCTGAAGCTCAACACCGGCAACCCCGCCGTGTTCGGCTTCGAGGCGCCGTACCAGATCGTGCGCGACATGATCGATGCCGTCCCGCACGCCCACGGTTACAGCGACAGCCGGGGGATCATGCCGGCCCGCCGCGCGATCGTGTCCCGCTATGAGGAGGAGCCGGGCTTCCCGGCGTTCGACGTCGACGACGTCTTCCTCGGCAATGGCGTGTCGGAGCTCATCACGATGACGATGCAGGCGCTGCTGGACGAGGGCGACGAAGTCCTCATCCCGGCGCCGGACTACCCGCTGTGGACGGCCATGACGAGCCTGGCCGGCGGCACCCCGGTGCACTACCGCTGCGACAACGATGCCGGCTGGCAGCCCGACCTCGACGACATCCGGGCCAAGGTCACGCCGCGCACGAAGGCGATCGTCGTCATCAACCCCAACAATCCCACCGGCGCCGTGTACACGCGCGAGACGCTCGAGGGCATCGTCGAGATCGCTCGCGAGCACTCGCTGCTGCTGCTGTCGGACGAGATCTACGACCGCATCCTGTTCGACGACGCTCAGCACATCCCGCTGGCCACGCTCGCGCCCGACCTGCTGTGCCTGACGTTCAACGGGCTGAGCAAGACCTATCGCGTCGCCGGCTACCGGTCGGGCTGGCTCGTGATCACCGGGCCCAAGAAGCACGCGTCGGGCTTCCTCGAGGGGATCCACCTGCTCGCCTCCACGCGCCTGTGCCCGAACGTCCCGGCGCAGCACGCCGTGCAGGCGGCGCTGTCGGGCGTGCAGTCGATCGACGCGCTCATCGCGCCGTCCGGGCGCCTGCACGAGCAGCGGGACGCCGCGTGGTCGACGCTGGAGAAGATCCCGGGTGTGACGTGCCTGAAGCCGCAGGGCGCGCTGTACGCCTTCCCTCGGCTGGATCCCGAGGTCTACGAGATCCGCGACGACGCCAAGCTCGTCTACGACTTCCTCGTCGCCGAGCACGTGCTGCTGGTGCAGGGGACGGGCTTCAACTGGCCCACGCCCGATCACCTGCGCATCGTCACGCTGCCCGAGGCGCGCGTGCTCACCGAGGCCGTCGAGCGGCTGGGCAACTTCCTCTCGTCGTACCGGCAGTGAGCGGGCGCGCCCGGTGACCGGACGGAAGGGCGACGCCGGGGCCGCCCACGTCGTCGGAGGCGGTCCGGCGCCGGTCTAGAGGAGTCCGAGGGACGTGGCCCGCCAGCGGCCGTCCATGCCCTCCAGTCGCAGGGCGACGGCGCGCGTGCGCGCGGGGCCGCGCACGATGACGACGCCTTCGACGACGCCGTCGGCGGGGGAGGAGTGGCGGATCGACAGGATGCTGTGGACGGGGCGCTTCGCCGGCAGGCCGCGGGCGCTCCGCGCGCGGGCCGACAGATTCGATCGCGTCACGAGCTTGCGGTACGGATCCTCGGTCAGCCAGCGGGCCAGCTGATCGACCTCCCGCACGCCGGCGAGCACCTCGAGCACGCCGACGGTCAGGTTCCGCAGCAGCGGCTCGGGATCGGGGAGCTCGTCCGATGAGGTCCGCTGCGGGGCGAACAGCTCGGCCAGAGCGGTCTGGTCCATCGACGGCCTGTACGCGCGGGGGTCACGTGCGGGCTTCGCTGCCATTGAGATTCCTCCATCGGCTCACGTCCTGCCGTCAGTAGAACACACAGCCAACTCCCAGACAGAGCCAGAATCGGCCTGTGGATAACTTGTAACGCAACCGTCATGTGGGCCCGTATTCTCGCCGGATGCGGTGGGAACGGTTCTTCGACGACCTCGAGGATCAGCTCGCGTCCGAACGGGAGGCCGAGCGCGCGGCGCTCGACACCGAGGCCGAGCGGCTGCGTCTGGCACGCATGCCGCTTCGCGAGAGACTGCTCGCCCTGAGCGACCGCGATGCGCGTGACCGTCCGCCCGTGTTCGAGTTCACCGACGGCGAGAAGGTGACCGCCGACGTCGTCGGCGTCGGCGCCGACTGGGCCGCGTTCCGGCCGCGGCACGGCCGCCGCGGCGTGGTCGTGGCGCGGCTGGCGGCCATCGCGACGATCGGCGTCGACGAGGCCGATCTGCTGCGCAGTGCCCGGCCGCAGGCGCCGGCCACGCGCCTGGGGGAGCGCATCACGTTCGGCTTCGCGCTGCGCGATCTGGTGCGCAGGCGCTCGGCCGTGACGGTGCACCTCGCCACCGGCCGCATGCTCAGCGGCACGCTGGACCGTGGCGGCGCCGATCACCTCGACATCGCGCTGCACGAGCCGGGAGCCGCGCGCCGGACGTCGGCGGTCACGGGGCACTGCATCGTCGGGTTCGGGGCCGTCGCCCGCATCCACGCCGACGGCGAGCCGCGGGTGCTGTGACCCGCGCCGAGTCCCGGGCCGGACGTCAGTCCGGATTGCGGACGACGCCGGTGCCCCACAGCTCGGGGAAGCTGGCCGCGTTCGACTGGCGCCACAGCGCCATGCGCCGCGCCTCCTCGGCCTGATCGTCGAGGTACTCCGAGACGCTCGACTCGTCCACCAGCCATCGCGCGGGCGACCCCACGCGGGCGCCGCGGAGGCGGCGCTCGTCGACCAGCGCCATGATCTCGTCCACGGACACGCCGAGCAGCTCGCCGACCTGGGCGGGCGTCAGCATGCGCGGGGCGCGCGGGCGTTCGGACATGACCCCATTATCGACGCGAACCGGGCACCCGGGGCGGTGACATCACGGCCTGTGGACAGCGCGCGGCCCGCGACGGCGTCCTGCGCCACCATGGGGCCATGACCGCCGCCCCTCCCGCCCGTGCTCCCTCCCGCCCCGCGTGGGCGGACGTCCGCCTCATCCTTGGGCTCGTCCTGATCGCGAGCTCGATCGCCGGGGTGTGGCTCGTGGTGTCGGCGTCGCGGCACACCGAGCCGATGTTCGCGGCGGCCCGCACCCTCGTCCCGGGCGATCCCATCACCCCCGCCGACGTGCGCGCGGTCGAGGTGGGACTCGGGCGCATCGCGGGCGCCTATCTCGGCGCCGACGAGCTGGACGACGGGCTCATCGCCACGCGCACGGTCGCGGAGGGAGAGCTCATCGCCCGCGCCGCGACCGGTGATTCATCGGCGACGCGGACGACGAACGTCGTCCTGCGCAGCGCCGTCGACGTCCCGGCGGCCGTCGGCGCGGGCTCGGTCGTCGAGGTGTGGTCCGCGCCGCTGGTCGAACCGGGGCGCTACGACGTGCCGCGCATCCTGCTCGCCGATGCGACCGTGGTCCGGGTCGAGCACGACGACGGCTCCCTCGGCGGAGGGGGTGCGGTGCTCGAGGTCGTGATCGCGCGATCGGACGTCGCCACGGCCCTCGCCGCCGTCACCGACGGGGCGGCGATCTCGGTCGTCCCCGCCGCGGGGGCGTCCCGATGAACGTCGTGGTGGCGGTCGACGCGCCCGACGGCGCGCGCCTGGCCGCGGGGCTCGAGCGCGAGGGCATCGCGGTGACCGCCGTCGTGGCGGCCGCGGCCGTCTCACTCACGGCGGAGGACCGCATGCCAGGCGACGAGGCGGATGCCGTCGTGCGCGCGCTCGCGGCAGCGGAGGCCGTGGTGATCGCGGCCTCGCGGGCGGCGATCACCGCCGCGGCCGTGGCGCTGTGCGATCGCGCCGGGGTCCGCATCCTCCCCTGGGGCGACGCGCCCGAGCAGCGGCGGCTGTGCGATACCTTCGGCGTGGAGCCGCCCGTCTCGGACCAGACCTCGCCCTGGCGGATCGCCGAGGTGCTGAGCGTCGCGCCGGCACCCGTCGAGCCGCGTGAGGAGACGACGTCCGCACCCCGCACCATCACCGTGTGGGGCGCCGGCGGTGCGCCGGGGCGGACGACGGTGGCCATCGAGCTGGCCGCCGAGCTCGCGCGCGGCGGTCGTCACGTGGGACTGGTCGACGCCGATACGCACGGGGCGTCCATCGCCCTGGCGCTCGGGCTGGCCGACGAGGGTCCCGGCTTCGCGGCGGCGTGCCGCCAGGCGCAGCTGGGCGGGCTCGACGCGCGCGAACTCGCGCGCATCAGCCAGCCGCTCGGGCGCTCGGGCGTCGATGTGCTCGCGGGCCTGAACCGGCCGTCCCGCTGGCCCGAGCTGAGCGCGGGCCGGGTGACGACGGCGCTGGCCGCGTGCCGGGACTGGGCCGACTACACCGTCGTCGACGTCGCGTCCTCGCTCGAGCGCGACGAGGAGATCGTCAGCGACCTCGAGGGCCCCCGCCGCAACGCGGCGACGCTGGCCGCGCTGGACGCTTCCGACCTCGTCGTCGCGGTCGTCGGCGCCGACCCCGTGGGGGTGTCGAGGTTCCTGCGCGCGCATCCGGATCTGCGCGCGGCTGCGGGCGGCGCGCGCATCGCGGTCCTGGCCAACCGCCTCCGCCCGGGTCCGCTGGGCGTGGACGCGCGAGGCCAAGTCCGGCGGACGCTCGAGCGGTTCGCCGGGATCGACGAGGTCTGGTTCGTGCCCGCCGACGCGCGCGCGGCCGATGCGGCGCTGCTGGCCGCGCGGCCGATCGCCGACGCGGCGCCGCGGTCGGGCCTGACC
The DNA here is from genome assembly GCA_029319145.1 of Microbacter sp. GSS18. Taxonomy (NCBI): domain Bacteria; kingdom Pseudomonadati; phylum Bacteroidota; class Bacteroidia; order Bacteroidales; family Porphyromonadaceae; genus Microbacter; species Microbacter sp. GSS18. Next base: position 1,841,875 of record CP119753.1, on the reverse strand, counting down.
ACGGCGATCCGGCGATTCGTCGGCGAGGCGGTCGTGCCGCCCCCGTCGGCCGCGGCCCGCCGCAGCCGACGTGCCCGCGGTGACCGCACGGCGGCGTGACGCGGGACGCGCCGCCGGCGACGCGCCGCCGGCGTCACGCCGCGCGTACCAGGCACCGCGCACCGCTAGCCTGTTGAGGTGTCGACGCTCAGCGATCTCGTCTACGCCCAGGGCCGCGCCACCGAGGACGACGTCGAGTGGCTCCATCGCCTCGCGGGCGACGGTCAGCTCCTCGCCGACCTCGCGTTCGCGGACATCGTGATCTGGGTTCCCACCGATGACGACTCCTTCATCGCGGTCGCGCACACGCGGCCGAGCGGCGCCGCGACGCTGTTCTACCGCGACATCGTCGCCGACCGCGTGCGTCCGCAGTGGCGCACGCAGGTGCGCGAGGCGTTCCACAGCGGGCGGATCATCGACTCGGCGTCGCCGGACTGGTTCGAGGAGACGCCGACGCGCGTGCGTGCCGTGCCGATCGCCCGCAGCCAGGGCCCCGGGGCGCCGGCGGTCATCGCCGTGCTCACGCGGCACACCAACCTCGGCGAGGCGCGCACGCCCTCACGGCAGCAGATCACGTTCAACGACTGTGCCGACGACCTGTTCGGCATGATGTCGACCGGCCACTTCCCGGATCTGTCGGCTCCGACCTCGCCGCGCCGCGGCGCGCCCCGCGCCTCGGACGGCCTCGTTCGCCTGGACGTGGACGGCATGGCCACGTTCGCCAGTCCCAACGCCTTGTCGGCGTTCAACCGCCTCGGATTCCAGGACGAGCTCGAAGGGGAGTCGCTGGTCGAGGTCGTCACCGGCATCCTCCCCGAGAAGCGGCAGTTCGACGAGTCGCTGCCCGTCGTCGTCACGGGACGCGCGCCGTGGCGCGCCGACATCGAGGCGCGAGGGGTGACGGTGTCGCTGCGGACGATCCCGCTGCGCGATCGCGGCACGCGGATCGGCGCCCTCGTGCTGTGCCGCGACGTGACCGAGATCCGCCACCAGGAGCAGGAGCTCATCACCAAGGACGCCACGATCCGCGAGATCCACCACCGCGTCAAGAACAACCTGCAGACGGTGGCGTCGCTGCTGCGCATCCAGGCCCGCCGCTCGCACACCGAGGAGGCGCGCGAGGCACTCACGCAGGCCATGCGCCGCGTGTCGGCGATCGCCGTCGTCCACGACACCCTCTCGGAGGGGCTGACGCAGAGCGTGGACTTCGACGACGTCTTCGCCCGCGTCCTCAAGCTCGTGGCCGAAGTCGCGTCCGCGCCCAGCACGCGTGCCCGGACGCACTCGATCGGGAAGTTCGGCACGCTGCCGAGCGAGTTCGCGACTCCTCTCGCGCTCGCGCTGACCGAGCTGGTGACCAACGCGGTCGAGCACGGCCTGGCCGGGCAGGAGGGCGACGTCGAGATCGTCGCGGATCGCTCGGGCGACAAGCTCGAGGTGCGCGTGCGCGACACCGGGTCGGGGCTCCCCGAGGGTCAGGTGGGCCGGGGCCTGGGCACCCAGATCATCCGCACCCTCATCCAGGGCGAGCTCGGCGGCACCATCGACTGGCACACGATCATGGGCAGCGGGACCGAGGTGACCATCGAGATCCCGCTGCGCTACATCGAGCGGCCGAAGGGCTGAGCGCCCGAGGACTCAGGAGATCAGGACGCGCGGCGGGCGCGCGCGGCGCGGCGCTTGAGCGCGCGGCGCTCGTCCTCCGACAGGCCGCCCCACACGCCCGAGTCCTGGCCGGTCTCGAGGGCGTACTGCAGGCAGACCTCCGTCACGGTGCAGGTGGCGCACACGGCCTTCGCCTTCTCGATCTGATCGACGGCCGGACCGGTGTTCCCGACGGGGAAGAACAGCTCGGGGTCGACAGTCAGGCAGGCGGCCTTGTCGCGCCAATCCATAGTGATGCTCCTTGTGACGATGCTTATCGAAGTGATGAGGGTCGGTTCGGGTCCGATACCCTGTGGGAAGTGCGAGCGTTGCTCGCCCCACGGCACTGTGGGAGCACACGGCTTCATCTATCGTCCCATAGCCGTTCACCCCGATCAAGAGTCAATCTTCACTTCTGTGTGCAGATTGCTGAGCATTCGCTCCGAGAGGTGGAGACATCGCACAAAGAAGCGGACGCTCCGGAAGGAATCAGGCGGTCATGTCCACATCAGTCGTCGATCGGATCGCGGGTGCGCTGCTGCTGGCCGAGGGGCTGGGGATCCTGTTCCTCGCCGGCTGGGAGCTGGTCGCGCTGGCCGGCGGCGACACGGTTTCGATCGACAGCTCGGTCGCGCTGCTGGTCCTCACCGCCGTGGGCGCCGCCGGGGTCATCGGGTTCGGCGTCGCCGTGTGGCGCGGACGCTCGTGGGGCCGCTCGGGGGGCATCGTCACCCAGCTGCTGATCGGCTCGATCGCGCTGGGGGCCGCGACGGGGGCGTTCGCCGACCCCGGCATCGCGATCGCCCTCGCCGTACCCGCGGTCGTGGTCTTCGCGCTGCTGGTGATCGGCGCTCGCGGCGCCGCGGTCGATGCGCGGCGAGACGCCGCGGGCGACGATTGAGCCGGATTCAGCCGGCGAGGCCGACGAGCGCCCGCACGCGCGCGACGTGGCCGGTGGCCTTGACGTTGTAGAGGGCGTGCTCGATGCGGCCCTCGGCGTCGATCACGAACGTCGAGCGGATGACGCCCTCGACGACCTTGCCGTAGTTCGTCTTCTCGCCCCATGCGCCGTACGCGGCGTGGACGGAGTGGTCGGGGTCGCTCAGCAGGTCATAGGTCAGCGCGTCCCGCTCGCGGAACCGGCGCAGCTTGTCGGTGGCGTCGCGGGAGATGCCGACGACCTCGAAGCCGGCCGCCTGCAGCGGGGCGAGGCTGTCGCGGAAGTCGCACGCCTCGGTCGTGCAGCCGGGGGTCATCGCGGCGGGGTAGAAGAACGCGATCACGCGGCGTCCGCGGAGGCCCGCGAGCGACACGGGCTGGTCGTCCTGGTTCACCAGGGAGAAGTCGGGTGCGGTGTCGCCGGGGCTGAGTCGATCCTGTGTCACGACCCCAGCCTAGGACGTCCGGTCACGAGGCGCGGTCGCCGAACGTCTCCAGAAGCCGCTGCAGCGAGTCCAGGCGCTCCGCGCCGCGGGGTCCCAGCCGTCCCTCGTCGAGCGCCTCGTTGAGGGCGCAGTCGGGCGCGTCCGGCAGGTGGGTGCAGCCCCGCGGGCACTCCTGGGCGACGTCGTCGAGATCCGTGAAGGCGCGCAGGATGTTCGCCGGATCCACGTGGCCGAGCCCGAACGAGCGCACTCCCGGCGTGTCGATGACCCATCCCGCCCCCTCCGGGCCGCGGTAGCGCAGCGACACCGTCGAGCTCGACGTGTGCCGTCCCCGCCCCGTCACGACGTTCACGTGACCCGTGGCGCGCTGCGCCGACGGCACGAGGGCGTTGACGAGAGTGGACTTGCCCACGCCGGAGTGACCGACGAACACCGTCGAGTGGCCCACGAGGGCGGCGCCGATCCGGTCGACGGGCATGTCGCCGCGCGCGCTCGTGAAGACCGTCAGGTCGATGCCCTCGAAGTGCCCGAGGAACGCCGTGGGGTCGGCGAGATCGGTCTTGGTGACGACCAGCAGCGGGCGGATGCCGGCGTCCAGCGCCGCGATGAGGTAGCGGTCGACGAGCCGCTCGCGGGGCTCGGGATCGGCCGCGGCCACGACGATGAGCATCTGGTCGGCATTCGCCACGACGATGCGCTCGACCTGGTCGGTGTCGTCGGCGCTGCGTCGCAGCAACGACGACCGCTCCTCGATGCCGACGATGCGCGCGAGCGTCCCCTCGTCTCCCGACGTGTCGCCGACGACGCGGGCGAGGTCGCCGGTGACGATGGGGGTCTTCCGCAGCTCCCGGGCGCGAGCGGCGAGCGTGGGGTGCTCATCGTCGGCGTCTTCGTCGATCAGCACCGTGTACCGACCGCGGTCGACGCCCAGCACCCGCGCGATGCGGGCGTCCGCATGGGCGGGGCGGCGTTTGGAGCGGGGGCGGTTGGCCTTGGGGTTGGGCCGGACGCGCACGTCGGCTTCGTCGAACTCCGGTTCGTCGTCGTCGTCGAAGTCGTCGAGCCAGCTCACGATGCCCGCGCGGCCTCCGCCCGGAGAGGATCGTCGACGTCGCCGTCGATCATCGCCTGCCACAGGTCGGGGAACTCCGGCATGGTCTTGGCGGTCGTGCCGATGTCATCGACCTCGACGCCCGGGACGGCGAGTCCGATGAGCGCTCCGGTCGTCGCCATGCGGTGGTCGTGGTAAGCGCGCCACAGGCCGCCGTGGAGGTCGCGGGGGATGATGCGGATGCCGTCGGGCAGCTCCTGCGCCTCACCGCCGAGCCGCCGCAGCTCGGTGGCGAGCGCGGCGATGCGGTCGGTCTCGTGCCCGCGGATGTGGCCGATGCCGTGCAGCGTCGAGGGGCCGTCGGCGAACGCCGCGAGCGCGAAGATCGTCGGCGTGAGCTCTCCGGCGGCCGACAGGTCGAGGTCGAGGCCGTGGATGCCGGCGCCGGCCGCCACCGTCAGCGCGCCGCCACGGCGGGACACGCGCGCTCCCATCGCCGAGAGGATCTCGGAGAGCATCGCGCCGGGCTGGGTCGATCGCGCGGGCCAGCCCGTGACGGTGACCGAGCCGCCGGTGATCATGGCGGCGGCCAGGAAGGGCGCCGCGTTGGACAGATCGGGCTCGATCGCGATGTCCTTGCCGCGCAGCGCGCCGGCCGGAACGATCCACTCGCCCAGCGACGGGCGCTCGACGTGCACGCCGCGATGCGCGAGCGCCTCGATCGTCATGTCGATGTGCGGCATGCTCGGCAGCCGCTCTCCTTGATGGATCAGGTGCAGTCCGACGTCGAAGTGGGGGGCGGCCAGGAGCAGCCCCGAAACGAACTGACTGGACGCGCTGGCGTCGATCGTGATCTCTCCGCCGCGGACGTGTCCCCGCCCGCGGATCGTGAACGGCAGCGCCCAGTGCCCGCCGTCGTCGATGTCGACGCCGACGTCGCGCAGCGCCGAGATCATGGCGCCCATCGGACGGTGCAGGGCGCTCTCGTGCGCCGTCAGGGTGACATCGCCCTCGGCGAAACCGCCGAGGGCTGCGACGAAGCGCATGACGGTGCCGGCCTGCCCGCAGTCGACGACGGAGTCGCCGCGCAGGGGGAGCTGGGGCGTGACGACGATGTCGTCGCCGAACGGACCCTCGCCCGGTTCGAAGGCGATGTCGACGCCCAGGGAGCGCAGCGCCTCGACCATGCGCGCGGCGTCGTCGGAGTGCAGCGGTGCGATCAGGCGGCTCGGCCCATCGGCGAGCGACGCGAGGATCAGCTCGCGATTGGTCAGGGACTTCGATCCGGGCACCGTCACGGTCGCGTGGACCGGGCGGGTCACAGTGGGCGCGCTCCACGCGGGGCGCGAGCCGGGTGCGTCGGCGGGGGAATACGCGTCGGGGGTCATCGGTTCCTACCCTACTGAACGCGATACGCCTCGCCGCGAAACGAAAGGCCGCATGATCCTCGCACTCGAGCGCACCGGACGACCGGAGCTGTCGGCCGCCTCCCAGGCGGATACCGACCCGGCCGCCGTAGACTGGCGCCTGATGTCCGATCCCACCGAGTCCGCGCCCGACCCTCGCGCCCAGTTCGAAGAGCAGGCGCTGCCGTTCATGGACCAGCTCTACGCTGCCGCGATGCGCATGACGCGCAATCCGGCCGATGCCGCCGACCTCGTCCAGGAGACGTACGTGAAGGCGTTTGCATCGTGGAGCTCGTTCACGCAGGGCACGAACCTGAAGGCGTGGCTGTACCGCATCCTCACCAACACGTACATCAACACGTATCGCAAGAAGCAGCGCGAGCCCTTCCAGGGCACCATCGACGAGCTCGAGGACTGGCAGCTCGGCGGCGCCGAGTCGACCACCGCGACCACGAGCCGCTCGGCCGAGGCCGAAGCGATCGACCACATGCCGGCCTCCGCCGTCAAGGAGGCGCTGCAGGCGATCCCCGAGGACTTCCGGCTGGCGGTCTACCTCGCGGACGTCGAGGGCTTCGCCTACCAGGAGATCGCCGACATCATGAAGACCCCCATCGGCACCGTGATGAGCCGTCTGCACCGCGGCAGGCGTCTGCTTCGCGACCTGCTGGCCGATTACGCACAGGAGCGCGGCATCACCGCCGCCGCAAGGAGCGCACGATGACCGATTGCGGATGCGACAAAGCACGTCGCGACCTCGAGGAGTACCTGCGCGACGAGGTCTGCAAGACCCGCCACTCCGACATCGCCGAGCACCTGGAGCACTGCCCAGGGTGCCGCGACGAGGCTCTCGTGGCCCGCACGCTGACCGACGTCGTGGCGCGGGCGTGCAAGGAGACGGCGCCCGAGGAGCTGCGCGCACGCGTGCTCGACAAGCTGCGCGCGGCCCACACCTCGCACTGAGACGACGACGGCGGGACCCGAAGGCCCCGCCGTCGACGTGATTCGCGCCGTCCTCAGACGGTGAGCGACTTCTTCAGGATCTCCGCCTGCTCGAACGCGTGCACCTTGGGGGACCCGGTGGCCGTCGAGGCGGCAGCGGCGCGCGAGACGCGGCGGATCGTCCGGCCGTGCAGATGCTTGACGACCTCCAGGGCGATGAACGGCCACGCGCCCTGGTTCTCGGGCTCGTCCTGCACCCACACCAGCTCGGCGTTGGGGTAGCGATCCAGGACCGTGTTCAGCTCGTCGACCGGCGTGGGGTAGAACTGCTCCATCCGCACGAGGGCGATCGCGTCGTTGGGCTTCTTGTCGAGCTCGGACTTGAGGTCCCAGTGGATCTTGCCCGAGTGCAGCAGCACGCGCTTGACGGACGGGCCGTCGAGCTGACGCGCGTCGTCGATCACGGGCTGGAAGCCGCCCGTGGTGAAGTCCTCGACCGCGCTGGTGGCGCCGCGCAGGCGCAGCATCGCCTTGGGGGTGAACACGATAAGCGGACGGCGCGGGCGCTGGTAGGCCTGGCGCCGCAGCAGGTGGAAGTACGAAGCCGGCGTCGACGGACGCGCGACGGTCATGTTGTCCTGCGCGCACATCTGCAGGTAGCGCTCGATCCGGGCCGACGAGTGGTCGGGGCCCTGCCCCTCGTAGCCGTGGGGGAGCAGCAGCGTGACGCCGGACTCCTGGCCCCACTTCTGCTCGGCGGACGAGATGAACTCGTCGACGACCGACTGCGCGCCGTTGGCGAAGTCGCCGAACTGCGCCTCCCACAGCACCAGCGCGTCGGGGCGCTCGACCGAGTAACCGTACTCGAACGCCATGGCGGCGTATTCGCTGAGCAGCGAGTCGTACACCCACAGGCGGCCCTGGTCCTCGCTGAGGTTGGCCAGCGGGATCCACTCCTGGCCGTTCGCACGGTCGTGGAAGACCGCGTGGCGCTGCACGAAGGTGCCTCGGCGCGAGTCCTGGCCGGCGAGCCGCACGTTGACCTTCTCGGCCAGCAGCGAGCCGAAGGCCATCAGCTCCGCGAACGCCCAGTCGATGTTGCCGTTGCGGCTCATGTCGAGACGCTTGTCGAGCAGCTGCTGGAGCTTGGCGTGCACCGTGAAGCCGTCCGGCTTGTTCACGAACGCCTCGCCGATGGCCTCCACCATCTCGCGCGAGACGGCGGTGACCGTGGGTACGACGGCCTCGGGCTCGGCGGGCTCATCGGGCTCGGCATCCGCCTCGACGGTCTGCGAAGCGCCGGTCTCTGCCGCATGCGTCTCGGCGAAGGCGACCTCGAGGCGATCCTGGAAGTCGCGCTTGGCCTGCTCGAACTCCTCCTGCGTGATGTCGCCGCGACCGACCAGGGCCTCGGTGTAGAGGCGGCGGACCGAGCGCTTGGCCTCGATCAGGTTGGTCATGAGCGGCTGCGTCATCGAGGGGTCGTCGCCCTCATTGTGACCGCGCCGGCGGTAGCACACGAGGTCGATGACGACGTCGCGGTGGAAGCGCTCGCGGTACGCGAAGGCGACCTGCGCGGCGCGGACGACCGCTTCGGGGTCGTCGCCGTTGACGTGGAAGATCGGCGCCTGAATGGTCTTGGCGACGTCGGTGGCGTACACCGACGACCGGCCGTCCTGCGGCAGCGTGGTGAAGCCGACCTGGTTGTTGACCACGACGTGGACCGTGCCGCCGGTGCGGAAGCCGCGCAGGCGCGACATCTGCAGCGTCTCGACCACGACGCCCTGACCGGCGAACGCCGCGTCGCCGTGCACGAGCACCGGGAGCCACGAGTAGCTGCCTGCGGGCTTGCGGTCCTGCTTGGCGCGGACGATCCCCTCGAGGACGCCGTCCACCGTCTCGAGGTGCGACGGGTTGGCGGCGAGGTAGACCGGCAGCTCGCTGGCGTCGTCGGCGACGAATGTGCCCTCGGTGCCGAGGTGGTACTTCACGTCGCCCGAGCCGCTCTTGGAGCCGACGGCGACCGCGCCCTCGAACTCGCGGAACACCTGGCCGTAGGTCTTGCCGGCGATGTTGGTCAGCACGTTGAGCCGGCCGCGGTGCGCCATGCCGATGGCGGCGCCGTCGAGGCCCGCCTGCGCCGCGCCCTGCAGCACCTCGTCCAGCAGCGGGATGAGCGACTCGCCGCCTTCGAGGCTGAACCGCTTCTGCCCGACGTACTTCGTCTGCAGGAACGTCTCGAACGCCTCGGCCTGGTTGAGCTTGTCGAGGATCCGCATCTGCTCGTCGTGACCGGGCTTCTCGTACTTCAGCTCGAGGTTCTCCTGGAACCAGCGGCGCTGCTCGGGATCCTGGATGTGCATGTACTCGATGCCGGTCGTGCGGCAGTACGAGTCGCGCAGGACGCCGAGGATGTCGCGCAGCTTCATGAGGCGCTTGCCGCCGAAGCCGCCGGTGACGAACTCGCGGTCGAGGTCCCAGAACGTCAGCCCGTGGTTCTCGATCTCGAGGTCGGGGTGCGTGCGCTGGACGTACTCGAGCGGGTCGATGTCGGCCATGAGGTGGCCGCGGACGCGGAAGGCGTTGATGAGCTCCTGCACGCGCGCGGTCTTGTCGACGCGCTCGGCGACGTCGACGTTGATGTCGTTGGCCCAGTGGATCGGGGCGTAGGGGATGCGAAGCGCAGCGAAGATGTCGTCGTAGAAGCCGCGCTGGCCGATGAGCAGCTCGTGCACGCGCTTGAGGAACTCGCCCGACCCGGCACCCTGGATGACGCGGTGGTCGTACGTGCTGGTCAGTGTGATCGTCTTGCCGATGCCCAGCTCGTTGAGCGTCTTGTCGCTCGAGCCCTGGAACTCGGCGGGGTACTCCAGCGCGCCGGCGCCGACGATGCACCCCTGCCCCTTCATCAGGCGCGGCACGGAGTGCACGGTCCCGATGCCGCCGGGGTTGGTGAGCGAGATCGTGGTGCCCTGGAAGTCGGCGGCGGTGAGCTTGCCGCCGCGGGCGCGTGTGACGAGGTCCTCGTACGTGGCGAGGTACTCGCCGAAGGTGAGGGTGTCGGCGCGCTTGATGCTCGGCACCATCAGGGCGCGCGTGCCGTCGGGCTTGGGCAGGTCGATCGCGATGCCGAGGTTGATGTGCGCGGGGGCCACGACCGACGGCTTGCCGTCCATCTCGGCGTAGAAGACGTTCTGGCTCGGGAACTCCTTCAGGGCGCGGATGATCGCCCAGCCGATCAGGTGCGTGAAGCTGACCTTGCCGCCGCGCGTGCGGGACATGTGGTTGTTGACCACGATCCGGTTGTCGATCATGAGCTTGGCCGGGACCGTGCGAACGCTCGTGGCGGTCGGGACGGTGAGCGACTCGTCCATGTTCGCCGCGAGCGCCTTGGTCATCCCCTTGAGGACCGTGACCTGGTCCTCGGCGCCCTCGTCGGCCGACGAGGGCGTGACGGTCGGGGCCTGGGCGGGGATCGGCTGCGCGGCGGCGGGCCGTGCGGTCGTGCGCGCCACGGGGTGCTGCGCCGAGCCGTTGGCGGGCGGAGCGGAGGGCTCCGGCGCGGGCGGCGCAGGAGGCGCGGTCTTCGCGGCGGGCTGCTCAGGGGCCGCAGGCTTCGCAGCGGGCTGCTCAGAGGCCGCAGGCTTGGCGGCGGGGGCGCCCGTTGCGGCGGGTGCCGGCTGCGTCGGCGCGGAGGGCACGCGGGCCCCCTCGGTGCCGGCGGGCTTGTAGGACTCGAGGATCGGCCACCAGGCCTTGTCGACGGAATTCGGATCCTTCGTGAACTGCTCGTACAGTTCCTCGACAAGCCACTCGTTGGCTCCGAACTCGCTCTCGTTCGTCACCCCGATGCCGGTCACCTGGCTCGACACGCTCGATCGCCTGCTTTCATCGGTGAAGTTCTGTGGGATTGCGGGGGATTCTCCCGCGGTCACGAGGCTTAAGCGTATCCCAGTCGGAACACACCCGAGCCGCGTCGGAGGAGCCCCGCGCGAACGATCGTGCATCGTTATGCCCGATGGCTCGGATCACTACTGTGGAGGGCGTGGAGTTCTACGGTGAGCGGCCGGCGGTCGACCTGACGTATTCGGATGTCTTCCTGGTCCCGCGGCGATCGGCCGTGGCCAGCCGGCTGGATGCGGACCTGGCTCCGCGGGACGGTACGACGGCGACCGTCCCGCTGGTCTCCGCGAACATGAACTCGGTCACCGGCGCACGCCTGGCGGCCACCCTGGCGCGCCGCGGGGGCCTCGGCGTGCTGCCGCAGGACATGCCGCTGCAGGAGCTCGACGCGGCGATCCGCTGGGTCAAGGCGCAGCCGGTGATGTTCGACACCGCGCTCGTGCTGCCGCCGGACGCGACGGTCGCGGACGCGGCGCGCCTGCTGCCCGCCACCGAAGGGCACGGGATCGTGGTGGCCGAGGCATCCGAGCACGGCATCGTCGCCTCGGACGACATCCTGGGCGTCGTGCCCGCGACGCGCCTGGGCACGGCTCTGCCGGATGCGCGCCTGGGCGATCTCGCCCGCGGCCGGGCGGCGTCCATCGACGCCGACGACGTCGAGAGCGCCCGGCACGCGTTCGACCTCATCACCGCCGCCGAGGCCGACACCGTGTGCGTGCTGCAGCACGGCCATCTCGTGGGGACGCTGTCCGCGCGCAGCGCGCTGCGCGCATCCCTGTATCCGCCCGCGGTCGACGCCTCGGGTCGCCTCATCGTCGCCGCGGCGGTCGGGATCAACGGTGACGTGGCGGCGAAGGCGAAGGCGCTCGCGGCCGCCGACGTCGACGTCCTCGTCATCGACACCGCCCACGGACACCAGGAGGGAATGCTCCGCTCGCTGCAGACCGTGGCCGACCTCGACCTCGGGATCCCGCTCGTCGCGGGCAACGTCGTCACGGCCGAGGGCGTCCACGACCTGGTGATGTCGGGGGCGAACATCGTCAAGGTCGGCGTCGGGCCGGGCGCGATGTGCACGACCCGGATGATGACGGCGGTGGGGCGGCCCCAGTTCTCGGCGGTGCTCGACGCCGCCGAGGCGGCGCGCATGATGGGCGCGCACGTGTGGGCGGACGGTGGCGTGCGCTACCCGCGCGACGTCGCGCTCGCCCTGGCCGCGGGCGCGTCGTCGGTCATGATCGGCTCGTGGTTCGCCGGCACCATCGAGGCACCCGGCGAGCTGCTGATCGACGCCGACGGCCGGGCGTACAAGGAGTCGTGGGGGATGGCCTCGACCAAGGCCGTGCACGCGCGCTTCGGCCGCCTGGATCCGTACGAGCTGGCCCGCAGGGAGCTGTTCGCCGAGGGCATCTCGTCCTCGCGCATCTACCTCGACCCGCTGCGTCCCAGCCTCGAAGACCTCGTCGACATGATCACCTCGGGCGTTCGGTCGTCGTTCACGTACGCCGGGGCGGCTACGGTGCGCGAGTTCCATGAGCGCGCGCGTGTCGGACTGCAGTCGGCCGCCGGCTACGAGGAGGGCAAGGCCCTCCCGGTCTCCTGGTGACGCGCCACACCGCGAGGTCCCTGAGAAAGCGTTATCCGACCTAGGGGATCGCTCGATTCCTGCCGTAGACTTCTGTGCACGATGGACGACCCTCCCAGTTGCAGACGATCGCCCCACCGACCCGCCTCCCGTGCGAACGGGGGTGATGCGTGATGGAGTACGTCATGTTGGGCGTGGGGCTCCTGCTGACCATCGGAACAGGCCTGTTCGTCGCGAGTGAGTTCGCGCTGGTGAACCTGGACCGCGCCGACCTCGAAGCGCGGCAGGCCGCGGGCGAGACGCGACTGTCGCTGACGATCAGCGCCCTGCGCATCACCTCGACGCATCTGTCGAGCGCGCAGCTGGGCATCACGCTCACCACGCTGCTGACCGGCTATGCGATGGAGCCCGCGATCTCGAGTCTGCTCGGGCCCGTCTTCATCGCGTGGGGGATGCCCGAGGGGCTCGTGACGCCGCTGGCGGCGTTCCTCGGAATCGCGATCGCCACGATCCTCTCGATGGTGCTGGGCGAGCTCGTTCCCAAGAACTTCGCGCTGGCGGTGCCGCGCCAGACCGCCAAGCTCGTCATCCCCTTCCAGGTCGCGTTCACGACCGTGTTCCGCCCGGCGATCGTCGCTCTCAACGGCAGCGCCAACGGCGTGCTGCGAGCCATGGGCGTCGAGCCCAAGGAGGAGCTGTCGGGCGCCCGCACCGCCGAGGAGCTGTCGAGTCTGGTGCGTCGCTCGGCGAGTGCCGGCGTGCTCGAGAAGGACACCGCCTCGCTGCTGGACCGCAGCCTGACGTTCTCGCGCCTGACAGCCGCCGACATCATGACGCCGCGCCCCAGCATCCACGCCATCTCGGCCGACGACACCGCGCAGGACGTCGTCCAGCTCGCGCGCCGGACCGGCCACAGCCGATTCCCCGTGTACGACGAGTCGATGGACGACATCACCGGCATCGTGCATCTCAAGGCCGCCGTCAGCGTGCCGCGCGACCGCCGCGACGACGTGCCCGCCGGTGCGCTGGCCACCGAGCCGCTGCGCTTCCCCGAGGCGGTCCACCTGGACGCGCTCATGGCCGAGCTGCGCTCACGCGGATACCAGATGGCGATCGTCGTCGACGAGTACGGCGGCACCGCCGGCGTCGTGACGCTCGAGGACCTGGTCGAGGAGATCGTCGGCGAGGTGCTCGACGAGCACGACCGTCGCCAGGCCGGCATCGTCCGCGCCCGCAACGGCGTCATCGTCCCCGGCGAGCTGCGTCCGGACGAGGTGCTCGACCGCACCGGCATCCGCATCCCCGAGAGCGAGGTCTACGACACGGTGGGCGGCTTCGTCATGAGCGTGCTCGAGCGCATTCCCGTCGTCGGCGACGTCGTCGAGATCGAGGACGGCACCCTCGAGGTCGTGCGGATGGAGGCGCGCCGGGTCGACCGCGTGCGCTTCGTCCCGGCGACGGTCCCGGCGGAGGCGGATGCCGACGCCCGCAGTGACGCCGAGGGGGGTGCGCGATGAGCGATTGGGCGGGCCTGGCCTGGCTGTTCGTGCTGCTGCTCGCGAACGCCTTCTTCGTGGGCGCCGAGTTCGCGGTGATCTCGGCGCGCCGATCGCAGATCGAGCCGCTGGCCGAGCGTGGATCGCGGGCGGCCAAGACCGCGCTGTACGCGATGGAGCACGCGACGCTCATGCTCGCGACCTCGCAGCTGGGCATCACGATCTGCTCGCTGCTGATCCTGAACGTCTCGGAGCCGGCGATCCACCACCTGCTCGCCGAGCCGCTGGGGCTGACCGGCATCCCCGAGGGCGTGGTGGACACCGTCGCGTTCATCATCGCGCTGCTCGTGGTGTCCTACCTCCACGTCGTGTTCGGCGAGATGGTGCCGAAGAACCTCGCGTTCTCGCTCCCCGACCGGGCCGTGCTGATGCTCGCGACGCCGCTGGTGTGGGTCTCCAAGGTCTTCCACCCGGTCATCGTCTCGCTCAACTGGATCGCGAACCACGTCGTGCGGCTGTTCCGCGTGGAGCCCAAGGACGAGGCGGCGTCGACGTTCACGCTGGACGAGGTCGCGACCATCGTGAACCAGTCGCGCATCGAGGGCGTGCTCGACGACTCGTCGGGCACGGTCGCGGCCGTGATGGAGTTCACCGACAAGAAGGCCGCCGATGTCGCGGTGCCGCTGGCCGATCTGGTGACGCTCCCCGAGAGCACGACGCCCGAGGCCATCGAGCGCGCGGTGGCCAAGCGCGGGTTCTCCCGCTACGTGATCGTCGACGACGCCGGTGCGCCCGTCGGCTATGTGCACCTGAAGGATGTGCTGCGCGGGGCCGAAGGACCGGATGCCGCCACGGACGTCGTGCGGCCGATCCCTGCCAAGCGCATCCATCACATGGTCCCCGTGCAGGAGACGACCGACCTCGAGGACGCGCTGGCGCTCATGCGCAACACCGGCCGTCACCTCGCGCAGGTGCGCGATCAGACCGGGGCCGTGACGTCGGTGCTGTTCCTCGAGGACATCCTGGAGGAGCTCGTGGGCGAGGTGCAGGACGCGACGCGACGCGGTCTGCGCTGAGCGCGGCTGCGCCGGATCGCCGCGCGGGACCCGTCAGGCGCTGAGGCGTCGGCGGGCCCGCGCGTACTGCGGGGGCCAATAGTCGATGTCCGCGCCGAGCTCCGACGCGGCGCGCAGGGCGTAGTGCGGGTCGCGCAGCCACTCGCGTCCGGCCATGACGGCGTCAGCCGAGCCCTCCGCGAGCACGCGCTCGGCGTGCTCGGCGTCGTCGATCATGCCGACGGCGCTGACGGGCAGCCCCGTGGCCCGGCGCACCAGTGCGGCGAGGTGCACCTGGTAGCCGGGTCCCACCGGGATCCGCTGGTGCGCGACCAGGCCGCCGCTCGAGATGTCGAAGAAGTCCGCACCGCGCTCCGCGGCCCATGTCGCGACGGTGGCGACGTCGTCCGCGTCGAGGCCGCCGTCGGCCCAGTCGGTCGCCGAGAAGCGCACGAAGACGGGGAGGTCGCCGGCCGCCGCCCGGACGGCCTCGACGACGCGCAACAGCAGCAGGGCCCGGCCGGCGAGCGTGCCGCCGTAGGCGTCGTCGCGTCGGTTGGACAGCGGCGAGAGGAACTCGTGGATGAGGTAGCCGTGGGCGGCGTGGATCTCGATCACCTCGAAGCCGGCCGCGACCGCCCGCCGCGTCGCGGCGCCGAAGGCGGCGACGACCTCGTCGATGCCCGCGGCGTCGAGCGCACGGGGTTGGTCGAGACCGTCGAAGGCGACGGCCGAGGGCGCCACGGTGGCCCACCCGCCGTCGGCGGGCGTGATCGTCCCCCGGTGCTGCGAGAACGGCGACCAGGTCGAGGCCTTGCGTCCGGCGTGGGCGAGCTGGATGCCGGTGCGTGCGCCGCGAGCACGGACGGCGTCGACGATCGGGCGCCACGCGTCGGCCTGTGCGTCGCTCCACAGCCCGGTGTCCTCGGGGCTGATGCGCCCCTCGGGGAGGACGGCCGTCGCTTCGGCGATCACGAGGCCCGCACCGCCGGACGCGAGTGATGCCAGATGCGTCAGATGCCACTGGCCGGGCATGCCCTCTGCGGCGCTGTACTGGCACATCGGCGCCACCCACAGGCGGTTGCGCATCGTGGTGCCGCGGACGGTGAGGGGCTCGAACAGGTGGGTCATGCGCGTGATCGCTCCGAGGGATAGTGTGGCGCCATGTCGACGACGTGGACGGCGGCGGACACCGCGCGGGTCCTTCGTGTGCCAACGGCGACGGACGACAAGTATTCCCGCGGCGTGCTCGGCGTGCGCACCGGATCGGAGCGGTACCCCGGCGCCGCGGTGCTCGGTGTCGAGGCGGCTCACCGCACGGGCATCGGCATGGTGCGCTATCTGGGCGACGAGCGGCCGACCGCTCTCGTCCTGGCCGCGCGGCCCGAGACGGTCACGAGCGCCGGTCGCGTGCAGGCGTGGCTGATCGGGTCCGGGACCGACCCCTCTGACCGGTCGCCCGGGGACGAGGAGGCGCTGCGCGACATCCTCGCCGAGGGCGTGCCGGTCGTCGCCGACGCCGGGGCGCTGGATCTGGCCGCCCACGGGCAGGCGCCGGTCATCGTCACGCCGCACCAGCGCGAGCATGCGGCGCTGCGCCGCATGCTCGGACTCGAGCCCGTCGACGACGGCTCCGGGGCCGATGACCGGGAAGACGCGGCGCGCCGTCACGCCGCGGCCGAGACGGCCCGGGCGCTCGACGGCATCGTCGTGCTGAAGGGGGCGCGCACGGTGGTCGCCACGCCCGACGGCTGGACGACCGTGATCGCGGCGGCGACGCCGTGGCTGGCGACGGCGGGCACCGGCGACGTCCTCGCCGGCGCCATCGGCGCGGTCGTCGCGACGACCGCCGAGCACGCCGTCGCCCCCGCGCTCGCCGCGGCCGCGGCGGTGTGGCTGCACGGCCGCGCAGCGACGCTCGCGGCCGCGGCCCTCGGTGGGCACGGCGGCCCTCTCACGGCGCTCGACGTCGCGGCACGCCTTCCCCACGCGGTCGGTGAGGCGCTGGAGGCGCGGGGCTGAGCGTGCGGGAGCGCCCGCGGGTGTTCCGTAGCATGGAGGGGTGTCGAGGCGGGCGGCGTTGTGGATCGGGTTCGCCCTCGTCCATGTCGCGATCGTCTCGATCGAGCTTCTGACGGGACGTTCGGCCGCGTGGGACGTCGATCAGCTGTATCGCTGGTGGGCCGACGGCGTCGCGGCGGGGGTCCGGGTGCCCGGCCTCACCGAGGCATGGGTGTATCCGGCTTTCGCGCTCGCTCCGATCATGCTCGCGCGCGGCCTCGCGGTCGTCATGGACTTCACGCTCGCGTGGGCGGTCCTCGTCACGGCCGCGGACGCCCTCGCCTTCGCGCTCCTGATCGGGAACGGAGCATCGCGGGGCCGGCGGACGGCGGGCTGGTTCTGGCTGCTCGCGATGGCGGCGCTCGGCGCGGTCGGAGTGTTCCGTCTCGACGCCCTGACCGTGCCGCTCGCGATCGCGGGCGGACTGTGGCTCATCGGCCGGCCGTGGCTCGGATCGGCGCTGCTGGCCACGGCGACGTGGCTGAAGGTGTGGCCCGCGGCGATGCTCGCCGCAGCCTTCCTCGCCGTGCGCCGCCGCTGGGCGGTCGTCGGCGGTGCCGCCGCGGTGTCGGCGGTGATCGTGCTGGCGGTGATCACCGCGGGCGGTGCGCCGTACCTGCTGAGCTTCGTGGGTGACCAGACCTCGCGGGGCCTGCAGATCGAGGCTCCCGTGAGCACGTTCTACCTGTGGCTCGCGGTCCTCGGCGACCCCGGTGCGTGGATCTACTACGACGCCGACATGATCACCTTCCAGATCACGGGCCCGAACGTCGACCCGGTCATCGCGGCGATGACGCCGCTCATGGCCATGGCGATGCTCGCCGTCGCCGCCGTCGGCGCCACCGCCGCGTGGCGCGGCGCCCGCTTCGCGGCGCTCTTCCCTTCGCTGGCGCTGGCGCTGGTGCTGGCCTTCATCGTCTTCAACAAGGTCGGGTCGCCCCAGTACATGACGTGGCTCATCCCGCCGCTGGTGGTCGGCCTCGTGCTCGACCGCCACCACTGGCGCCGCCCCGCGCTCGCGACCCTCGCCGCCCTCGCGCTCACGCAGCTGATCTTCCCGTGGTTCTACGACGCGCTGCTGGCGGTGTCGCCGATCATGGTCGTCGTGATCACCGTGCGCAATGCGCTGCTGGTGGGCCTGTTCGCCTGGACCGTCGTCCGCCTCGCGCGCGTCGCCGTGGCCGGCGCCGTCCGCCGCGACCGCGTGCCCTGACCCCACCCGCGACCTGCGATCCTCGACCTACGACCCACCCAAGCCTCCAGGAGGAACCCATGCTCGTCGCCTTCTCCGTCGCCCCCAGCGGAACCGGCCGTGCCGACGGCTCGGTCCACGATGCCGTCGCCGCGGCCGTCCGCATCGTCCGCGACAGCGGACTGCCGAACCGCACGACGTCGATGTTCACCGAGATCGAGGGCGAGTGGGACGAGGTGTTCGACGTCGTCCGCCGCGCGACCGAGGCCGTGCTGCCGTTCGGCTCGCGGGTCTCGCTCGTGCTCAAGGCCGACATCCGGCCCGGGTACACCGGCGAGCTCGACGCCAAGATCGACCGCCTCGAAGCCGCCGTCGACGAGGAGTGACGCCGCTGCGGATGCCGGCCGCCCACGGGTCGGCATCCGCGGTTCGTCATCCGCGGTTCGGGGCATGCGGCCGGGGACGGCACGAAGTGCCGCAGCCGGCGTCAGGACTCGAGCAGGCGGCGGATGTGGGCGCCGACGGCGGGCGTCTCGATGAGGAACCCGTCGTGTCCGAAGTCGCTGGTGAGCACGACCGCGCGGTCTCCGTCGAGCGATGTCCGGATGCCTCGCGCGATGCGGTGCTGGCCGTCGATGGGGAACAGCCGGTCGCTGTCGATGCCGAGGACGAGGGCGGTCGCCGTCACGCGTGCGAGAGCATCCTCGATACCGCCGCGGTCGCGTCCCACGTCGTGCGAGTTCATCGCCTCGACGAGCGTGACATAGCTGTTGGCGTCGAACCGGCGCGTGAACTTGTTGCCGTGGAAGTCCAGGTACGACTCCACCGCGAACCGTCCGCCGTGGCCGAGGGGGCTGCGGCCCGACTGCCACGAGCGCTGGAAGCGCTGGTTCAGCTCGGTGGGGGAGCGGTAGTTCAGCAGCGCCATGCGGCGCGCGAGGGCGAGTCCGCGGTTCGGACCGTCGCCGTCGCCGGAGTCGTAGTACTCGCCGCCGGCGAAGCGCGGGTCGATGCGGATCGCCTCGAGCTGCACCGAGTTCAGCGCGATCTGGTCGGCGGTGTTGGTGGGCGGCGACGACAGGACCCCCACGCGCGCGACGCGATCGGGCAGGCCCACGGCCCACTCGAGTGCGTGCATGCCGCCCATCGATCCTCCGAGCACCCCCGCCCACGTGTCGATGCCGAGGGCGTCGGCGAGCCGCACCTGCGCGGCGACCTGGTCGCGGATGGTCAGGTAGGGGAAGCGCGAAGCCCACTCGTAGCCGTCGGGGGCGATGCTCGCCGGCCCCGTCGAGCCCTGGCATCCGCCCAGCATGTTCGGCGCCACGACGAACCACCGGTCGGTGTCGATGGGGCCGCCGGGCCCGACGATGTCGTCCCACCAGCCCGACGTCGCGTGCCCGGGTCCGGCCGGTCCCCGCACGTGGCTGTCGCCGGTGAGCGCGTGGAGGACGAGCACGGCGTTGTCGCGGGCGGCGTTGAGCTCACCCCACGTCTCGTAGGCGAGGCGGTACGCGGGCAGCTCGCGGCCGCCCTCGGTGCGGAACGCCCCGAACGCCGCGAACCGGCGGTCGCCGACGGGATCGCCGTCGCGCCACGCGCCCGTGGCGGGCGGCCGGCCCAGCAGCAGGCGCGCGTCGGCCTCCGTCACCGGTGCCGACGGCACGGTGTCTTCGGAGGTCTGCCAGTCCATGTGTGGGCCTTTCTCGCGAGCTTCCAGAGTATGCGGTGGGATGGATCGCCCGCTGACTGTTACCGCGTGAAGCCGAGGTCGGCAGCCGCTGTCCGGCCGCGCCGGTCCCGGACGCGAAGACGCGGATGCCCCGACCGTGCGGCCGGGGCATCCGTCGTCTCAGGCGCTTCGCGTCAGGCGCGCGCGGCCTCGGCGACCTTGCGGGCTGCCGCGAGCGCCTGCTCGAGGTCGGCCTTGAGGTCGTCGATGTTCTCGATGCCGACCGACAGGCGCACCAGGCCCGGCGTGACGCCGGTGGTGAGCTGCTGCTCGGGGGTCAGCTGCGAGTGCGTCGTCGACGCGGGGTGGATGACGAGCGAGCGCACGTCGCCGATGTTGGCGAGGTGGCTGAAGAGGGTCAGCGAGTTGACGAACTCGCGGCCCGCCTCGACACCGCCCTTGAGCTCGAACGACAGCACGGCGCCGACGCCCTTGGGGGCGTACGTGTTGGCCGCCGCGTACCAGGGCGACGTGGGGAGGCCGGAGTAGTTGACCGACGCGACGTCATCCTGGTTCTCGAGCCACTCGGCGATCTCCTGCGCGTTCTGCACGTGCCGCTCGATGCGCAGCGACAGCGTCTCGATGCCCTGGATCAGCAGCCACGCGCTGTTGGGCGAGATGGCCGAGCCGAGGTCGCGCAGCAGCTGCACGCGGGCCTTGATGATGTAGGCGAGGGCGTCGCCGACCGCGGTCGTGTACGACGCGCCGTGGTACGAGGGGTCGGGCTCGGTGAGGCCGGGGAACTTGTCGACGTTCTTCGACCACTCGAACTTGCCGCCGTCGACGATGACGCCGCCGATGGTGGTGCCGTGGCCGCCGAGGAACTTCGTGGCCGAGTGGATGACGATGTCGGCGCCGTGCTCGAACGGCTTGATGAGGTACGGCGTCGCGATCGTGTTGTCGACGATCAGCGGCACGCGCGCCTCATGGGCGACGTCGGCGACGGAGCGGATGTCGAGCACGTTGATCTTCGGGTTGCCGATCGTCTCGGCGAAGAAGAGCTTGGTGTTCGGGCGGACGGCGGCGCGCCACTCCTCGGGGTCGTCCTGGTTCTCGACGAACGTCGTCTCGATGCCGAGCTTGGCGAGGGTGTACTTGAACAGGTTGTACGTTCCGCCGTAGATCGAGCTCGACGAGACGATGTGGTCGCCGGCCTCGGCGATGTTCAGCACCGCGAACGTCTCGGCCGCCTGGCCGCTGGAGACCAGGAGGGCGCCGGTGCCCCCCTCGAGCGCGGCGACGCGCTGCTCCACGACGTCCTGCGTCGGGTTCTGGATGCGGGTGTAGATGTTGCCGAACTCCGCCAGCGCGAACAGGTTCGCGGCGTGGTCGGTGTTGTCGAACACGTAGGACGTGGTCTGGTAGATGGGCGTGGCGCGAGCCTTCGTCACCGGGTCGGGCTGCGCGCCCGAGTGGATCTGCTTGGTCTCGAAACGCCAGTTCTCGAGTGCGGACATGGCTGCTCCTGCGGGTCTGGATGCCGGGGCAGACGCCGCCGACCGGATCCGACTGTACGGATGCCGCGGATGGCGCTCAACGATCCGGAAACGTTGCGTAACGTGCGGGCCTGCCGTGACGGCGCGACAGGCCCGCTTTGGTGTGCTTCCGGGTGGTGTTGAGTCGTGACGGCTCGACAGCACCGCCAGCAGGTGCTGCCGGGTGCTGTTGCGCCGTGACGGACCGGTAGTTTGGGGGCATGGTGAGCAGACGTGCAGTGGTGACCGGAGCAAGCTCGGGAATCGGCGAGGCGGCGGCCCGCGCCCTGCGGGCCGGCGGCTGGCATGTCGTCGCCGTCGCGCGCCGCGCCGAGCGCCTGGCCGAGCTCGAAGCCGACACCGGAGCTGTGGCGTTCGCCGCCGACCTCACCGTCGAAGCCGATGTCGACGCCCTCGCGGCGTGGCTGGCCGACTCCGGTCCCGTGCACGCGCTCGTCCACGTCGCCGGCGGCGCCCGCGGCACCGATCGCGTCGAGGACGGCGATCCGACGGACTGGCAGTGGATGTTCGACGTCAACGTGCTCTCGAGCCAGCGTCTCGTCGCGGCGCTGCTGCCCCAGCTGCGCCAGGCCGCGGCCTCCGACGGGCATGCCGACACGCTGTTCGTGACGTCGACCGCGGCGCGCACGCCCTACCAGGGCGGCGCCGGCTACAACGCGGCCAAGGCGGCGGAATCGATGATCCCGCAGGTGCTGCGGCTCGAGCTGAACGGCGAGCCGATCCGCGTGACCGAGATCGCCCCGGGCATGGTCCACACCGAGGAGTTCACCCTCAACCGCCTGGGCGGGGATGCGGATGCCGCGGCCCGCGTGTACGACGGCGTCGAGGCGCCGCTCGTCGCGGGCGACGTCGCCGACGTGATCGCATACGCGCTGAATGCGCCGGGCCACGTCAACCTCGACCTGGTGACGATGCGCCCCGTCGCGCAGTCGGCCCAGCACCTGCTGGCCCGCGGCCCGCTGCGCGTGCGCGAAGACCCGCGCTGACGCCGGGGCTTCTCGGCGTCGAGACGCCGATCCGCCGCTGCACGACCGGCTCCTACATCACCTGCGATTCGCCGGCGACGGCCTCGGTCTCTTCGGCCATGGTGTCGGCGAACGCGACCTTCGGGACGAGGAACAGCAGCGTCGCGGCGAGGAAGCCGCCGGCGGCGCAGATCGCCCACACCGCCATGTAGCCGCCCAGCGACGCCGCGGTCTCGCTGGCGATGGCGCCGACGCCGGCGGCGAGGACGACGCCGAACACCGCCGACGCGAACGTGCCGCCGATGGTCTTGGTGGTGTTGGTCAGCGCCGACGCGATGCCGGTCTGGCCGCGGGGCGCGGCCGCCGCCGCGGCGGCGGGCATCGCGCCGACGAGCGCACCGGATCCGATGCCGGCGATCGACAGGTTCAGCAGCACCTGCCACAGCTCCTGGTGGAAAGGCAGGAACAGCAGGTAGCCGATGCCGACGAGGGCCGCGGCGCCGATGAGGATCACACGAGGGCTGGCCCGGCGGGAGGTCACGGCGAAGAGGATCGCGCCGACGATGAGCGACACGAGGTAGATGCCGATGATGTTCGATCGCCCCGTGGCATCCAGTCCCAGACCGTAGCCGAGCGACGAGTCGGTGCCCGCGTACGTCGACAGCGGGCCCTGGGCGCCGAGCAGGCTGATGCCGATCAGGAAGGCCGTCGCCTGCACCGGCCACATCTCGGGGCGGCGCAGCACGCGGATGTCGATCGCCGGGTCGTCCTGGCGCAGCTCGAACTTCACGAACCACACGCCCACGCCGATGCCGGCGACGAGGAGCGCGGCGACCCAAACCCACGAGACGGCGGGCAGCGCATGCAGCCCGATCATGCGCATGTAGACGAGCGCGCCGGTGACCAGCAGCAGCGCGCCGGTGAGGATCGCGAACCCGCCGGAGTCCAGGCGCCTGCCCGGAAGCGGCTCGGATTCGGGCACGCCCAGCCAGATGACGAAAGCGATGAGCGTGACGACGATCGCGGGCATGATGAGCGTGATCGCGAGGTCGCCGCCGGTCGCCGCGAAGACGCGGCCGGCAGCCAGCGCGCCGATGATGGCGCCCGCCTCGAGGCCGACGACGAGCAGACCGGCCGCGCGGCGCGTCAGCGAGACGCCGTGGTCGCCGCGGCGCCCGCGCTCGAAGATCAGCGCGATCTCGAGCGGCAGCCACACGACGTAGAAGCCCTGCAGCGCCCACGCCAGCAGGAACGTCCAGAAGGTCCCGGTGAACGCCAGCCACCACGTCGCGCCCGCCGTGACGATCGTCGCGAACAGGAGCACCTTCTTGTGCCCGTACATGTCGCCGAGCTTGGCCATGATCGGCACGACGATCGACGACAGCAGCAGCTGCGCGGCCTCGAACCAGTTGACGTCGCCGTCGCGGATGCCGAGGTGGATGACGATGTCGCTGAAGAGGGGAACGTAGTACCCCTGCAGGATGCCGCTGGTGATCTCGACGAGGATCAGCCAGCTGATCAGGCCGGCGGTGATCCCGAGGGCGGAGCCGCGCAGGCGAGAGGCGGCAGTGGAGGCGCGTGACACCCAGTGACGATAACACCGCGACCGGCTCCCGCCGATGCCGGGCGGAACGCTGGGGTACAGCGGTCCCCTTCGCGCGGCGATCCCCTTTCGCCGGGCGGTCCCCTTCGCGTGCGCTGGGGACAGACGCGCCCGCCGTCAGGTGCGCCCGCTGTGAGGTGCGCCCGCCGTGAGGTGCGCCCGCCGTGAGGTGCGCCCGCTAGAAGGGCGCGGGGTCGCATTCCGGCTCGACGGAGAAGGCGACGCCGCTGCCCGGGTGGTCGGTGTACACCCGCCCCGTCGGGCTCGTCCACACCAGGACGCCGCCGGCTCTCTGCCTCACGCGCCACGGCGAGTGATGCTTGAGCGGCTGACGTCATGCGTCCAGCCTGGCATGACCTTCGGACATTGGTTCGAAGGGGGAACGGCCCCGATCGCCGTAGTGTTGAGGCACGCGAACGAGGAGGCATGCGGTGACGGAAGCGGCGGTGGAGCGCGAGACGCTCACGTGGGACGGATTCGGCGAGGCGTGCCGGGACATCGCCCGGGCGATCGTGGCGGACGGGTTCGTCCCCGAGGTGGTCGTGGCGATCGCACGCGGCGGCCTGCTGCCCGCCGGTGCCATCGCGTACGGCCTCGGCGTGAAGAACTGCGGCGCCATCAACGTCGAGTTCTACACCGGCATCGGCACCGTCCTCGACGCCCCCGAGGTGCTGCCGCCCGAGCTGGACATGACCTACCTCGACGGCAAGCGCGTTCTGCTGGTCGACGACGTCGCCGACAGCGGGCGCACCCTCGCCCTCGCCGTGCAGCTGCTGCGCGATCGGGGCGCGGACGTGCGCTCGGCGACGATCTACACCAAGCCGACCACGATCATCCAGCCCGACTACGCCTTCAAGGACACCGCGCTGTGGATCGATTTCCCCTGGTCGTACCAGGGGTCTGTCGTCGAGGAGGACGCCGACCTCGAGCGGAGCGCGTGACGTGGCGATGACGTTGCCCGAGCTCGCCGACGCGGGTCTGCTGGACTCCGGCTGGGCCGACGCGCTCACGCCGGTGGCCGGCGACATCGCGGCGCTCGGCGAACGGCTGCGCGGCGAGACCGCGGCGGGCCGCCACTACCTGCCCGCGGGCGACCGCGTGCTGCGCGCGTTCGGGCGGCCCCTCGACGACGTCAAGGTGCTCATCGTCGGCCAGGACCCGTACCCGACGCCGGGGCATCCGATCGGCCTGTCGTTCGCGGTCGACGCGCACGTGCGTCCGCTGCCGCGGAGCCTGGCGAACATCTACCGCGAGCTCGAGACCGACCTCGGGATCCCGGCCGCCCAGCACGGCGACCTTTCGGCGTGGAGCGACCAGGGGGTCATGCTGCTCAACCGCGTGCTGACCGTCGCCCCGGGCGCCCCCGCCTCGCACCGCGGCTGGGGCTGGGAGAAGGTCACCGAGCACGCGATCCGATCGCTCGTCGCCCGCGACCGGCCGCTCGTGGCGATCCTGTGGGGGCGGGATGCCGCCAATCTGCGGCCGCTGCTGGGCGACACCCCGATCATCGAGTCGCCGCATCCGTCACCGCTGTCGGCCAGCCGCGGGTTCTTCGGATCGCGGCCCTTCTCTCGCGCCAACGAACTGCTCGAGCGCCAGGGCGCCGCGCCCGTGGACTGGCGCATCCCCGACGCCGCACCCGCGACCGCTCAGTAGGCTGGGCGGATGCTGGAGGAGGAGTACAACAAGGACCGGCGCCGGCTGCCGCGCCATCTGCGGCGCGCGCCCGAGCCCGAGCGTCCCTTCTCGTACACGATCCGCACCGTGGAGGACGGCGACGTCCCCGAGATCCGCGAGATCTACAACTACTACGTCACCAACTCGGTCGTGACCTTCGACGAGAAGAAGTGGACGATCGCGCAGTGGCGCGACAAGATCGCGCACATCCGCAAGCTCGACCTGCCGTTCCTGGTGGCCGAGTCGCCGACCGGCCAGGTGCTCGGCTACGCGTACGTGTCGCCGTGGTCGGGGAAGTCCAGCTACCGGTACACCGTCGAGAACTCCGTCTACCTCGGTCACGCCGCGGCCGGCAAGGGCCTCGGCCGTGCCCTCATGGAGGCGCTCATCGACGCGTGCGAGGAGCAGGGCATCCGCGAGATGGTCGCCGTGATCAGCGACAAAGGGGCCGACGCCTCGATCGCCCTGCACAAGAAGCTCGGCTTCACCGAGGTCGGCCGCATGGGCAAGGTCGGGTTCAAGTTCGGCCGCTGGCTCGGAACCGTCTACCTGCAGAAGTCCCTCGAGCCCCGCAAGAGGCAGAAGCGCCGGCTGTTCAGCCGCTGACGCGCTCGCCGCTCACGCTTCGGCGCTCGGGTCGATCGTCGGGATCGCCGCGAGCAGGCGGCGCGTGTAGGCGACCTGCGGCTGGAGCAGCACCTTCTCGGTGGGCCCCTCCTCCACGATCCGGCCGTCCTTCATGACGACGACCTCGTCGCACAGGCTCTGCACGACGCCGATGTCGTGCGAGACCATGACGACCGCCATGGATTCGCTGCGGCGCAGCCGGACGAGCAGCTCCAGGATCTGCGCCCGCACGGTCACGTCGAGGGCCGACAGCGGCTCGTCGCCGACCAGCAGGCGCGGGCGGTGCACGATGGCGCGGGCGATGGCGATCCGCTGGCGCTGACCGCCCGAGAACTCGTGGGGGAAGCGCGCGGCCATGTCGGGATCGAGCCCGACGGCGGTGAGCACCTCGTGGACGCGAGCGGGGCGGTCGCCGTCGATCCCCAGGGCCCACAGCGGCTCGGCGATGATGCGCCCGACGCTCATGCGGGGATCGAGCGAGGAGTACGGGTCCTGGAAGACGATGCCGGTGGAGCGGCGCAGCCAGTGCAGCTTCCGCGCGGAGGCGCGCGCGTCCACGCGGCGGCCGTCGAATTCGACGGTGCCCGACGTGGGGGCGTCCAGCGCCAGCAGCAGACGCACGAGAGTGGACTTGCCCGAGCCGGACTCGCCGATGATCCCGAGGCTGCTGCCCTCGCGCACGTCGATGTCGGCGTCGTCGAGCGCCGTCGTGTAGGTGGTGCGCTCGAAGGGCACGCGCTTGGGGACGGGGAACCGGCGGGTCAGCCCGCGGCCGCTCAGGAGTGCGTCGGTCATTCCGCTCCTCCCGGTCGCCACAGGGTCGCGCACGCGTCGCGCAGCAGTCCCTGCGTGACGGCGGATGCGGGCTCGCGCAGCAGCGTCGACGTCGGCGCCTGCTCGACGACGCGGCCGTTCTCGAGAACGACGCCGTGCGTCGCGATCTGCGACAGCACCGCGAGGTCGTGCGTGATGAATACGAGCCCCATGCCTGTGTCCTCGGCAAGCGACAGCAGCAGCGAGAGGATCTCGGCCTGGATCGTCACGTCGAGCGCCGTGGTCGGCTCGTCGGCGATGAGCAGCCGCGGATCGCAGGCCAGCGCCATCGCGATCGCGACGCGCTGGCGCTGCCCGCCCGAGAGCTGGTGCGGGTACCGGTGCACGATGCCCTCGGGGTCGGGCAGGGCGACCCGCCGCGCCTCCTCGACCGCGCGGGCGGCGGCCCCGCGCCGCGACAGCCCGCGATGGATGCGGATCGACTCCGAGATCTGCCGGCCGACGGTCCGGATGGGGTTCAGTGCCGTGCGCGGCTCCTGGAAGACGATGCCGATCTCGTCGCCGCGCAGGCGGGCGAGCTCTCGGTCGGGCAGGCCGATCAGCTCGCGGTCGTCCCACCGGATCGAGCCGGCGGCCTCGGCGCCGTCGGGCAGCAGCCCCAGGATCGCCAGGGCCGTGAGCGACTTGCCCGAGCCGGACTCGCCGATCAGGCCGACGCGCGCGCCGTCGGGGACCGCGAACGACACCCCGTCGACGACGCGCCGCTCGCCGATCGTCACGACGAGGTCCTCCACGACCAGGCTCATGCCGTCACCTCCGGCACGTGCAGGCGCGCGGCGGGGTCGCGCCGGCTCAGCGTCGGGTCGGTCGCCTCGCGCAGCCCGTCGCCGAGCAGGTTCAGGCCCAGCACCGTCACGGTGATCGCGAGCCCCGGGGGCAGGACGGCGAGCGGGTAGACGGTGAGGTACTGCTGCAGCTGGGCCAGCAGCAGGCCCCACGACGGCTCGGTCACCGGCGCGCCGAACCCGAGATAGGACAGCCCGGCCTCGGCCAGCACGGCGATGGCCATGCCCCACGACAGCTGCACGATGAACACCGGCGCCACGTTGGGCAGAAGGTGCCGCAGCAGGTTCTGCGCCGGAGTGAGGCCGGCGGCGCGGCCGGCGAGCACGAAGTCGCTGTGCAGAACGCGGCGGAGCTCCGGCCGCGTGACGCGGGCGATGTTGACGCCGAAGCCGATCCCGACCGACCACACCACCACCCACAGCGAGCCGCCCCACACGGCCGAGATCATCATCGCGATGATCAGGACGGGGAAGGCGATGAGGATGTCGACGAGCACGGCCACCGATTCGCGCAGCCATCGCGCGGTCAGGGCGCCGAGCGCGGCCAGCGCGATCCCGAGCGCGGTCGCGACGGCGCCCGCGCCGGCGGCGACGACGACCGTGGTGCGCGAGCCGGCCATGATCAGGCTCAGGATGTCGCGGCCCGAGCTGTCGGTCCCGAGCACGTGCGGCCAGCCGGGCGGCATCCAGCGGTCGGAGATCTCGACCTGTTGCGGGTCGAACGGCGTCCACACCAGCGAGACCGCGGCGGTCGCACCGATCGCGAGCACGACGATGAGTCCGAAGCGCCCCGTCGGCACGCCCCACAGCCGAGCCAGCCACGCCCAGCGCCCGGTCATGCCGCCTCCCGCTGCCTCGGGTCGATCAGCCGATGGGCGAGGTCCACGACGAAGCCCACGATCAGGACGAAGCCGGTGAGCACGAGGAGCTCGCCCTGCACCTTCGGCAGGTCGCGCGCGCCGACGTCGGCCACCAGCATCCGTCCGATGCCGGGAAGGGAGAACAGCTGCTCGATGACGACGGCGCCGACGATGATGCCGGCCACCTGGAGCCCCAGGACGGTGATCACCGACAGCCCGACGTTCGGAAGACCGTGGCGGATGAGCGCCGTGGTGCGGGTCAGTCCCTTGGCTGCCGCGGCGCGGACGTAGTCCTGGCCCATGGCCTGCAGCGTCGCGGAGCGCACGAACCGCATCAGCATCGCGCCCTCGACGACGCCGATCGTGAGCGCCGGCAGGATCAGGGCGCGCAGGGCCGCCCCGGGGTCGGCCCACCCGTCGCGCGGGAAGCCCTGCGCCGGCAGCCAGCCGAGCCAGACGGCGAAGACGACGACGAGCATCATGCCCGCCCACACCACGGGTACCGCGGCGACGGTCTGCGCCGTGACGCTCATCGCGGTGCCGTCGGCGCGGCCGCGCCGCAGCGCCGACAGCACGCCGAGCGGAACGCTGAACGCGATCGCGATCAGCAGCGACAGGATCCCCAGCGGGAAGGTCACCTCGGCCTTCTGGGCGATCTCGTCGGCGACCGATGAGCCGGTGAGCAGGCTCGTCCCGAGGTCGCCGCGCAGGACGCCCCCGATCCACTCGAGGTACTGCTCCGGAAGCGACCGGTTCAGCCCCATGCTCTCGCGGATCGCCGCGACCTGGTCGGGCGAGCTGTTCACGCCCGCGACGAGCAGGGCCACGTCGCCGGGCAGCACGCGCAGCGTGAGGAAGATCAGCGCGCTGGCGACGACGAGACCCAGCACCAGCAGGGTCAGCCGTGTCAGCGCGTATCTGATCACCCGTCGCTCTTGGTCAGCTCAGCCAGATTCAGGCGCTCGTTGACGTTCACCGACGGCATGCCCGCGACGTCGAAGCCGACCGCGACGACGGATGCGCCGTTGAACAGCCAGTCCGCGGCGGCGTCCTCCGAGACGATGCGCGCGGCGCGCTCGAGCAGCGTCGAAGCCTGGCTCTCGCTGGTCGAGGCGACCGCCTGCGCGTACAGATCCTGGACCTCGGCGTTGTCGTAGGTGAAGTAGTAGTCCGGGTTCGCCCAGTTCTCGAAGTCGCGCGCCTCGGTGTGCAGGACGAAGCTCAGGTCGTAGTCGCGATTGGTGTAGACGTCGGTGAGCCACGTGGAGAAGTCGACCGACTCCACGGTCAGCGTGATCCCGACCTCGTTGAGATCGGACACGAGGATCGTCGGAATCGTCGTGGCGTAGAAGTTCGGGATCGTCAGCGTCAGCTCGAGATCCTCGGCCCCGGCCTCGGCGAGGAGTGTGCGGGCGGCATCCGGGTCGTACGGCGCGACCTCGGACAGGTCCTCGTAGCCGGGGTCCAGCGAGGGGATCGGACCGTACAGGGTCTGGCCCGACGCGAGCGCCTCGACGAAGCCCTGATGATCGATGGCCTGACGGATCGCCTGGCGCACGCGCTGGTCGGCGAGGGGGCTGCCCTCGGACTGGTTGAACGCCAATACGCCCTTGTCGGTGGATTCGCCGAGCACGAGCGCGAAGTCGCCGGTGGCCTCGATCTGCTCCTGGAGGTTCGCGTCGAATCCGGTGACGACGTCGACCTCGCCGGCCAGCGCGGCGTTGAGCGCCGCCTGGTTGTCCGGGATGTAGTCGAAGACGACCTCGGCGACCTGCGCGGCGTCACCCCAGTACTCCTCGTTGCGGACGAAGGTGATGCTGTCGCCCTGGCGCCAGCTGTCGAGGACGAACGGACCGGTGCCGTTCTCCGCGGTGTTGTAGTCGACGTCGTCGTCGCGCTTGAGAATGATCCCCGCCCGGCCGGTGAGGTTCCACAGGAGGGTCGAGTCGGGCTCGCTCAGCGTGAGGGTGATGGTCTGCCCGTCGGCGTCGATGGAGTCCACGTTGGCCAGGCGCGCCGCGTCCCGCCAGTCGTCGGAGTCGCGGCGGGTCTCGAGCGACCACACGACGTCGGCCGGAGTCAGCTCGCTGCCGTCGTGGAAGGTCACGCCCTCGCGCAGCGTGAAGGTGTACGTCAGCCCGTCCGGCGAGACCGAGAAGTCGCTGGCCAGCGCCGGCACGATGTCCTGCTCGGGCGTGCGCGAGACGAGCCCCTGGTAGATGTTGTCGACCAGGATCTGGTCGAGGGCCGCTCCCGCGGTCCTGCGGATGTCGAGGTTGCCGGGCTCGAGGACGAGCCGGATCGCCACAGACGCGTCGGGGTCGGGGGCGCCGGTGGCGGTGGGAGCGGGTGCGCTCTCGCCCGAGCAGGCGGTGAGCGCGAGCGCGGTCGCGGCGACCAGAGCGGTCGCGGCGAGGGCTGTGCGGCGGAGCATGGACGTCCTTTCGGGGGCCTCCCGCGCCCGATGCGCGGAGTGCCGGCTTTCGGGGAAGCGGCGTGGCCGGTGCGCAGACCACTCTAGAGAAGCGCGGGCCCTGGTGCAGAACCGGCGGCGGTGCGGCGCGTCAGTCCGGACGCGCGCGTGTGCGCACGAGGGCGCCGAGGGCGACCGGCTGCTCCTCCTGCACGTTGTGACCGGCGGCGAGGGCGACGACGGATGCGGCGGGGACGCGGCGCGAGAACTCGGCCTCGTCGGCATCCGTCACGTAGCCGCGCTCGCCCCGCACGAGGGTGATGGGAGCCCGCACGCCCGCGAGGTCCTCCCAGCCCGTCTCGCCCAGGACGGCCGCGATGGCGCCCTGGCGCGCGGACATGCGCGCGGCGGCGTCGGGGTCGGCGGCGGCAGCGGCCGCGAGGTGGGCGAAGTGGTGCTTCCACTCCACGCGCCCGTCGTCGCGGATGCGGGAGTTGAGGTAGACGCCGCGTTCGGCCGCGCTGCGCGCGCCGCCGAGCCCGAACGCGAGCGCCCGCTCGACGAGCTCGTCGCGCGTGGCCCAGTCGGTGGGTCCGGCGAAGAAGGCGCGCAGCTGGCTCGGACCCGCGCTCGGGTCTACGCCCGGCGTGATGTCGACGATGACGAGGTCGCGCACGAGGTCGGGCCGCGCCGCCGCCACCGCGGCGGCCGTCAGCCCGCCCAGCGACTGGCCGACGAGCACCTGCGGCGTCGAGGTCCAGGCGTCCAGGGCCGCGTGGACGTCGGGCGCGAGCACGCGGGCGACGTAGGCCGCGTCGTCGCGCCACGACGAGTCGCCGTGGCCGGGCAGATCGATCGACAGGGCGGGGAGCCCGAGGGCGAGGATCGTGGTGTCCCACGTGTGGGCGTTCAGCCCCGCACCGTGCAGGAAGGTCACGACGGGCGCGTCGTCGCCGTAGCGCAGTGCGCTGACGGTACGCCCGTCGGGCAGGGTGAGCGACACGCGCTCGCCACGGGGCACCGGGCCCGGGATGCCGGCGTCGGCGGCCTGCGCGGGCAGGAAGGAGAACTCGTCGAAGGGTTCGCTCACGCGCCCATTCTCACCCATGCGCGCGGGGCGAAGCCGGGTTCGACCTCGGCACCCGCCGCAGTGGGTACGCTGACACCCATGAGCGATCAGCCCCGCGTGCATCTGTCCCGGGCCGCGCGACCGGCCTACCAGGCGCTGTCGGAGTTCTCCCGCACGGTCGGGGGCATCGCCGCCGAGTCGGGCGTCGACGACCGTCTCAAGGAGCTGGTGCAGATCCACGCGTCCCAGCTGAACGGATGCTCCTACTGCGTGCGGCAGCATGTCACGCGCGCGGTCGCGCTGGGCGTCGACGCCGACACCATCGCGCAGATCGCGGCGTGGCGCGACTCGGGGGTCTTCACCGAACGCGAGCGGGCCGGACTGGAGCTGGCCGAGGCGTACACGTTCATCCACGTCGACGGCATCCCCGACGGCGTGTACGACCGTGTCGGCGCCGTGCTGACCGAGGCGGAGTACGTCGCGCTCAGCTGGATCATCGTGTCGATCAACGCCTTCAACCGACTCGCGATCGCGGGTCGCTACCTGGTTCCTCCCCAGCAGCCCAAGGCGCCGGAGGAGGGATGACCCTCGCCACGCTCGTCCCCGGCGCCGTGAACTTCCGCGACGTCGGGGGTCTCCCCGCGGCGAGCGGCATCACTCGCGAGGGCGTGCTGTTCCGGTCGGGCAATCTCGCCCGGCTCGAGGACGCCGGTGTGGCCGCACTGGGAGAGCTGGGCATCCGGCGCATCATCGACCTGCGCGCCGAGGACGAGGTGCAGCACGCGCCCAGTCGCGTCGCAGGCCTGCCGCTGGTGACCCAGCGCGTTCCGCTGTTCCTCGGATCCGTCGCGTCGTTCTTCTCCGCGGACGTCAGTCTCGACGAGATGTACCGGCGTCTGATCACCGACTCCGCCGCCGGCGTGGTCGACGTGGTGCGGGGCGTCGTCGCCGAGCAGCCGGTGCTGGTGCACTGCACGGTGGGCAAGGACCGCACGGGGGTGACGATCGCGATGGCCCTGGCGGCGTCCGGCGTCGAGCGCGAAGCGGTGATCGCCGACTATGCGCGCACCGAGGGGCTGCTGCCGGAGTGGCGCAATCGACGCGTCATCGAGCGGCTCCGTGCGCAGCACCCCGAGGCGCGGCATCTCGAGGACCTCGCGACGCGCTCGCCCGCGCCGGTGATGAGGGCGCTGCTGCAGACCGTCGCCGACGAGTACGGGTCGGCGGCCGACTACCTGCGGGCGCACGGCATGGCCGACGACGAGATCGTCGAACTGCGTCGCGTGCTGGTGGCCTGACGCGCGTCAGGCGGCGCGCGCTCGCTGCCGGGGCACGTAGTTGCCGTCTTCGAGTCCGGCCTCGATCTCGAACCGGTTGCGCAGCGGGTTCCGTCCGGCGGCGAAGTACAGCAGCGGCATCAGCAGCCCGAAGCGCCGCCACTGGCGCCGGTGCACCGTCTCGTGGCGCAGCAGCCGCTCGCCGACGGCCCCGTCCCCGGTGAGGAAGCACGAGCCGACGCACACGCCCCCGCGCGGGAAGGCCCACGCGGGCAGCCCGCGGAACACCCACAGCTCGCCCCGGCGCTCGATGCGTCCCGTGCTCCACAGCGTCCCCCAGATCCAGCCCACGGTGCATCCGTAGAGGTAGCCGACATAACTGACGGGGGAGTCCAGCAGCACGGCGGGGATGAAGCGGTCGATGCGACGACCGCGCTCCAGCGCGCGCTCGGCAGCTGCCTCCCAGCCGGCCGGCGGTCGGGCGATCACGCCAGCGCCCCCACGATGCGAAGGATCGCGCCCATGTCTTCGACGGCGGCGGCGGGGGAGGAGGGGGCGAAGCCGGCGATGCTCGACCCGGCGAGCCGGGTCGAGGCGCGCACCGCGCCGATGGCGGCGACGAGGTCGGCCACGGTCACGCCAAAGGGCTCGGCCGACGTGACGCCGGCCATCGCCGACGGGTCGAGCACGTCGAGGTCGACGTGGATGTGCACGGCCGAGGCGCCGGTCGCCGAGACCGCGTCGGCGAGTCGCGCGGGGTCGGCGAGGTCCGACACCGCGAGCATCGTCAATGCCAGCTCGCGGGCGGCGGCGTCCTCTGCGGCGTCGAACGACCGGGCGCCGGCGAGCACCACGCGCTCGGACGGCACCGTGCCGGCCTCGAGCGCGAGACCGGGCGCGCCCTCGCCGATCACGGCGCGCAGCGCCATCCCGGCGAACGCGCCGGACTCGCTGGTGGCGGGGGTGTGCAGATCGGGGTGCGCGTCCAGCCACACCACGGCGAGATCGGGATCGGCGGCCGCCGACCGCGCGACCGCGGAAACGGCGACTCCGCAGTCGCCGCCGACCACCATGGCCGGGCCACCCCCGGCCTGAACGGAGCTCGCGACGAGGTCGCGGATGCGATGGAGCGAGCTGTAGCGCTGCACGCCGGTGTCGACCGCCTCACCGGCCTCGAGGGGAACCTCGACACGCGTGCAGGACACGCGCGGCAGATCGCCCGCGATCGCCTCCGCTCCATCGATCAGCTGCATCGCGCGAGACGACGGCGAGCCCTGCCATTGGGGAACGACGATGAACCGGGTCATTCCTTCATCTTCCACCCTCGGACGCCGCGCGGCCCGCAGACCGGGCTGATCGCCTCGGGCTGCGGGCCGCGCGTGAGAGGGTCGCGGTCAGGAGCCGATCGCCCCGGCGCTGCCGCCGGCCTTGAGGGCGGCCAGGCGCGCCTCGACCTCGGTGAGTTCGCCCATGTCCTCGAGCTGGTTGAACTGCTGGTCCAGCGACGACGCGGCGAGCTCCTGCTTGCCCTGCGCGAGCGCCTCCTGGCGCCGCACCTTGTCCTCGAAGCGGCCGATCTCGCTCGTGGGATCGAGCACGTCGATCGACTTGACCGCGTCGGCGACCTTGTTCTGCGCCTCGGCGGTCTTCGAGCGCGCCAGCAGCTCGGCCCGCTTGGACTTCAGCTGGTCGAGCTTGACCTTCATGCCGTTGAGGCCGTCCTTGAGCTTGTCGACGACCTCGTTCTGCTGAGCGATGGTCGGCGCGATCGCCTTCGCCTCGTTCTCTTCACTGATCTGGCGCTGCAGCGCGATCTTCGCGAGGTTGTCGAACTTGTCGGCGTCGGCGGTGTTGCCGGCTGTGCGCAGCTCATCGGCCTTGCGGCTCGCCGCCAGCGCCTTGTTGCCCCACTCGGCGGCCGCCTGGACGTCCTCCTGGTGGTCGCGCTCGAGCAGGCGCAGGTTGCCGATCGTCTCGGCGATCGCCGCCTCCGCGTCGGCGATCGAGTTGGTGTAGTCGCGGACCAGCTGGTCCAGCATCTTCTGCGGGTCCTCGGCCGAATCGATCAAGGCGTTGACGTTCGCCTTGATCAGGGTGGAGATGCGGCCGAAGATGGACTGCTTCGCCATCGGTTTTCCTTTCCTTGAAGAACGGTCTTTCACGAGTCGAGTACGAAGATCGGATGCGGCGTGCCGCGGGTCAGAAGCGTCCTCCGCCGCGGCGGGCACGCGTGCCCCCGCCGCCGAAGGACCCGGAGCTCATGCGCGGGCGGCTGCGGCCGGCGCTCGACGCGCCCGGGAAGCCGCCGAAACCGCCGCGCGACGCCGACGAGCGTCCACCGCCCATCGCCGCGTTGATCACGATGCCGCCGAGGACCGCGCCCAGCATCCCGCCACCGGGCATTCCGGGCTGGGTGCCCGCGCCCATGCCACCGAAGCCCGACACGTCGCTCTGCGCCGACTGGATCGCCTGCGCGGCGAGCTGGTCGGCGCGCTGGGCCTGGGCGAGCGCCTGCGCCGGATCGCTGCTCTGCAGCTGCCGGGCGCGCACGAGCGACGCGCCCGCCTCGGCGAGCCGCGTGCGCGCCGGCGCCCCCACGGCGCCGCGGCGGGCCGTGATGTAGTCCTCGGCCGTCGACACGCGCGCCTGCGCCTGCGTCATGGTCTGCGCGAGCATCTGCTGGGCGCGCCGGGCGCGGGCCTGTTCGTCGCGGGCGCGGGCGATGACGGCGTCGATCTGGTCGTCGGCCGCCTCCAGACCCGCGATCGCGGCGAGCGGGTCCTTCGCACCGGCGAGCTCGGCGCGCGCGGCCTCGAGCTGCTGGCTGGCCGCGGTCACGGCGGCGGCCACGCGCCCGTCGGCATCGGGGAGGGCTCCGGCGGCGGCGACGTCCTGCTCGATGTCGGCGATGAGGGCGGCGGCGTTCTTCTCGGCCGCGCTCAGATCGTCGCCGAGCCTGCCGATCGCGTCGGCGAGCATCGTCGCCTGGCCGATGGCCTCCTCGGCGGCGCGGATGCTCACCGCCGCCTCGCCGCCGTCGCCGCGGGCGATCGCCTGCTGCGCCGCGGCGAGCTGCTCGTCGGCGAACTCCAGACGCGTCTCGGCCTGGGCCGGATTGTCGGCGATGGTCGCGAGCGCCTCGGGCGCATAGGAGGCGCGCAGCGCCGCCAGCCGGTCGGCCGCGGGGCGCGTGGCGGTCGTGGCGGCGATGCGCTCGGCCTGCAGGCGTGCGAGCGCTTCGGGGGCGTCCTGCTCGAGCTTGCGCAGCTCGTCGAACTCGGCGGCGCGCTCGTCCAGGCGCGTGCCCGCCTGGTCGCACAGCTCGATGATGCGCGCGTTCCACGCGCGGACCTGATCTTCGGTGTCGGGCTCGGCGTCGTCGAGCTTCTGCTGCAGCGAGAACGCCTCGGTCAGCTCGGCCCGGGCGGCTGCCAGTGCCTCGACGAACGGTCCGGTGGCCGCCTCGCCGAACTGCGCGGCGGCGAACCCCAGCTCCTGCTCGCTGGTCTTGATGGCGTCGTCGGTCTCGATGAGGGCGGATGCCGCCTGTGCGCGCAGCTCGGCGGTGCTGAGCCGATCGAGCGGGTCTCCGCCGTCGGCGGCGACCACCGACCGCTTCCTGCGTCGGGAGCGGATGACCAGCCACACGACCACGGCGATCGCCGCGGCCACGACCACGATGAGAATCACGGTGCCGAAGCCACCGCCCGAGGCGCCTCCGCCGAGCGCGCCCCGCATCGTGTCCGCCGCCGTGACCACCGCGCCGGCGTAGTCGCCGTCGCGCAGCTGCGGCAGGATGTCGGCCTCGACCTGAGCGATCTGCTCCTGTGACAGCGGCCCGGAGCTGTCGGCGGAGAGATAGTACTGGCGCGACTCCGTCGCGACAGCGAGCAGGTACTGGCTGGGGCCGAGCCCGTTCTGCGCCGCGACGGCGTTCGCCCAGGACTCGCTGTCGTCGGGGTTCGTGAAGGTGTCGACGAACGCCACGTAGAGGTCGGCTCCGGTGTCGGCGTACAGCTGCTCGAGACTCGACTGCACATTCCCGGCATCCCCCGGGGCGATGGCTCCGACATCGTCGAGCACGTATTCCGACCCCAGCTGCACCGGATCGGTCGCGGCGGCCGATGCCGCTCCGGCGAGCATGAGCGCCGTCATCCCGGCCGACAAGAGGGCCGTGGCCCAGCGCCGTCGCATCGGTTCCCCCTCCTCGGGACGCACCGCCCCTCCGCGAGTCTATTCAGGCGCGGGCGCGAGGCGGTAGATGCGGCGGGTCTGCACCGCGCCGCACACGGGAACCGGTACTGTTTCGCCCTCGGAGGAGGCACATGGACGATCGCTACGGAACCGACGTGCTCGCGACGGGCTGGCGCGACCGCATGGCCAAGGAGGTGCCGCGCGTCGCGGCCGCTCCCGACCTCGTCGTCGAGGTGGCCGACGACGGCTACTGCGGCGCCGTCGTCGGGCTCCAGTCCGGCCTGGTCGAACTCGAGGACCGCACCGGTCGCCGCCGGCTCTTCCCGCTGGGACCGGGGTTCCTCATCGACGGGCGGGACGTCGTGCTGACCGCCCCCGAGCGGCGCCCGGCCTCCGCGGGGCCGGCACGGACCGCATCCGGATCCTTCGCCGCCGCCGATGCTCGGGCGCGCGTCGCACGTGCGAGCCGGATCTTCGTCGAGGGCCGCCACGACGCCGAACTGGTCGAGAAGGTGTGGGGTGACGACCTGCGCGCCGAGGGTGTGGTCGTGGAGTATCTGCAGGGCATCGATCTGCTCGAGGCCGCGCTGGACGACGAGCCTCCGACGGCGCAGCGCCGGTACGGCGTGCTCGTGGACCATCTGGTCCCCGGATCCAAGGAGTCCCGCATCGCCGCCGGGATCCAGCGCGGCCGGCACGGCGCGCACGTGCTCATCGTCGGGCACCCGTGGGTGGACGTATGGCAGTGCGTCACGCCGCGCGCGATGGGCATACCGCGATGGCCGGACGTGCCGCGGGGCATCGAGTACAAGGTCGGCGTGTGCCGGGCGCTCGGCTGGCCCGCGCGCGATCAGGCCGACCTGGCCCGCGCGTGGCAGCGGATCCTCGGCCGGGTGCGCAGCTTCCGCGACCTCGAGCCGGCGTTCCTCGGTCGGGTCGAGGAGCTCATCGACTTCGTGACGGTCGACTGACAGAGCGTCGTCGCCTGCCCCGAGCCGCATCGTGCACGAATGCAGGAGACCCCCGCGTCGCGGGGCTCCCGCACGGCGCGTCGCGCGGTTCTTCCTGAGTTCGTGCACCGGACGAGGGCCGGAACGGACGCGGCGTCGAGGGCTGGGTAGCCTGGGGGAGTGACCGACGCCCCCGAAGCACCCCGCCGCTTCCGTGACCGGCCCGTGTCCTTCGTGCGCCGCAGCGGGCGCATGTCCGAGGCGCAGGAGCGCGCATGGAGCGAGCTGGCGCCGCGGTTCGTGATCGAGGTGGAGCGCGACGCCGCGTCCACCAGCATCCTGCCGGGGACGCAGATCGTCCCCGCCGAGGTCTGGGGGCGCGATGCGCCGCTCGTCGCGGAGATCGGCTCGGGGCAGGGGCACGCGATCGTCCACGCCGCCTCGACCGCTCCCGACACCGACTTCCTCGCGATCGAGGTGTTCCGCGCGGGACTGGCGCGCACGATGCTCGATGCCGACCGTGCCGGCGCGACGAACCTGCGCCTGGTCGAGGCCAACGCGCCCGAGGTGCTGCAGCACCTGCTGCCGCCGGCATCCCTCGCCGAGTTGTGGGTGTTCTTCCCCGATCCGTGGCACAAGAAGAAGCACACCAAGCGTCGGCTGGTCGCGCCGGAGTTCCCGCCGATCGCGGCCGCCGCGCTCCGCCCAGGCGGCGTGCTGCGCCTGGCGACGGACTGGGAGGACTACGCGCTGCAGATGCGGGAGGTCATGGACGCCGCGCCGGGCTTCGAGCGCGCGTTCTCCGGGGACTGGGCGCCGCGCTTCGACGGGCGCGTCCTGACCGCGTTCGAGCGCAAGGGCTCGCGGGCGGGGCGCGACATCCGCGATCTCACCTATCGGCGGACGGTCTGAGCCGCCGTGCCCGCGCATCCGGCCTCGGTCTCGGCGGCTCTCGAGCGTCCCGTGTGGACGTGGAGCCTCGTCCCGGCGCTCCTGGCGTGCTTGGCCGCGCCGGCGTTCTTCGTCCTGATGATCCCGTGGCTCGGATGGCTGCTGCTGGCGCTCGCGCTCGCCGGGGCATGGCTCGTCGAGCGTGTCCGCGGTCCCGTTCCCGCGGGCGACACCGCCGCCCGTGACGGCTCGGCGGGGCGTCCCGAGCGCGGGCCCTCGCTCGTGCGCGACCTGTCGCTCATCGCGGTCGGGATGCTGATCGTCAGCGCCATCCCGCTCAAGGCCGAGCTGGACGACCTCGCCATCCTGCGGTTCGCGCTCGCCCTCGGGGGTGCCGTCGTGGTGCCGTACGCGCTGTCGCGGTGGGTGTACCGCGATCGGGCCATCGGGTTCCCGTGGCGCGGAGGAGGGCGCTGGACGGCGTTCCAGTGGACATGGCTGGCGAGCGTGCTCGTCCTCGGGTGGCTGATCCTGCCGTTCTACTTCATCACGTCCGGCGTCTATGAGAACTGGCCGGTCGTGGACACCCCCGACCTCATCGCGCGGCTGTTCGTCGGCGTCGGCGCGGTCGGCATCTGGGACGAGCTGTTCTTCATCTGCACCGTCTTCGTGCTGCTGCGACGGCACTTCCGGATGTGGCAGGCGAACATCCTGCAGGCGATCGTCTTCGTCGCGTTCCTGTGGGAGCTCGGCTACCAGGCCTGGGGTCCGCTGCTGACGATCCCGTTCGCGCTGCTGCAGGGCTTCATCTTCGGGCGCACGCGGTCGCTGGCGTACGTCGTGACGGTGCACCTGCTCTTCGACGCCGTCGTCTTCCTCGTGCTCGTCCACGCCCACAATCCCGGTGCCCTCGACCGGGTGTTCCTGGTCTGACCCGGTCGGAGGCGGCCCC
Organism: Microbacter sp. GSS18; assembly: GCA_029319145.1. Taxonomy (NCBI): domain Bacteria; kingdom Pseudomonadati; phylum Bacteroidota; class Bacteroidia; order Bacteroidales; family Porphyromonadaceae; genus Microbacter; species Microbacter sp. GSS18. The sequence goes on along the minus strand of CP119753.1, from coordinate 1,801,797 downwards.
TGGCGACCCGCCGGGCGTCGTTCTACAGTGGCGGCAGAGCGAGGGAGCGGCATGGAGATCATCGACGAGGGCGACTTCGCGGGGGCGCCCGGCACCGAGGCGTGGCGCGTCCTCGACGGCATGGCCGCGGCGTACTTCGACTCGCGGGACTTCGCCGCCGGCGCCGCGCTCGTCGCGCGCATCGCCGAGCTCGCCGACGCGGCCGACCACCATCCCGACGTCGATCTGCGCTACCGGGGTGTGACGGTGCGGACGGTCACGCATTCCGCGGGGGGTCTCACCGCGCGCGACGCCGACCTCGCCCGGGCGATCTCGCAGGCGGCCGCCGAACTGGGCGTGGCCGCCGACCCGGACCGGCTGCGGCCGCGCGGCGAGGTCTGACACCGCGGTGGGGCGCGTCCGCTACGGCATGCTGCAGTCGCTCGACGGCTACGTCGCCGACGCCGACGGTGCGCTGGTGCTGCCGCCGCCCGGACCCGCCCTCCACCGGCACTTCAACGACGAGCTGCGCGAGACCTCGCTCCTGGTCTACGGACGGCGCATGTGGGAGGTCATGCGGTACTGGGCCGGCCTCGACGCCGATCGCGACGAGGCCGCCGCGGAGTTCGCCGCGCTGTGGCAGTCCGTCCCCAAGGTCGTGGTGTCGACGACGCTGGACGACGCCGGGGACGGTGTGCGGATCATCCGCGAGAACGTCGTCGAGGCGGTCGGCGACCTGCTCGCCGGCGTCCCGGGGGACGTCGAGGTCGCCGGTCCCACGCTCGCGGCCGCGCTCGGGGCCGCCGGCCTCATCGACGAATACCGGCTGTACCTGCAGCCGGTCGTCCTGGGCGGCGGGCTGCCGATGTTCGCCGACGGCTTCCGGCCGACGCTGGACTTCGCCGGCGCCGAGACGCTGCCGGACGGCGTGGTGATGCTGCGCTACGTCCGCTGAGGCGGGCTCAGCCGTCGCTCTCGGCGGAGGCCTCGTCCGCCGGTGCCGTGACCGGGATCACGATCGACGCGACGCCCCCATCGACGGCGGGCGGCAGGCCGAGGTCGACCGGCGGGGCGTCGTCGAGACGCTCGGCGGCGTTCTGGGGTCGGGCCGGCTCCGAGGGGAGACCGGCCCACTCGGTGGGCTCCTCCGGGCGCTGCATGAACATTCCCATGCACCCATTGTCACCCCGCGGGCTCGCGAGGATGCGCCGTCAGCCGGCGCAGCCCAGGCCTGCCTGCATGGACTGCATCGCGTCGATCTCGGCGGACTGCCCCGCGATCATGCTCTGGGCGACGACGATCACGCGGGGTTCGCTGCCGAGGTCGACGACGGCCTGCGCCATCGGGATCGCGCCCTCGTGGTGCCGGATCATCAGTTCGAGGAACAGGCAGTCGGCCGCGGTGCCCTCGGCCTCGCGCAGCGCGAGCAGCTCGGCACCCGTCGCCATGCCCATGGCGGCATTGGCCTCGTCGTTCGACATCGGCTCGTCGGGAACGCCATGGTCGTGCCCGGCGTCGCTCTCGGCCATCCACAGCATCATCGGACCGCCCGACTGCGGCAGGCCCCACTGCACGAGCCAGTCGTACATCTCGCCGCGCTGGCCGGCCTGCCCCGTCGCGATGTCGTAGGCGAGCGCCCGCAGCTCGTCGTCCTCGGTCTTGCGATGGATCTCCATCGCCATCTCGATCGCCTGCGCGTGATGGGCCTGCATGTCGCGCGAGAAGCCCGCCTCGGGAGACGTGTCGCTCGGCGGCAGCGCGTCGGCCGGTCCGAAGGTGGAGAACCGGCCGATCGCGAAGGCCAGCGCTGCGACGAGCAGCGCGGCCAGGGCGATGGCCCACCATCGCGGACCGGACCGGCCGCGCGTGACGGCGTCGTCGGTCACGGCCGGGTCACGAGACCTTGCCGGGCGCGTCGAACGCGCCGCTGCAGACCGCGTTCGGCTCGGGAGCGTTCTGGCTGCGCCAGAACTCCTCGAAGAACGCCGGGATGCGCTCGTCCTCGGCCGAGTCGAGCGTGAGCTGAGCGTCCCACGCGCTGAGGGTGATGGGGGACTCCAGGCCCTCGTACGGCGAGAGGATGACGTAGCTGGACGGCAGGTGGCTGCGCAGCGTGTCGAGCTCGTCACCGGTCACGGCGGCGGCGTCGTAGGTGACCCACACGGCGCCGTGCTCGAGCGAGTGCACGGCGTTCTCGTTCGGGACCGGCTGGCTGTACTCGCCGCAGTTGAGCCACATCGCGTTGTGCGGCCCTCCCGCCGGCGGCGACTGCGGATAGTCGACGACGCCCTCGACGTGGTCGGCGACGTTGTCGAACGTCTCGACTCCCGTGATCTCGGCGCCGGTGCTGTTGCCGGCGGTGTAGCTGGGGGCGGGCTCGGGCGCGAAGATGACGGATGCCGCCACGAGGGCGACCACGGCCACCGCGGCCGTCGCGCCCACCGTCCACCACACGATCTTGCTGCGGCGGCGCCGCGCCATCTGCCGGTGGTACTCGGCGAGCTTCTCCTGGCGCTTCTTCTCGCGCTGCTGCTTGACGGTCAGATTGATCTCGGCCTGCTTGGCGGGGTTTCCGCTCTGCCGCTTCTCGGTCGGGGTCACCCCTCGATTTTATGCGACTGAATGGGAGGCGGCTGAATGTGTGCCCGTGTTACCGCGGGTCGATCTCGGCCGGGCGATGCCCGTCGATCGTCCGGCTCTTCGCCTGATCCTTGAAATCGTTGGGGTACTGACGATATGATGTCCTCGCGCCGATGATGCGCGGATCGAGGGAGATCGGAATGCAGTTCTATCGAGACGGCTACCGTCCGGGCGACCCGGACGTCCGCCCGGCGTCGCCCGAGGCGCTCGCCCGCCCGGCGGGGGTCCCCGACGAGCTCGACGTCCTCATCGTCGGCACGGGACCGGCAGGAACCGTGCTCGCCGCCCAGTTGGCGGCGTTCCCCGGCATACGCACGGCCATCGTCGAGCGACGCGAGACGCCGCTCGAACTCGGCCATGCCGACGGCGTCGCGTGCCGCACCGTCGAGATGTTCCAGGCGTTCGGACTCGCCGACGCGCTGGTGCGCGAGGCGTACTGGGTGAACGAGGTGCGGTTCTGGGGCCCCTCCGAGCAGGACCGCTCGCAGATCGTGCGCACCGGGTGGGTGCAGGACACTCCCGACGGCCTGAGCGAGTTCCCCCACGTCATCGTCAACCAGGCCCGCATGCAGCAGTTCCTGCTCGACCACGCCGCCACCTCGGCGAGCCGGCTCACCGCCGACTACGGAATCGAGTTCGTCACGCTGACGGTGGGGGAAGGCGATCATCCCGTCGACGTGGTGCTGCGCCACGTCGCCGGCGATCGCGCGGGCGAGGAGTTCACGGTGCGCGCACGCTACGTCGTCGGGTGCGACGGCGCGCGCAGCGGGGTGCGGCGGGCCATCGGCCGCGAGCTGACCGGCGATGCGGCGAACCATGCGTGGGGCGTCATGGACGTGCTCGCCGTCACGGATTTCCCGGACTGGCGAACCAAGAACGTCGTCCAGTCGGCGGGCAAGGGGTCGCTGCTGATGATCCCGCGCGAGGGCGGATCGATGGTGCGGTGCTACGTCGACCTCGGCGAGGTGCTGGCCGGCGACACCTCGATCCGCGCGACGACGGCCGAGCAGCTCACGGAGGTCGCCAACCGGATCCTGCATCCGTACTCGATCGACGTGCGGTCGGTCGCGTGGTCGTCGGTGTACGAGGTCGGCCAGCGCGTCACCGACCGCTTCGACGACGTTCCGGACGACCTCGTGGGGATGCGGCATCCGCGGGTCTTCATCGCCGGCGACGCCTGCCACACCCACTCCGCGAAGGCGGGGCAGGGCATGAACGTGTCGATGCAGGACGCGTTCAACCTCGGATGGAAGCTGGCTGCCGTGCTCGAGGAGCGCTCGGAGGCCTCGCTGCTGGACACCTACTCGGTCGAACGGCAGTCGGTGGCGCAGGACCTCATCGACTTCGACCGCTTCTGGTCGGCGTTCATCGCGCAGCCCACGCTCGACCCAGACCACCCCGAGGCCGGGGGAGTGACCGCGGAGCAGATGCGGTCGGAGTTCGCACGCCAGGGCCGCTACACGGCGGGCCTGGCGACGCGGTATCGGCCGTCGGCTCTCACCGGCCCCGCCACGCACCAGGACCTCGCGAAGGGGTTCGAGATCGGCACCCGCTTCCACTCGGCGCCGGTCGTGCGGGTCGCCGATGCTCGCCGGATGCAGCTGGGTCACGCCCATGCGGCCGACGGGCGGTGGCGCGTCTACGGGTTCGGCGACCGCGACGGCAGGGCGCTGCGCGACCTCGCCGCGTGGCTGACCGATGCCCCGGAGTCGCCGGTGCAGCGCTCGCGCGCCGACGGCGAGGACATCGATGGCGTCATCGACGTGCACGCGGTGTTCCGCTCGGGGCACCACGACATCGACATCACGGGCCTTCCCGAGATCCTGCTGCCGCATTCGGGACCGCTCGGTCTCCAGGACTGGGAGAAGGTGTGGGCGGCCGATCCGGCGGACGACGTGTTCCTGGCGCGCGGCATCGGGGACGCCGGCGCGATCGTCGTCGTGCGTCCCGACCAGTACGTCGCCCACGTGCTGCCGCTGTCGGCGCGCGACGAGCTCGGCGACTTCTTCGCGGGGTTCCTGACCGAGCGCCGCGCCGCTGCTCTGCGATGATCGAGACGTGTCGGACCCCGAGCAGGAACCGCAGCGCCACACCGGCTACCTGATCCGGCGCGCGCAGCAGGCGCACGTCGCGACGTGGACGCGCATGGTGTCCACCGAGATCTCGAGCGTGCAGTACTCGATCCTCGTGGTGCTCGACCGCATGGGCGAGGCGAGCCAGCGGCAGCTGTGCGACGAGGTCGACCTCGACCGGTCGACGATCGCCGATCTCGTGCGGCGGATGGAGCGACGCGGCCTGGTCGCCCGCCGGCGCGACCCGCTCGATGCGCGCCGCAACACCGTCACGCTCACCGACGCCGGCCTCGCCGAGCGCCGCCGGCTGCGTCCGCTCGTCCACGCGGCCGACCGCGAGCTGACCGCCGCGCTGACGTCGGAGGAGCGGGATGCCGTGCGGGAGGGGCTGCGGACGCTTCTGGGCCGGGGGAACCCGAGCGGGAACGGGACCGTCTAGCGTCGCGGGCGCGACCGGGGCTGTTGCCGCCGCCTCGGGTCGCGGCGCGGTGAAACGCCCGGCGTCGTCTTCTGCGGGTACCTCGTCGCGATCCGTGCGTCAATCCCCTTGGCAGGGAGCCTGACGCGACCGAGGGTGAGTGCCTGAGCCCTTCCCTCGCACGCACCAGAGAGGAGTGGTCCATGCACGAGACCGCCCACACGCCTGCCGGCCTCGGATCGGGCGGGAGCGTCAGCGCGCCCCCGATCCGCCGGGGATGGATGCGGCTGTCCGCAGCCGCGCGCGAGATCCTGTCGACCCACCCCCACGCGCTCCTGGACGACGGCGTCCTGCGCCGAGAGCTCGCATGGATCGCGGATGCGGAGATACCGCGTGATGCGCGCCTGTGCGCCGAGGACATCGCGTTCATCGAGGCGATCGACCTCGCGGGAGGGCCCCACCGGGACGCGTATGCCGACGTCGCGCTCGAGCCGCTCGGGCCCTCGGCGTGGCGGGCATGCGACCGGCGTGTTGCGCGCGACGACGCAGCGTCGCTCCTCGGATACGTGGAGTACGCGGGACGGCGCTACCAGGTGATGTGGGTGAGGGGCAGGGTGCGCGCCGCCCGCTACGACTGTCTCGACGATGTCCTCTCCGACGCCGCGATCGTCCGGCTCGCCGGCGGCACGCGCGGCTCCCAGCGCCCGCATCGGATTCCCTCGCGACCGCCCCGCTCGACGCCCCGAGACATGTGAGCCCGGACCGCCTGCGCCCTCGCAGGGCGCACCGGCCGGGCGTCCCGGATGCCGTCAGCGGTCGCGGATCATGGCGATGAGCTCGGCCTTGCGGGCGTGCGAGTATCCGGAGAGATCGAGTTCTCTGGCGCGGTCGCGCAGCTCCTCGACGGTCCACTCCTCGTACGGCGCGGACCGGCCGCCTCGCCGGCCGACCGACGAGCGGCCCTCGCGTGCCGCGGCGTTCGCGATGCGCGCCGCCTTCTCCTTCGACGCGCCTTCGTCCCGGAGCGTCTCGTAGAGCTCGGGATCCTTCACCGAGGGTGCGGTGGTCCGGTTCGGCATGAGAGTCCTCCTTCGTCGTTCCGTCTCACCGGGTGGTGTCTCCGGCGGTGACGATAGACGGATGCGCAGTGCCTGTCGACGGGATTGACATCCGGCGAATCCGTGATCCGCCGGGGCCGCACCGTCGGCTCAGCCGCCCTTCGAGGCCCGCTGGTGCCGGACGGCCGCCCACTGGGCGACGAAGATGGTCGCGGCGATGGCAGCCGCGACGGCGACGGTGAGCAGGTCGGTCCGGACCTTGCTGATCGTGAAGGCGGCGAGGATGACGGCGTCGAGGAGGATCGTCGCGATCGGCAGCCAGCGGCGTGCGTCGATCTTGTCGCGGAGTCGGCGGAGCACGCCCCATTGCACGGCGATGTCCATGGTGAGGTTGAGGAAGACACCGAGCGCCGCGATGCGGCTGAGGTCGAAAAGTGCGGTCAGGACGATCGCGGCCGCCGCGGTGATCAGCAGGGGCTGGTGCGGAACTCGCGCGGGGAGCGACGGCGCCTGGCGCATGTCCTGCAGCATCGCGTACAGGCGCGAGACCGAGAACAGGCTCGCGAGCAGACCCGACAGCGTCGCGATCACCGCCACGGCCACCGTGATGCGGACGCCCCACGCGCCGAACAGCGGATCCGCGGCTTCGGCGAGGGCGTAGTCGCGGGCGTCGACGGCGCCGGACGCGCCGATGCTCGCGCCCACCGACAGGGTGATCAGCAGATACAGCACGGCGCAGATCACGATCGAGATCACGATCGATCGCGCGATGTTCCGCTCGGCGTCCTTGAGGTCCTCGCCCTGGTTGGTGATCGTCGTGAAGCCCTTGTACGCCAGGACGCACAGCGCGACCGCCGCGACGGCACCGAGCGTGTCGGTCCCGCCGTCCGAGGCGCGCGAGAAGAACCCGGCTCCGCTCGCCGCCGCGCCGATGAGGCCGGCGGCGGCGAGCACAGCGATGCCGACGATCTTCAGGACGGCGGTGACGAGGGCGGAGCGCTCGACCAGACGGTTCCCGACGAGGTTCACGACGGCTGCCGCCGCGATCGCCACGATGCCGAGCAGCGGCACCAGGACGAGCGAGTCCTGGAGCCCGAAAGGGCGAAGCAGGTAGGTGCCGAACGTGCGCGCGAGCAGACTCTCGGCCACGACCATCGACACGTACATGAAGAGCGAGAACGATCCTGCGACCAATCCCGGACCGTACGCGTCCTTGAGCAGCATCGCGATGCCGCCCGCCGAAGGGTTCACGCTCGAATAGCGGGCGTACCCGTACGAGCTGACGCCGGCGACCAGGGCTCCGGCGAGGAACGCCAGCGGGAACCAGTCGCCGGCGAGCCCCGCGACCTGACCGACGAGCGCGAAGATGCCCGCGCCGATCATGACGCCCGTGCCCAGGGCGACGGACCCCGCCAGGGTGATCTTCGTCTGCGTCACGCTCGGCCTCCCGCGTCGTGTTCGGGCCAACGGGGCGTGCGCGGGGCGCGGCAGGCTGCGGGATGAGGCGCACTCTGGTGAACCCGGGATTCTCGGTGCCCCCGACAGTAGCCCAACGAGCAGCCTGATCCTCGGCGGCATTCGGCCCCCAGCGTGAGGTCTGAGCGATCACGGCGACGGTCGCTGCGCCTGCGCAACGTCAGGCGGGCGAACGTCTCGCCGCTCGGCCCCCGCGCACGCGGCCCTCGATCGCGGCGGCGGCGGCGAGGGCGGCGAAGACGACCACCAGGATCCACGTGTGGGCGATGGCGGCGTCCTCGAGCCCGGCGAGCGGGTTGGCGAGGACCCCGGTGCGGTCGAGGATCCACAGCACGGCCGCGGTGAACGCCAGTGCGGAGATCCCGACGCGCACGGGTGTGTACCAGCGGGTGCGAGACAGCACGAACAGCGCAGGGAAGACGAGGGCGACGGCGGCGAGTTGGGCGAGCTCGACGCCGAGGTTGAACGCGAGCAGGGTGAGGACCGAGAGCGAGCCGTCGAGCCCGAGCGTGCCGAGGATCCCGGCGAAGGCCAGCCCGTGCACGAGGCCGAAGCCGCCGGCGATCACGAGCTCGCCGCGCGGGACGAGGGGGCGGACGGCGTGGACGGCCGCGACGGCCACGGAGGCGGCGACGAGCGTCTCGATCAGGGCGGTCGGCAGCGATATCCATCCGAGCGCCGATGCGATGAGGGTCAGCGAGTGCCCGACGGTGAACGCGGTGACGACCCCGATGACTCCGCGCACGGAGCGTCGGAGGTCCTCGCGCGGTCGCCATCGGCGGGCGGCCGCCGTGAGGGGCGCGACCAGCAGCAGACTGAGCAGGAACAGCAGGTGGTCGGCTCCGGCGAGCACGTGCTCGAAGCCGTATCCGATCATGTCCCACAGTCCCGTCTGCAGGGTGTCGCCGATCTGCAGCGTCGGGTTGGACGCGTCGATCACGCCCGCGGTGGAGATCTGGCCGTCGAGGTCCTTCAGCACGACCACCGCCTCGTGGCCGGCATCGGCCTCGATGATCGCGTCGTACTCGATCGTGAACGCGGTGGTGTCGGCCCCGTCGGCGTCGAGGGCGACGTCGACGGTGAACGAGGTGATGCCATCGACGACCTCGACGTCCGCGCCGGAGTAGGTTTCCGCCCATTCCTGCCCGTCGGCGCCGAGCACCGCGAAGTGGTCGGCGATGTACGCCGTGAGCGCAGCCGTATCCGCGTCGGAGAGTGTCACCGCGGTGGCGTAGTCCGTGCCGAGGGTGTCGTCCAGGGTCTCGAGCGCGATCGAGATCGTCGCGTCGAGTCCGTCCTCCTGTTCGACGACGTACACGGTGCTGCTTTCGAGGCTGTGCGCGGAGGCGGCCGGCGCCGCAAGCACCGTGAGGATCGCGCCGGTGACGGCGACGGATGCGGCCAGGCTGAGGCGTCGGAGTCTTCCCATGGCCAAGACGGTGGTGGCCGTGACTATGCGCCGGCTATGTGCGCGCTATGAAACCCGCGGATCCCCGCGCATCTCCAGCCACCCTTGGATTGCGGCATAGCAGACGCATAGGAATCATCCGAAGCATGAGGGACATCAACGCTGGACGGCTCGCTCCGGCCCCCACAGACAAGGGAACGAACCATGAAGAAGCGCTACACCCTCACCGCCCTCGCCATCGCCGCGGGACTCACCCTGACCGGCTGCGCGGCCGCGGCCACCACTGCTGCCGAAGACACAAGCAGCGGTACCACGACGTCGCAGACCGACACGTCGACGACCGACGGCACGACGGACGAGACGACCGAGACCACCGCCGACACGATGCCCGGGAACGGCGCAGGCCCCGGGATGAACGTGTCGGTCGCGGACGTGTCGACCGTGGCCGACCTCGAGGCGCTGATCGAGGAGGCCTACGGCGACGGCAGCCTGGGCCTGCACCGCGGGCATCAGCCCATCGAGGACATCCTCGACGAGGTCCTCGGCATCAGCCACGACGAGCTCCACGTCCGCATGGAGCAGGAGGGCCAGAACCTCGCCGCCGTCGCCGACGACCTCGGCGTCGGCTCCGAGACGCTCCTCCAGGCGCTCGTCGACGCCTGGAGCCCCGCCATCGACAACCTCGTGGAGTCGGGCGTGATCACCCAGGACGAGGCCGACGACTACGACGACCAGCTGGTCCAGGCGTTCACGTACCGCGTGTACTGGGACGGCACCGAGTAACCCTCGCCGAGGCCTCGCAGACGAACGGCCCCCGAGGACATCCGTCCTCGGGGGCCGTCGGTGCGCCGGAGCAGGGTGCGCTCACCGCGCGGACTGAGCCTTCCAGAACGAGATCGCGCGCTCGACCCAGCCGTCGGCTTCAAGACCGTTCGCCACACCGTAGCCGTGCCCGCCGGTCGCGACGCGGTCGTACTCGACCGGGACCCCCGCGCTGTCGACATCGGCGACGAGCTGGTCCGTCGTCGAGATCGCGAGGAGCTCGTCGTCCTCGGCCGCGGTGACGAACAGCGGCGGGTAGGACTCGGACGCGCCGGGCCAGCCCAGGACGGCGGGGTACGCCGTCACGATCGCTGACGGCTGCGGGAAGCCGTTGGCCGATGCGCCCAGCTCCGAGTCGGTGCCCCACAGCAGGGCGAGGGTCCCGCCCGCAGAGCTTCCCCACACCGAGTGGTCCTCCGGCGACAGACCCCATTCCGGGTTCTCCGCGATCGCGGTCATCGCCGCGAGCAGGTCTTCCTGGGCGCGTTCGGCGCGCACCGCCACATCGCCCTCGGCGTCGCCGTCCTGGACGCCGACACGGTAGTGCAGGACGACGACGTTGTAGCCCTGTTCGTGAAGCTTCTCGGCGTAGGGGAAGCCCTCGACGGTGGTCGCGAGGCTGAGGAAGGCGCCGCCGGGCATCACCACGGCGACAGGCGCCCCCGGGTCCCCGGGGAAGAAGAAGAGGCCGGCGGCGGCCTTCGACGGATCGGCGTCGATGGCCGCCTCGCCGTAGAGCGGCCGATAGACCTCGATGCCGGCGTTGACCTCGTCGATGACGAAGTTCGCCCCGTCCGCGTACGCCTGCGCATCGGAGCGGATGCTGTCGATCGCCATGGGGGCGGTGATCGTCCCCAGGAACGATGATGAGAACAGCCTCATGGTGTCGGTGAAGCCGTCGAACGCGGGATGCCCCACGACATGGCTGATCGACGACTCCGCCGTCACGTGCGTGAAATCGCCGTCGCCGTCGACGTAGTCCCCGCCGGTGCCGAGCTGTGCGGCGTAGTACACACCACCCGCCAGAACCGGGGTCAGCACGATCGCGCCGACGATGTACGGCCACCGTCTGCGACGCTTGCGGGGTGTCTCGGAGGTGACCTCGAGGGCGGGCTGCGGAGCGTGCGCGGTGGGGGAGGGGCTCATGGTTTCCTTTCGGAGCGGCGGCGGTCCTTGCAGGGGAGAGAGAAGGGGTGGTCGGCCGTCGCGACGGCCGACCACCCCTTCACATTGCGGGTCAGGAGATGTCGTGCGGGGGCGATGCCTGCTCCCCCGGAATCGCCGCCGTCGCCGTCAGCGGCACGGACGCGTCCTCCTCCTCGCGGGTGAGTGCGTCTGCGTCGGCCTGGGCCCGGCGTGCGTCGAGGTCGGCGTTCACCTGCGGCAGGATCTTCAGGTCGAAGTGCAGGTAGAAGAACATCAGGATGATGATGCCGAGGAACACGAAGGCCGGGACGCCTGCGAAGAGGCCGACGATGGCGCTGTTGGCGGTGTCGGTCTGCACGTCGACGGTGCCGTCGTAGCCCGAGGCGGTGAGGATCAGGCCGACGACCAGGCCGGCGACACCGATTCCGATGCGGCCGATGACACCGGTGACAGCGCCCATCGTGCTCTCGAGGCGACGCTTGCCCTTCCACTCGTTGAACGCGCAGACGTCCAGGATCATGACGCCGCCGAGGTAGGAGAGGGGGAGTGAGGCGAGTCCGCCGAGGATGCCGCCGACCATGAGCAGCGGGATGCTGCCATTGGCGAAGTAGTAGAAGCCGGTTCCGACGAGGCCGAGTGAGCAGCCCACGATGATGATCTGCGAGATGCCGAAGCGCTTCATCAGCTTCGGGAAGAACAGGATCAGCGGGAGGATCAGAACACCGGCGCCCGCGACGACTCCCTGGAGGGCGAGGTCGCCGACGACGTAGCGGAAGTAGTACGAGATCATGTTCGCGCCGTTGATCGCGCTGTTGAGGAAGAACAGGCCGGCGATGAGCCAGATCCACTTGCCGGCGGCGAGCGTCGCGAACAGGTCGCGCACCTTCACCGGCGGCGCGCCGGTGTCGGCCGTCTGGAACTCCTCCTTGACGAAGAGGAATCGGGTCATGCCGAGGATGGCGAGGGGGATCGAGACGGCGCCCATCACGATCGACCACTGCCCCGGGTCCTTGCCGGCCCAGGAGATGGCCACCGGCAGTCCGACGGTCATGATGATGCCCATGATCGTGGTGAAGATGCCTGCGCGGGTGTAGACCTTGGCGTACACGCGGCGGTTGCGGAATGCGCGCGCCATGTAGAGGGTGTCGTTCGAGCGGAGCAGCGGGTCGAACAGGACGTTGATCGCGAGGAACATCGCGAACACCCAGACCACGCGACCGACATCGCCGAGCCCTGCGGGCGTCGAGAACAGCATCCACGTGGCCAGCCACACGCCGATGACGGCGAATTCATACGGGCGGGCCTTGCCCCACTTGGTCTCGGGGCTGCGGTCCACGATCCACGAGGCGACCAGGCCGCCGACGACACTGGCGATGCTGCCGACCAGGATCATGACGCCGACCATCGCGGCGCTGATGCCGAGGGTGTCGGTCGCGTAGATCGAGAGGTAGCCGAGCACGATGAAGTTGGCGGCCGCGGACATCCCCGCACCCGCCCAGGCCAGCAGCTTCCCGGCTGGCAGCCGATCGGGATCCGTGCTCTTGGCGGCTCGGGTCTTCGCCATCATCCAACTCCTTCGTCAGTACGACATGCAAGCGGTCGTGCGTGCTGTCCTCGTTCGCGCAATCGGTGCGCAGAACCAGTAAACCTCGCGCGAGTGAAATTTGCAAGCGATTGCCAAATTCACTCGAACCACGTGGCTCGCGAACAGTGCAACCGATTGCGAGATCGCTATCGTGCCGGAGGAGATCGCCGCTACGGCACCAGCAGGAGCTTCCCGCTGGTGCGCCGCGCCTCGAGATCGGCGTGCGCGCGTGCGGCGTCCGCCAGGTCGTAGCGGCCGCCGATCCGGACCGTCAGCGACCCGTTCGCCGCCGACGCGAGCACCTCGGATCCGCGCTCGACGAGCTCCTGCCGTGTGCCGGCGTAGTGCGCCAGGGTCGGGCGGGTGATGAAGGCGGATGTCGCGGCCAGTCGCTGGAGGTCGAACGGAGGCACCGGACCGCTCGACGTGCCGAACAGCACCAGCGTTCCGCGTGGGGCGAGGCTCGCCAGACTCTGGTCGAAGGTGACACGCCCGACGCTGTCGTACACGACGTCCGCGCCGCGGTCGCGTGTCTCGCGGCGGACCACCGAGGAGAAGTCGTCGTATCCCGCGGTCGCGACGGCCCCCGCGGCGCGGGCGAGGTCGGACTTCTCCGGTGCCGACGTTGTGGCGATCACGACGCCGCCGCGGTTCGTGATCATCTGCGTGAGCAGCAGCCCGACGCCTCCTGCGGCGGCGTGGACGACGGCGACGTCGCCCGGCTTCACCGCATAGGCGCTCGCCGAGAGATACTGCGCCGTCGTGCCCTGCAGCAGGACCGCGGCCGCGGTCTCCAGCTCGAGGTCGGCGGGCACCGGCAGCGCTCGCGCCGCCGGAACGACGGCGGTCGTGGCGTAGCCGCCCAGGGCGCCCGTCCACGCCACGCGTTCGCCGGGGAGGAAGCCGGCGACGTCGGCGCTCACCTCCCGCACGATGCCCGCGCCCTCGTTGCCGGCGATGAACGGAAGCGGCGGCCGGAAGGGGCTCAGTCCCTGACGCTGGTACACGTCCATGTAGTTGACGCCGGCTGCGACGACGTCGACGGTGATCTCGCCCGGTCCGGGCGAGGGATCGGGGCGCTCGACGGCCGTCAGGACCTCGGTTCCGCCGTATCCGTGGACTTCGATCGCGTGCATGTGTCCTCCTCGGGTGCGGCTCGGTGGGGCGGCGGAGATCCGCCGCCCCACCGAGCGGGTATGGGTGCTGGAGCCTCGTCAGCGCACGCCGCGCACGCGCATCACGACGAATCCGCCGGCTACCACGATCACCGCGGCCACCGGGAAGAGCGGCGCGAACGAGCCGGTGATGATGACGATCACGCCCGCCATGGCGGGTGCCAGGATCTGGGGCGCGATGGCCGCGACGTTCGTCACGCCGAGGTCCTGTGCGAAAGACGTGGACCGCGGCAGGACCTGGGTCACCAGTGCCGTGTCCACCGCTTCGAACGTGCCGAAGGCGAGGGCGACGACGACCATCATCGTGAGATATCCGGTGATCGTGGGGACGGCGAGGGGGATGAGCAGTCCTGCCGCCATCACGAGGCTCGCGATGGTGACGAAGCTCTTCCGTCGACCGAGCCGATCGGAGAGCAGTCCGGCCGGCACGGCCGTGAGGCTGATGCACACGGCGGCGATCGCCGCCGCGATGCCGACGTAGTCGACGGCTTCGTCTCCGGCGCCGATGTAGTCGCTCAGGATGTAGAGCCCGTAGCCCTGGATGATGAAGAACCCGGTGTAGACGAGCGTGCGGCTGCCCACCGCCCACCAGAAGTCGGGGTGGACCTTCGGGTTGACGAAGAACGTGCGCCACCACCGCGCGGCCTCGGAGCGCGGCATCCGCTCGACCTCGCGGTTGTCGGCGTCTCTGGCCAGATACAGACGCGTCGCGGTGAACGCGAGCGGGAGCACACTGAGGACGAGATAGGCGATCATCAGGTCGTCGGCCAGCACGGAGCCGAGGATCGTCCCGCCGACGGAGCCGAGCATGATCCCGAGCCCCAGGCCGGCGCTGAACCGGCCGCGCCGGTTCTCGGGGACGCGATCGGGCAGGATGGCCGACAGGGGTCCCTGCGAGGCGCTGAGCACGAACTCGGAGGTGACGTAGAGGATCCCGAGGATGACGAGGGACTCGATGAAGCCCATCGCCGCCAGCACCGGCGCGACGAGGATCGTCCCGCCGAGCACATAGGGCGTGCGGCTGCCCCAGCGCGTCCGCGTGCGGTCGGAGAGCATGCCGGCCAGCGGCTGTGCGAGCAGCGCGGCGATGGCGCCGAGGAACGTGAAGATGCTGAGGACCGCGACCTTGTCGTCGCCGGCGAGATCCTCGATCTGCAGAGCCAGCAGGACACCGGGAACCGCGCCGTAGACCAGGGAGATGCCGAACTGCGCACTCCAGATCGAGACGAGCAGGGAGCCCGGGGCCGTGGTTTCCGAGGTCTCGGGTGATGTCTGCGGAGCGGACATGCTCATACCTCCTCCCGGGTCTCGGTGGTGGCTGTCGTCGTGGGACCGGTCCGCGGGGCATGGGATGGCATCGCAACTCCTTCGTCGCTGGAATTTCGGTTATTCCGTAGCCACTTCTACCATGAATATGGCTACAGTGTCTCTATAACGTTCGTCGCGATGAAGCGACCGGACGACACGGAATCCCGAGGTGGTCGATGATGACAAGCGATGAGGTCGACGTTCTGATCGTCGGCGCCGGCGCGACGGGGCTGACCCTCGCGTGCGATCTGCAGCGGCGAGGGGTGGCCTTCCGCTTGATCGACGCTGCGGCACACGGATTCGAGGGCTCGCGGGCGAAAGGCGTGCAGCCCCGGTCGGCCGAGGTGTTCGACGACCTGGGTGTGCTCGAGCGGCTCGAGTCGAGATCGTCGCTGTATCCCCCGCTGGGCATCCACCTCGGCCCGATCACCCTCAAGCGCACGATGATCGCGCTGCACGAGGCGACGCCGGACGTGCCGCACGCGAACACGCTGCTGGCGCCCCAGTACGCCACCGACACCAGCCTGCGGGAGCGGCTCGAGGAGCTGGGCGGCAGGGTCGAGTACTCGACGTCGCTGACCGGGGTCGAGCAGGACGATTCCGGTGTCTCCGCCACGATCGCCTCTCCCGCAGGCCCCGAGACGGTCCGTGCGCGATACCTGGTCGGCGCGGACGGCGGCGGCAGCGCGGTGCGACGCTCGCTCGGCATCGCGTTCCAGGGGACGACCGACGAGAGCGATCGCATGATCGTGGCCGACGTGTCCGTGTCGGGACTCACGCGCGACCGCTGGCACATCTGGCCGCGCGCCAAGGGTCGCTTCGTCGCGCTGTGCCCGCTGCCCGGCGACACGTTCCAGCTGATGCTGAAGCTCCGCCCCAAGGACCCCGCCGACCTGGACACCGCCGCCGTCGACAGCCTGGTGCGCGAGGTGGTCGGCTCGAAGGTGCGCGTCCACGACATCCATTGGTCGTCGGTGTGGCGGCCGAACATCCGGCTGGCCGAGCACTACCGCGCGGGTCGCGTCTTCCTCGCCGGCGATGCCGCGCACGTGCACCCGCCCACCGGTGCCCAAGGCCTGAACACCGGCGTCCAGGACGCCTACAACCTGGGATGGAAGCTGGGGCAGGTCCTCGCCGGAGCCCCCGATGCGCTGCTGGACACCTATGAGGCCGAACGTCAGCCGGTTGCGGCGCGCGTCCTCGGCCTGGCGAGCGGTCTGTACGCGCACCTGGCCGACCGCCCCCTCGCCGCGACCAGGCGCGGTGACGAGGAGCGCCAGCTGTCCCTGTCGTATCGCGAGGGTCCCCTCGCCGCAGCTCCGGCTTCCTCCGCGTCGGTCGAAGCGGGCGACCGGGCCCCGGATGCGCCGATCACCGTCTCCTCGGGCGAGCGGTCGACGCTCTTCGATCAGTTCCGCGGGCCCTGGTTCGGGCTGGTGGCGATCGGATCCCGCGCGGTCGAGGCGAGCGCGGCCATCGCGTGGCCCTCCGCCGGAGCCGGGGTGGCGGCGATCAACCTGGATGAGGCGGCCAACGCCGAGTTCCGGCGCATCTACGGCATCGACGGCGACGCCCTCGTCCTCGTCCGTCCCGACGGGTACATCGCCGCGATCGCGACGGACGCGTTCGGGGGCGTCGGAGCGTGGCCGCAACTGCCCGTCTTCCCGTCCGCCTGACTCCGAATCCACGATCGCGAACCGTCGAACACGAAGGTGTGAACTCCATGGTCTCTCCTGCATCCGCCCCGCCCGCGTCAGCCGACATCCGGGTGATCTCGTTCCAGGAGCGCGTGCCCGTCCCCGACCCGCGCGCCGACAGCATCGCGCCGGAGGCGCAGGCCGCCCTGCGCCAGTTCTCGGAGGACCGCCTCATCGGCTACGGAGTGGATCGCAGCGACGCGATCCAGCTCCATCAGCGCGTGCTCGGCGGGCAGCCCTGGCTCGACGCGGCGACCCAGCTCGCCGAGGGATGCCTCCAGGCGCTGGACGCGCAGCCGGATCGCGCGAGCGCGCTGACGAGGGTCTCGTACCTGCGGCGCGCGTCGGCGCTTCTGCGCATGAGTCAGGTCATGATGCTGACCGACACTACCGAGCGCAGCGCCATCTACGGGCGCGCGGCGCTGCTGTACCGCGAGGCGGCCGATGTCGCCGGCGACCGCTCGCGCGTCGCGCTCGAGACCCCCGACGGCACGGTGATCGGCTGGCACGTGCGAGCGACGGCGCCCGTGGTGGGGGCCGCGATCGTGATCGGCGGCATCGAGGGCTATGCGATGGACTTCGACTGCGTCGGCGAGGCTCTCGCCCAGCGCGGCGTCGAGACGCTGCTGCTCGACGCGCCCGGCCAGGGCGAGACCCGGTTCACGCACGGGAACTACCTCACCGCCACCTGGCGACAGGCCTTCGATGCGGCCATCGACCATCTCGAGACCGCCGCGCCGGGGCAGCCGATCGCGCTGATCGGCAACAGCATGGGAGGGAGCGTGGCCATGGCGGTCGCTGCCTCCGACAGCCGGGTGCGGGCGTGCGTCGACAACGGCGGCATCCCCGCCCCGTGGATGGTCCCGCCGAGCATCGGGACGTTCTTCACGAAGATGGTGGCGTACTGCGGCGTCGAGGACCCCGACGATGCGATCGACGTCTGGACCACGGTGACACCGCTCGTGCCCGGAGCGAACGCGGACTACGACCTGCTGGTGATCCACGGCGGCGCCGACCCGATGGTCTCCGAGGACATGGCCAAGACGGTCTTCGCGAAGGCCCCGGCGGGGGAGAGGGAGATGGTCGTCTTCTCGGACGGCGTGCACTGCATCTACAACCACAAGACGGACCGCGATGCGCTCATCGCGGACTGGGTGCGAGACCGTCTCGGCGCCGAGGCCGCAGGACGCTGAGAGAGGACGCGACATGCAGATCACCGACGCGCAGATCCACCTGTGGACCGTCCCCGCCGCACCGCCCCACCACCACCGGACTCCGTACCCGATCGAGCGCGCCCTCGCCGAGATGGACGAGGCCGGCGTCGACCGGGCGGTGAACTGCCCGGCGCTGTGGGATCCGGGCGCGAACGAGTACGGCGCACGGGCGGCCGCCGCCCACCCCGACCGCTTCGCGACGATGGTGTGGTTCCCCGTGGACGGCACCGTCGCGCCGGCGGCGATCGACGAGATGCTCGCCAGACCCGGTGTGCGCGGGCTGCGACTTGTCCTCTACGCGCCGCAGGCCGGGGGGCTCCTGGCGTCGGGCTCGCTGGACTGGCTGTGGAGGCGCGCCCAGAGGCGCGACACCCCCGTCGCGCTCATGGTCATGCCCGATCACCTCCCGCTGGTCGGCGGCATCGCCCAGAGGTTCCCGGGCCTGCGTCTGGCGCTGGACCACCTGGCGATCGGCCCGTTCGAGAAGCTGCCGGAGGCGGCCGCCCACCTCGATGCGCTCCTCTCGCTGTCTGCGCACCCCAACATCTCCGTCAAGGCGACGGGCATCGTGGGCGCCGCCGTCGACGAGTATCCCTTCCCGAGCACGCATGAGATCCTGCGCCGCACCTTCGATGCCTACGGACCCGCTCGGACGTTCTGGGGCACAGACATCACGCGGCAGTCGGCTTCGTGGAGCGAGCTCGTGACGATGTTCATCGACCATCTGCCGTGGCTGCGCGGCCAGGATCTCGAACTCGTGATGGGCCGGGGGATCTCGGACTGGATCGGGTGGGAGTAGACGTGTGCGCGCCGGGGTCGAAGGGCTGAGCCGGTACCGTGGGTGGGACCATGACCACTCCCTCGCCCGCCGATCCCCCGAGCGCCACGGCGAAGCGCGGACCCGGTCGCCCGCGGATCCCGCGAGAGCGGATCGTCGACACCGCGCTGCAGATCGTCGACGAGGAGGGCGCGGATGCGCTGAGCCTGCGCGCACTCGCGGAGAGGCTCTCGTCGGGCACGGCGACCCTCTACCGGCACGTGAGCGGCCGGGCCGAGCTGATCGGCCTGGTCATCGACCGGATGCTCGCCGACGTCGAGCTGCCGCCCGTCGAACAGGATGACGAAGAGCCCTGGGACGTCGTCTGCCATCGAACGGCCACCGCGATCTTCGAGACCATCGCACAGCACCGGAGCGTCGCGATCCTCCTCATCGAGCGGATCCCGACAGGCCCGCACGCGCTCGCCCTCCGCGAACGGATCACGCGGGCTCTGCTGCGCACGGGCATGCCGCCCGAGAAGGCCGCCACCGCGGTCGCGACGCTGGCGCGTTACACCCTCGGCTTCGCGATGCAGTCGGCCGGGCGGGACGATCCACCGCCGCCGTCGTACCCCATCGAGCCCGGCGTGTACCCTCACCTGACCCGGATCGCGCCGTACCTGCCCCGGCCGCTCGCCGAGGAGTTCGATTTCGGTCTGAGCCATCTGCTGCGCGGCATGAGGGCGGACCTGGGGGTCGCGGAAGAGGCGCCGGTCAGCCGTGCGCCAGCACCTGGATCCCGATGACGGCCGCGGCGACAGCCGCCAAGCCGACGGCCAGCACGGCACGACGGAGAGTCGTCGCCGTGATCCCGCGGACCGCCAGCCAGCCGACGGAACACAGCCCCACGGCCACGCTCAGGATCGCCAGGGTCAGCGCCGTCTGCTCCGACCAGACGCCGGCTTCGCTGATCAGCAGGACCGCGACGGGAACGACGATCAGCACAAGCGGTCCGAAGGAGGCGCGCGCGGCGTGGCGCCACTCCGCAGACGTCATGGCTCTGTCGTGCGCGACGATGTGCGATACGGCGTCGGCAGCGAACATCGTCACGGCAAGCGCGCCGCCGGTCAGGGCGAGCGTCCCCGCGACGGCGGCGGGATGCTCGGCGCCGTGCGACAGGTTCACCACAAGCACCGCCAGGAGCGTGAATGCGACGTAGATCGCTTCGCGGATCGAGTCGGCTCGCTCACCCGCCGACGCGCGGCCCGAGAACCGGGAGACGCGCCCTCGCCGACTGCGGCCGCTCATGCCGGCACCGGCACTGTCGTGTCACGGCTGGCGATCACGTCGCGGAACCAGCACGCGCTGTCCTTCGCCACCCGGCGCAGCGACTGCGGCTCGACACGGTACAGCCCGAAGCGCTTCGCGAAGCCGAGACTCCACTCGAAGTTGTCGATGAGCGTCCAGACGAGGAACGCGCGCACGTCCACTCCGGCTTCGATCGCCGTCACCGTCGCTTCGAGGTGACTGCGCAGATAGCCGATGCGGTCCGCGTCTCGAACCCGACCGTTCCCATCCACCGAGTCAGGGAACGCCGCTCCGTTCTCGGTGATCATCAGAGGCAGGCCCGGGGCCCGCTTGTGCAGCGACAGCAGGAGCTCCGTGAGCCCCGCGGGGTCGATGTTCCAGCCCATCTCGGTGAGCGGCGGAGCCTTCGAGAGGATCTCGATGCCTTCGGCACCGGGCCACTGGGCGCCCGGTGACACGGCCGCGCCGTCGGGACGCATCCGCACGGAGTTCGTGTAGTAGTAGTTGATCCCGAGCGCGTCCATCGGGGTGCTGATCACGCTCAGGTCCTCGTCCCGGACGAAGCCCCAGTCGGTGATGCGCTGCGTCAGTCCGACGAGGCGCTCGCTCAGCCGTCCGTCGAGAAGCGGCGCGAGGAATGCCTCGTTCGCGATCGCATCCAGCCGTCCCTGTGCCTCTTCGCCGGTCGGTCCCGACGGCCGGAAGGTGTGCAGGTTGAGGGTGGTGGAGAGGACGGCGTCAGGAGATACGACGTCGCGAAGCGCCTGAAGGCCGAGGCCGTGCGCGAGGTTGAGGTGGTGGACGGCGCGGAACGCTGCTGCGGCGTCTTCTCGGCCCGGCGCATGCGCACCCGAGGCGTAGCCCAGGTACGCCGATCCCCATGGCTCGTTGAACGTGGTCCACGTATCGACGCGATCCCCCAGGGCCGCGCCGACCACGCCCGCGTACTCGGCGAACGCGTCGGCCGTGGCGCGCTCGGGCCATCCGCCGCGGTCTTCCAAGGTCTGCGGGAGGTCCCAGTGGTACAGCGTCGCCATGGGGCGTATGCCGCGCGCGAGGAGACCGTCGACCAAGCGGGCGTAGAAGTCGATTCCGGCCGGGTTCACCGTCCCCGTGCCAGCGGGGATGATGCGGGGCCACGCGATGGAGAACCGGTAGGCCTCGAGGCCGAGGCCGGCGATGAGATCAAGGTCGTCCTCGAGTCGGTGGTAGTGATCGAGCGCGACATCTGCGTTCGTGGCGTCCTTGATGCGCCCGGGTGTGTGCGCATATGTGTCCCAGATGGACCTGCCGCGGCCATCCGCGTCGACGGCGCCCTCGATCTGGTAGGCGGCGGTGGCTGCACCCAGGATGAGGCGGTTGGGGAGGTGCATGGGTGTCCTTCCGGCAGTGGTGTGCGGCGTTGCATGCAACCGGTTGCCGGTTCAGCATAGCCTGGCACGCGCAGAGCCGCGGGCCGGCAGCGATACATCTATGGTTAGAGGCTCTAATTAGATACTCTAAGGAAATGGAGATGCGATCGACATCAGCAGCCCCCGCCTCCGGACTCGGATTCGACCTTCGGATGGCTGCATTCCGGCTCTCACGGCGCCTTCGCGCGGAGCGCGCGGTCGACACCATGAGCGACGCGCACTTCGCTGTGCTCTCGGCGATCAGCAGTCATGGTCCTCACACGCTCGGTGAACTGGCCGACCGCGAGCGGGTCACGGCTCCATCCATGAACTATGCGGTCAATGCCCTCGAGGCCGCCGGATACGTCGTGCGAACGACCGACGCCGTCGACCGGAGGAAGGTCCGGATCGGCCTGACCGAACTCGGCGCCGAGGTCGTTCGCGACACCATCCGGCGACGTGACTCATGGATGGACGAAGCGCTCTCCGAACTGCCCGAAGCGGACCGCGAGCTTCTGGCACGCGCGACGGCTCTCATGCACGCGATCGCCGACCGATGATCGGGGTCGTGCGATCCCTGCGCTCGCGCCGATTCCGGGTCTGGTTCATCGGGGGAGCCGTCTCCAACGTCGGCACCTGGATGCAGGCGACGGCGATGAACTGGGTCGTGCTCACGGTGCTGACGGACCACGACGCGACCGCCATGGGATTCACCATGGCTCTCCAGTTCGCTCCGCCCCTGCTCCTGGTGAGCGTGGCCGGCTGGGTCGCCGACGCTGTCGATCGTCGGCTGCTTCTGATGATGACCCAGGCGGCATCCATGATGCTCGCCGTCTCGATCGGCGCGATGATCCTGGCCGACGTGTTGACGCAGCCGATGATGTACGGGTTCGCGCTCGTGCTCGGCATCGTGATCGCGTTCGACGGCCCGGCGCGTCAGGCGTTCGTGTCCGACCTGGTGTCGTGGGAGGACGCTTCCAATGCGATCGCTCTGAATGCGGCCTCCTTCAACGGCGCGCGGATGATCGGTCCCGCCATCGCCGGCGTCCTGATCGTCGCGGTGGGCACCGGGTGGGTGTTCGTGATCAACGGAGTGACCTTCGTCGCCATGCTCACCGCACTCGGCGTGATGGGACCCGGAGGGCCTCAGAGAGCCGGATCCGCCCGCCCTCAGCAGGGGTTCACGGCCGGTGTACGGTATCTCGCGGTCCGCCGTGACTTCGTCGCGCTCACCGTCATGGCGGCGCTGATCGGCGCATTCGGGATGAACTTCGCGATCATGGCGTCGACCATGGCGCTCGAGTTCGAGCGCGACGCAGACGGCTTCGGCCTGCTGACCTCGTTCGTGGCGGTCGGCGCGTTCGTGGGTGCGCTGGTCGCCGCCCAGCGCACGAGCGCGCGATTCCACGCCGTCGTGACGGCGACCGGGGTGATGGCAGTCGTGGCGACCATCGGTGCGTTCATGCCGACGTACCTGGGCTATGCGCTCACGCTCGTCGTCTTCGGGCTCGCGCTCGAGACGATGATGACCACGGCGAACGGGTATGTGCAGACGAGGACGCCCCCCGAGCTGCGGGGACGGGTCCTCGCTCTGTATATGGCGATCCTGGTCGGCGCGACGCCGATCGGGGCGCCGATCGTGGGCTGGGTGGCGGCGAACCTCGGCGCGCGCACAGCGGTCCTGCTCAGCGCGTGCGCAGCGCTCGCCGCCTTCGCGGTGGGCGTCGCCTGGATGGTGGCGTCACAGAGCATCCGTCGGCACCCGTCGAGCCGAGTCCGATTCGTCATCCATGAGCCCGGCATCAACCAGCAGTTTGAGGGCCGAGACGCCGCCGCCTAGCATCGTGACCGTTCACGCTCCCGGCGTGGCCGCCCCGAAAGGAACGAGGATGATCTCCACGGCAGTGCGCATCGAGCAGCCGTCCGGCGACGGATTCGTGCCGACGCCCACCCCGCCGCTCACCTGGATCACGACGACGGAGCAGCGCGACTGGCTGCAAGCGTCGGCGGAGGTCGAACGCGACGGTACCACTCGCATCGCACTGGCGGGCGCGGACTCCGTCCTCGTGCCGTGGCCGTTCGCCCCTCTCGCTCCGCGCGAAGTCGCCACCGTACGCGTGCGCGTGACCGGTGCAGACGGCGATCGCGGCGAATGGAGCGAGCCGGTCGAGGTCATCGGCGGATTCCTCGCAGACGGCGACTGGCAGGCGAGCGCGATCGCGCTCCCCTCGCCGAGCGACATCGCGCAGCCCGGGCTCGCGCGTACCGAGTTCCATGTCGAGGGCCCGGTGCGCCGCGCCACTCTGTACGCCACGGCGCTCGGCGCCTATCAGGTCGCGATAAACGGGACCGACGTCGACGACCAGGTGCTCAAGCCAGGCTGGACGGCCTACCAGCACCGCGTGGTGCACGAGACCACCGATGTCACTCGACTGATCGAGCAGGGTGCCAACGCAATCGGCATCCGCTTCGCCGGCGGATGGGCGACCGAGTCCTACGGCCCCTCCAGTCGCCAGCGGCGCGTCTATCGTGACCAGCCGTGCGTCGCGGTCAACGTGGTGATCGAATTCGCAGACGGAACAGAGCTCACGGTCGTCACCGATCCCACCTGGCGCACAGCGACGGGCCCCGCCGGTGCGAGCGGGATCTACCAGGGCGAACAGCATGACGGGAGGCGGGCGCTTCCCGGGTTCTCACGTCCGGGATTCGATGACTCGCAGTGGGTGCCCGCGGCGGTCGTCGACGATCTGCCGACACCCGAGGCGCGCAGATCGCCGGCCGTTCGCCGGACTCAGGAGATCGCCGTTCAGGATGTCCTCCGGTCGGAAGAGGGGCGCACGATCGTCGACTTCGGACAGAACCTCGTCGGTCGCCTCCGCATTCGCGTCAGCGGCGCGCGGGGCACGACGGTGACTCTGCGGCACGCGGAGGTCCTCGAGGACGGCGAACTCGCGCTGCGCCCGTTGCGGAACGCGGCTGCGACCGACTCGTATGTCCTCCACGGCGGCGGTGAAGAGGTCTGGGAACCGGAGTTCACCTTCCATGGCTTCCGCTACGCCGAGATCTCGGGCTGGCCCGGCGAATTCGACCCCGATGCCGTGACCGCTGTTGTCATCCACAGTGACATGGAGCGAACCGGGTGGTTCGGATGCTCGGATCCCCTCGTCACGAGACTGCACGAGAACGTCGTGTGGAGCATGCGCGGCAACTTCCTGTCGATACCCACGGACTGCCCGCAGCGCGACGAGCGCCTGGGATGGACGGGCGACGCTCAGGTCTTCGCGCCGGCGGCCGCATTCCTCTACGACGTCCGCGGCTTTCTCTCCTCCTGGCTGCGCGACCTCGCTCTGGAGCAGCGGGAACTGGATGGTGTGGTGCCGTTCGTCGTGCCGAACGTCCTCGCCGCCCCCGTTCCCGCAGCCGCGTGGGGCGACGCCGCTGCTGTCGTGCCCTGGGTGCTGCACGAGCGGTACGGAGACCGCGACATCCTCGCGGATCAGTACGCGAGCGTCGTGGCCTGGCTCGACGTGATGGCCGACAGCGCCGGGGCGGACAGTCTGTGGTCAGGCGACTTCCAGTTCGGTGACTGGCTCGACCCGACCGCTCCGCCCGACAACGCGGGGGAGGGCGCCACCCAGCCCGACATCGTCGCGACGGCGTATCTGTTCCGTTCCGCGCAGATCGCGGCGCGGATGGCCGCGATCCTCGGCAGGAAAGAGGACGCCGGGCGTTTCGCCGCGATGGAGGAATCCGTGCGACGCGCGTTCGCGGAGGAATTCATCACGCCCTCCGGACGGATGATGTCCGACTCGCAGACGGCGTACGCCCTGGCGCTCGTGTTCGGATTGGCGCCCGAGGAAGCCCGAACGCGGATGGCCGCCCGACTCGCGGAGCTCGTCCGGGAACGTGGGTATCGAATCGGCACCGGGTTCGTGGGAACCCCGCTGATTCAGGATGCGCTCACACAGGCGGGGAAGCATCGCGAGGCGTCGCGCCTCTTGATGCAGACAGAGAACCCCTCCTGGCTCTACGCCGTCGCCATGGGAGCCACCACGATCTGGGAGCGGTGGGACTCCCTTCTGCCGGACGGCGCGGTGAACCCCGGCGGAATGACGTCCTTCAATCACTACGCGTTCGGGGCCGTCGCCGACTGGCTTCACCGCTCGGTCGCCGGCCTCGCCCCTGCAGAACCCGGGTACCGCGTGATGCGCATCGCGCCGGTCCCCCTCCCGGGCATCGACGACGCATACGCCGAGCACGTCACCCCGTACGGGCGCGCCCGCGTCGATTGGCGCCGGCAGGGCCACACGATCGTCGTGAATGCGGTCGTGCCTCCCAACACGACCGCGCTCGTCGAACTCCCCGACGGTCTGCGAGCGTCCGTGGGCTCCGGCATTCACCACTGGGAGGCGGAGATCGAGTCGCCGCCCGCGACTGCTCCCGTCTCGCTCGCGAGTTCGCTGGCCGAACTGATCGACGACCCCCGCGCCTATCGAGCGCTGCGCGAGTCGCTCGCCGAGGTCGATCCGGCGCTCGCCGACGATATCTGCGCACACACCCGGTGGCTGCCGGGGCGGACGGTGGCTGACCTCGTCGCCGACGGCCGACGGGCGTCGGCTCGTGAGAGCCTCGTGCGCCGTTTGGATGCCCTCGTTCGGGCACCGGTTGCATAGAGTGATCGGGTGAGCGAGGTTACGACGACGGGTCAGCCCGAGCGGGCGAGCATCCGCGATGTCGCGGTGAAGGCGGGCGTGTCTCGCCAGACCGTGGTTCGCGCCATGAACGACATGTCGGGCATCAGCGCTGCCACCAAGGCGCACGTGCTGAGCGTCGCGCGGGAGCTTCGGTATCGGCCGAGCCGGTTCGGTCGCGGTCTCGCCAAGCAGGACTCCATGACCGTCGGGCTCGTGGTGTCCGACCTCACGAACGCCTACTTCGCAGAGCTCGCGTCGGAGTTCATCGCCGTCGCAGGCGAGTCGGGCTGGACCGTTCTCGTTCAGGAGATCGAACGAGACAAGCAGCACGAGAAGCGCGTGCTGTCGAGCTTCGCCACGCAGGTCGAGGCGATCGTGGGTTACCTCCTCATCGAAGATTCCGAGCTCGACGTCCTCGTCGGCGACCTCCCCGTCGTGCGATTCGCCGACCTCGATCGCCGCGGCCATCGACCGATGATCGGGATCGACTACGAGCCCGGCATCGCGGCGGCGCTCGACCACCTCATCGACGGCGGAAGAAGTCACATCCTCATGGTGGACGTGCCGACCGAGACAGGTCCGTCCCCTCGCGCGAACGTTTTCCGCCGACTGTGCGAAGCGCGCGGGCTGGCCCCGACGATCGTTGAACTCCCCGACGAGCACCTGCCGCGAACAGGCGCCGTCATGCGCTTCGTCGCCGACGCGGTCGCGGACCATCCGGATACCGACGCCATCCTGGGCTTCAACGACATGATCGCCGTCGGGGCACTCAAGCAACTCGCCTCCGCCGGAGTGGCCGTGCCGGCCGAGTGCGCTGTGGTGGGCATCGATGGGCTTCCCGTCGGCGAACTCGTCACGCCGACGCTCACCACGCTCGAGTTCGACATGGCGATGGCTGCACGCAAGCTGTTCGACGCGATGCTCGTCGCGCTCAACGACGCGAGCCCGGCCAGCGTCGCGGGGCCCGTCGCCGTCGTCACTCATTCGCTGACCGTCCGCGAGTCGACCGCAACCGCCTGAGCGCCGCGCATTCCTCCGGCTGAGCCGGATCGCGAACCACAGGGTGCCGCCGCACCCCGAGATCTCGTTTGGATAAAGTTCGTGACCGGTCACGACTTTGTTGCTACCATCGGTTTTGGCATCCGATTGCCAAACGGAGATCTCCGCTACACAGCAGTGGGGGGAGGCTCGTCCGTCAGTCATTCAAAGGTGAGGACCATGCGAACAAACCAACTCTCAAACCGGGCAGCAACGGCGGGGCGCCGCGGCAAGCTCGTCGCGGCTGGATCGCTCTTCGCGGCGGCGGCACTCGTTCTCGCGGGCTGCTCGTCGTCCGGGGACTCGAGCAGCTCCGACTCGGCCGACGGGACCGTCGAGCTGACGATGATGAACCACTCCCGTGGCCAGGAAGCGGCTCTGGGCATGCTGGCCGAGCAGTACCAGGAGGAGACCGGTGTCGTCGTCACGGTCGACACTCCCGGACCCGCAGACTACGTCGCCAAGCTGCAGGCCGCCGCGCAGGCGAATGACATGCCCGATCTCTACACCGCTGTCGGTGCGACCGACATGGCGCCGTTCTACAAAGCCGGCTGGGCGCTCCAGCTGGATGACGAGCTGGCGGCCGGCTGGTCGGACAGCTTCACGCCCGCCGTGCTCGAGCTGACCGCCTTCCCCGAAGGCAACCCGCTCGAGGTGCCCGCCGGATCGTACGCGGCGTACTGGGAGCTCGCGACATTCGGTCTGCTGGTGCAGCCCGAGACCGCCGGCATCGACGCGGACAACCCACCGACGACCATCGGCGAGATGATCGACCAGTTCAACGACGGCACGTTCTCCGTCGCCGCCAGCCTGACTCCCGCGCTGCTCCAGTCGTACGCGTCGAACTACATGACGGACGATGAGATCAACGCGACGTTCACGGGCGACGCGCCCTGGACGACCGACGCGTGGGAGAAGACCTTCCAGCTCCTGGTCGACCTCACCGAGGGCGGGGTCGTCGCCAACAACGCGCTCCCCGGCGGCGCGGATGACAACCCGACCGTGGAGAAGTCGTTCTTCAACATCCAGGACACCGGCGCGATCTTCGACGGTTCGTGGGCGGTCGCGGTCGCCAAGACCACGGCGCCGGACTTCACCGACTACATCTCGATGGTGCTGCCCGCCGCCGATGACGGGGACCACGACCCCCGTTCTCCGGGCGTGACCGGGCGCGGTGCGGCGGTCAACGCCAAGGGTGAGCACGTCGAGGAGGCCCTCGCCTTCGTGAAGTGGCTGACCGAGCCCGAGCAGCAGAAGGTGTTCGTCGATGAGGCGGGCATGATCCCCACCAACCCCGAACTGCTCGAAACCCTCGCGGTGCCGGAGCAGATCGCGGGCATGGCCTCGGCGATCGGCAACATCCAGATCGTCCCGGTTCAGATCACGACGGACGTCAACGACGCGATCATCCGCGGCTCGCAGAGCCTCGTGCTCGGCGAGAAGACGGTCGAGCAGGTCCTCGAAGAGGTTCAGACCGCTCAGGACCAGTCAAGCTGATCGACATGGCCACCCCGACCGCAGTGGCCGCTGCGCGGCGCCAGGACCTGGCGCCGCGCACGCGGCGGCCCTATCGCAAGCACGTGGTGGGGCTGCTCTTCCTGCTCCCAGCCACGGCACTGATCTGCCTCTTCACCCTCGTCCCCTTCGCGCAGGCGATCCTCTTGAGCTTCCAGGAGTGGGACGGCATCAGCCCTGACACCCCGTGGGTGGGGCTGGAGAACTACGAGCGCGTGTTCGGTGACCAGGTCTTCTGGGAGTCGATGAAGAACGTTCTCGTCTTCGGGCTCATCGGATTCTTCATCGGCAACGCGATCTCGCTCGGAATGGCGATGGCCGTCCACAAGGCGCGACGCGCACGCTCCTTCTTCCGCACCGCGTACTACATCCCGGGCGTCTTCTCGGTCGTCGTGATCGGTCTGATGTGGGGATGGCTGTACGAGCCGAGCGTCGGAATCATCAACCGGCTGCTCGTGTCGATCGGGCTCGAGGGCCTCCAGCAGAACTGGCTCGGAGACCCCGCGCTCGCCCTCGGCTCGGTCGCCGTCACATTCGTCTGGTACCACTGGGGCTTCGGCTTCATCCTGTTCCTCGCCGGGCTGCAGGACATTCCGGCCGAACAGTACGAGGCCGCCAGTCTGGATGGCGCGCGGGCCTGGGCCAAGTTCCGCTATGTCACGTGGCCCCATTTGGTCCCGGTCACGACCATCGTCGGACTGCTCAGCCTCCTGGGCGCCCTCCAGATCTTCGGAACCGTCCAGGTGCTCACCAACGGTGGCCCCGGCTATCACACGATGGTGCCGACGCTCGTCATCTACACCGAGGCCTTCACGAGCCACCGCTACGGAGTCGCGGCCGCGATGTCCGTCATCTTCGGCGGCGCCCTCGTCCTGCTGGCACTGATCCAGCTGGGCCTGACACAGAGACGGTCGCGCTCGTGAGCGGCCGCAACAAGGAGGGCCGACATGGCGACCTCGACTGACTCGACGTCCACGCGCGTCGTCGTGACCGGGCGCTCGCGCCCCAATCGCCCGGAGCAGGCGGGACGCCGCCGGCGCAAGCTCAGCATCGAGCAGGTGCTCCTGTACGCCCTGCTCATCTTCGCAGCGCTGACCGCGCTGTTCCCGATCTTCTTCCTGCTCACCGGGTCGCTGATGTCCCTGCAGGAGCTGTATCGAGGCGCGAGCCTGCTGCCCACAGAACTGCTCTGGGGCAACTACGCGACCGCCTGGGTCGAAGGCAACCTCGCCGTCTACCTCACGAACAGCCTCATCTACACGCTCACATCCGTCGTCGGGATCCTCATCGTGTCGAGCCTCGCCGGCTATGCGCTCGCTCGGCTGGAGTTCTGGGGCAAGAACGTGTTCATGTTCGTGATCCTCGCGGTGCTGATCATTCCGGCCCCCGCGATGTTCATCGCCCAGTACAAGCTGCTCATCGCCTTCGGGCTCACCAACAACCCGGTCGGCTACGTGCTCGTGATGATCACCGCGGGCATCCCCGTGGGGACGCTGATCATGCGCAGCTTCTTCGTGAACCAGCCCAAGGATCTCGAGGAGGCGGCCGCCCTCGACGGTGCATCCTCATTCACGATCTTCGCCCGTGTCATCCTGCCGCTGGCGCGCCCAGGACTGGCCGCCGTCGCGGTGATCCAGGGACTCGGCGTGTGGAACGAGTACCTCATGGCTCTGGTGCTCTTCCGCGACGACAGCCTGATGCCCGTGCAGCGAGGTCTGACGAGCTTCGTGAACTCGGAGACCCCGCAGGAGCAGATCCTGCTCGCCGCCACGGCGATCTCGGTGATCCCGGTGATCATCCTGTATCTCCTGGCGCAGAAGCAGATCGTCCAGGGACTGGGTGCCGGAGCCCTCAAGTAGGTCAAGCCCGAGTCCACGTCGGAACGACGAAGAAGGCGCTCCCCGGGTCGGGGGGCGCCTTCTTCGTCGTTCGTCGCACGCTTCGTGCCGAAGCCGCGACAGCCTAGGAGGTCCGAGCGTCCGAGACGAACCCCGCGATGCGGGCGAGGGTCCGCTCGCCCGCCGGATCGCCGACCGTGTTGAGGAACCCGTGGATCGCACCGCGTTCGCACACGACCGACACGTCCACCCCCGAGCGGGCCAGGTCGGCCGCGAAGGCTTCGCCGGACGACCGCAGGCGATCGCGCTCCGCGTTGACGATCAGCGTGCGCGGCATTCCCCGCATGTCGTGTCCGCCGGGGAACGCGTACACCTCGTCCGGCGAGGCGCCGGCGAGGTAGGTGTCGGAGATCGCGGCGACGTGGTCGGGTGCGAAGTCGAGGCCGGGGCCGAGACCCTCGAGGAAGGCCGCGAGCTCGGGGTCGGGCTCGGGCAGGCGTGCGTGCAGGGTCGGATAGACGAGGATCAGCCCCCGGGGTGCCGCTCCGCCCGCGTCGCGCAGCCGGACCGCCGCTCCCGCCGAGAGATTGCCCCCGGCGCTCGCCCCGCCCAGGCAGATGCGGGCCGGGTCCGTGCCCCACTCGCGCGCCATGCGCCGGGTCCACGTGAACGCTTCGACCGTCTGCAGCGATGCTGTCGGATAGGGCGAGCGCGGGCGCCGCGATGCGATGGCGGCCGCGCGCATCTCGTCGGTCGCGTCCGGGCCGCCGTCCTGGGGCAGGGGAGGGCCGGCCAGCGGGTGCCGGAGAGACAGCGTGTACTCGACCGAGACCACGGTGGTCCCCAGCGCGCTGAGGCGTGCGCCGACCTGGTCGGCCTCCGGCATGTGCACCGTGCCGCCCATGAACGCGCCGCCGTGCAGCCACACCAGGGCGGCGCCGGTCGGCGACTCGGCAGGGTAGACCCGCACCGAGAAGTCGAATCCGTCCGCGTGGAGCGGATGATCCTCGGTGTGCGTCATCGATCTACTCCGCCCCGTCGGGCGTCGGCAGGAGCGTGAGCTGCCATCGCCACCGGTAGCGGGTCTGCGTCAGCCGGTGGGCGATGCCGGTGTCGGGGCCCAGCCGACCCGTGCCCATCCCGCGGTGGGCGACATCGACATGGACGACGGTGGTCTCGCGGTGCGGGAGCTCCCACCAGTGGTCGACGGATTCGAGATCCGCCACAGAGTGGCGCGACACGTTGACGTGAACGGGTCGGTCGCACGCGACGACCGCCCGACCCGCGGCGCCGGTCAGCTCGAGTCTGGTGACGCCGCTGCGCGTGCCGTTCTCCTGCGGTCGCAGGTAGGGCACGGCGAGGTCGTCGATCGGCAGGTCCCACCGGCCGAGCATGGCCGCGGTGCGGCGATCGGTGTAGTTCTCCCACGGCCCGTAGCCGACCCATGCGGCCCTTTCGAACCCGGCGGCCAGCTCGAACGCCATGCCGACCCGCAGGTGGTCGTTCGAATCCTCGGGCAGCGTGACCTCCTCGTCGAAGAGGTAGCCGCCGTCGGGAGCGATCGACAGGATTCGCGTGTGCTCGACGGTGTCGCCGAACGCGGCCCGGTAGAGCGTGCGGATCGTCCGTCCCGCATCGGAGTCCACCGTCTGGGTCTCGACGGGGGTGAGCTGGAAGAACCCCGATCGTACGAACCTCTGGTCCAGCGCCGCCGACATGTCGTTGTCGGTGAGCGCCCGCCACAGCTCGAGCCGCGGCGGCGCGACCAGCAGCGGATCGACGATCGTCCCGTCGCCGGCTCCGGCCGGCGCCGTTCCCGCAGGCAGGGGGGTGCGGAAGGTGTCGTCGAGCTCGACCTGCTCGAATGCGATGTCGGTCGCCGCCGGTGCCCAGACCGCATCCTCCGCCGTGCGCACGATCAATGTCAGCGCCAACGCGGTGTCGGCCCGCAGCTCGTCCACCACGCGGTCGGGGAGTGTCACGGCCACCTCGCGTCCGGGCGCCACGTCGGGCGCCGGGAGGGTCACCTCGAGCCCCGACCCCTCGACATGCTCGACGCGGAGATGAAGGGTGAGCCCGTCGAGGCCCGCGAAGGTCTGCCGGTTGCGCACGCGGATGCGGCCGGCATGCAGCTCTTCGGGCGTCGCCGCGACGCGGACCGGTGAGAACACGCCACGCACTTCGAGCATCGCCGGCTTCGGGGTCGCGTCGGCGAAGGCGATGCCGTTGAGCAGGGTCACACCGTTGTTCGGCTCATCGCCGAAGTCGCCGCCGAACCGGCCCCTGCCGCTGCGGTCGGGATCGAGGGCGTGGTCGAGGTACTCCCAGATGAATCCCCCTTGAAGCCCCGGGAGCGACTCGAACAGCTCCCAGTACTGGGCGAAGCCGCCCGTGGAGTTCCCCTGCGAATAGGCGTACTCGCACGTGATGAGCGGACGGTCCGCGCGGGGATCCGACGCGTAGGCGCGCAGGCTGGCGAACGACGGATACATCGGGCACACGATGTCGCTCGCCGCGTGGCCGGAATACCAGGCCGACGCGACGGCGCCCTCGTACTGCACCGGGCGGGTGGGATCCACGCGCCGCACCCACGCCGCTGCGGCGTCGTGTGGCGGGCCGTATCCCGACTCGTTCCCGAGCGA
This sequence comes from Microbacter sp. GSS18, assembly GCA_029319145.1. Classification (NCBI taxonomy): domain Bacteria; kingdom Pseudomonadati; phylum Bacteroidota; class Bacteroidia; order Bacteroidales; family Porphyromonadaceae; genus Microbacter; species Microbacter sp. GSS18. The sequence goes on along the minus strand of CP119753.1, from coordinate 1,768,616 downwards.
CCACGTGATCACGCAGGGATGGTTGCGGTCCCGCAGCACCATGCGCGACACGCGCTCGACGATCTCGGGCAGATACAGCGGATCGTCGATCAGCGCCGAGGCGAAGGCGTGCGACTCGACATCGGCTTCGTCGACCACATAGAAGCCGATCTCGTCGCAGAGGTCGAGGAACTGCGGGTCGTTGGGGTAGTGGGAGGTGCGGATGGCGTTGACATTGCAGCGCTTGAGCAGTGACAGCTCGGCCAGCATCCGCTGGCGGGTGATCACACGGCCGCGGTGCGGGTCGGCGTCGTGGCGGTTGACGCCCTGGATCAGGATGCGGCGCCCGTTGACCAGCAGGTCCTTCCCGACGATGCGAACCCGTCGGAAGCCGACGCGGAGCTCGGTGCGATCGACCACGGCTCCCTGGTCGTCGAGGAGTTCGATCACCACCGTCTCGAGATGCGGCCTCTCGGCCGACCAGGGTGGGACATCGAGCTCGGCGAGCTCGAGCTCGGCGTCTCCGGGCGGGGCGGCGTCGGGCGCCAGCCACCACATCGCGTCGGGATTGGCGCGCCACTCCGGCGGGAGGGGGGCGTCAGCGGCCGCCATGCTGATCGCGTCCATGTAGTCGTCGGGCAGCAGCTGGGGAGGCCGCACGCTGCGGTCGCGCGAGGGCTTGGGCATCGTGGGGGAGGCGAAGCGGGGCGAGACGGGCACCACATGCTCCTCGTCGAGAAGCGTCACGCGCACGCGATGACTCCGCTCGTAGCTGCCGCGCAGTCCCGACGTCTGGGCCACCAGGCGCAGAGTCCCGAGTCCGGTGTCGGCATCGAAGTCGGCGTCCACCCGCACGTCGTGCAGGCGCACCGAGGGGACGGTGAACAGAGACACCGAGCGTGAGATGCCGGCGTGCCACCACTGATCCTGATCCTCGATGTAGGTCGCCGCCGACCACTTGGACACTGCGAGTTCGATCGTGTTCGCGCCGGGGGTCGCGAAGTCGGTGATGTCGAACTCCGCCGCCAGGTGCGAGTCGCCGCTGGTTCCCACCGGGTGGCCGTTGACGGCGACGCGGAGGTAGCCTTCCGCGGCGCCGACGTGGAGGATCAGCCTCCGATCGGACAGCGCATCGAGGTGGACGTCTCTGCGATAGACGCCGACCGGATTGCGAGACGGGATGTCGGGGAACGCCTCCGGGAACGGCATCGGCACGTTGGTGTAGTGCGGGATGTCGCCGCCGGCCGACCGCATCGTCCAGAGCTCGGGCAGATCCACGGTCTCCCACGGGGTGCCGTCGGTCGCCGTATCGGAGTCGCGGAACTGGAATCGCCACGGACCGTCGAGCGAGATCTCAGGATCTCGGCGCAGGGACGTCATCGGCAAGCGATTGACGGAATGCAGGCCCGATCGATCGAAAGGGCCGACAGGGTGTGGCGACATCGTTGGTGCTCCCGGTTTCGCTGCGACGAACTCCACGCGGCCTCAGTGACCAACGCGGTAGGTGATATCCTAGCCGTGACCGGTCACGATCACTCAATCCGCATTCTCAGCCGCGGCTTCCGACTGCGGATTCGCCGTGGTGTCGTGGCGCATGGCAATCGGATACCAAAGGCGGCTCACGATGGTGACTTCGACGGACTCCCCGCGCGCAGCCGGGCTCTCCGAGTGGACCGCGCGGATGATCGCGCCCGATCGCGACCGGGACACGGCGCCTCGTCTGCGCCGGTCGTTCCGCTGCGACGAGGGTCACGGCGCCGTGCAGTCGGCCGAGATCCTGGCCACGGCGGAAGGCGTATGCGAGGTCACGCTCGACGGCCGACCCGTCTCCGCCGACGTGCTGACCCCGGGGTGGTCCAGCTACGAGTGGCGGCTGCGGTATGCGCGGTGGGACGTGACGGCCCTCATCCGGCCGGAGTCGGTCATCGGCATCACGCTGGGCGCGGGGTGGTTCTCCGGCCGTCTGGGGTTCGCCGAGGAGCGCGCGCTGTACGGCCGGTCGCGGGCTGCGTTCCTCGAGCTGCGCATCCGGTTCGAGGACGGCCACACCCAGACGATCGCGACCGACGAATCGTGGGAGTCCGGTCCGAGCGAGGTCCTCGCCGACGACCTCTACGACGGTCAGACGATCGACGCGCGCCTGCGCGATGACCGGTGGCTGCGTCCGGGTCCCGCCCCGGACGGCTGGTCGGGCGTGGCGCTCGTCGAGTTCGACCGCGGACGCCTCACCCCCTACATCGGTCCGCCGATCCGGCGGCAGGAGGAGTTCGCCCCGCAGCGTGTGTGGCGCTCTCCGAGCGGCGCCACGCTGATCGACTTCGGTCAGAACATCGTCGGATGGACGCGTCTCGAGGTCGAGGGCCCGGCCGGGCACACGGTGACCCTGCGGCACGCGGAGGTGCTCGAGCACGGGGAGATCGGGTTGCGCCCGCTGCGCACGGCGAAAGTCACAGACCGCTACCTGCTCAGCGGTGGGCGCGACGTGTTCGAGCCGACGCTCACCTTCCACGGCTTCCGCTATGTCGAGGTGGACGGGTGGCCCGGCTCGGACGACGACCTGGCCGCGGCGATCCGGGCCGTGGTCATCGGCTCGGATCTGGCGCGGATCGGTCGCTTCGCCTGTTCCGACCCGATGCTGAACCAGCTGCATTCCAACATCGTGTGGGGAATGCGCGGGAACTTCGTCGATGTTCCGACCGACTGCCCGCAGCGCGATGAGCGCCTCGGCTGGACGGGAGATCTCTCCGCGTTCGTCAGCACGGCGGTCTTCCTCTACGACGTCCAGGCCTTCCTCCACGACTGGCTCCGCGACCTCGCGGTCGAACAGGAGCACGCGGGGGGCACCATTCCGCTGATCGTGCCGGACAGCTTCAAGCTCGAGCAGAGGCAGGGGATGTCGTGGCGTCTCGCGCGCGCCGACCACCCGGTGGTCGCTCTGTGGCACGACGCCGCGTGCTGGGTGCCGTGGGCGGCGTGGGAGGCCTACGGCGACATCGAGGTGCTCCGGGACGAGTACCCCTCGATGGCCGCCTACGCTCGGGAGATCGCGCTCGCCGTCTCTGCCGACGGCCTTCTCCGGGGCGAGCAGTTCGGAGATTGGCTCGATCCCGACGCGCCTCCCGGTGAGCCGGGGAACGGCAAGACCGATCCCGTGGTGGTGGCCACCGCGTGCGTGTACCGGTCGGCGCGCATGGCCGAGGGCGCCGCCATGGCGCTCGGCGAGGCCGAGGACGCCGCCGAGTTCGGTCGAACGGCGCAGTCGCTGCGCGATGCCTTCACCGCGGCTTTCGTCGCCGACGGTCGGGTGGTGAGCGACTCGCCGACGGCGTACGCGCTCGCCATCGTGTTCGGCCTGCTCGACGAGGAGGACCGACGGGCGGCGGGCGACCGTCTCGCCCACCTCGTTCGCGAGGCGGGCCATCTGGTGTCCACCGGATTCGCCGGCACTCCGTTCATCCTCCCCGCGCTCTCGGAGACCGGGCACATCGACACCGCCTACCGGCTGCTGATGCAGACCGACTGCCCGTCGTGGCTGTATCCGGTGACCATGGGCGCCACCACCGTGTGGGAGCGGTGGGACTCGATGCTGCCGGACGGATCGATCAACCCGGGAGAGATGACGAGCTTCAACCACTACGCGTTCGGCGCGGTCGGCGACTGGATGCATCGCGTCGTCGCCGGCATCGCACCCGCCGAGCCGGGGTACCGCGTGATCCGCATCGCGCCGCGCCCGGGTGGCGGCCTGACCTGGGCGCGAGCCGACCTCGACACCCCTCGAGGCCGAGCGTCGGTCGACTGGGCCGTCGACGACGCTCGGTTGACGGTCGCCGTGGTCATCCCCGACGGCAGCACGGGTGTGGTCTCGCTTCCCGGCATGCCCGAGTCGGCGGTGGGTCCGGGCCGGAGCGAGTTCGTCGTCGCCGTCGACGGCTGATGAGGGTCGCCGGCGGCGGGTGCCCCTCGCCGCGTGCTACGTCTCCGGCCGGAAGGCCGGCAGGCCCGAGAGGAAGGCGAAGGACACCAGCTGCGCGCGGTCCCGTGCGCCGACCTTCAGCATCGCCCGGCTGGCATGTGTCTTGACCGTGTAGGGAGAGACGAACATCTCCGCCGCGATCTCGTCGTTGCTCCGTCCGCGCGCGATCGCGGCGACGACATCGCGTTCCCGGGCCGTCAGCGCGTCGAACCGTGCAGCGAGTTCGACGACGACGCCTGGGGAGTGCTGATCGTTGACGTGCTCGATGAGGGCTCGTGCGGCTGCGGGAGAGAGCGCCCCGCCGCCTGCGACGACGTCTCGGACGGCGCCGAGCAACTCGGCCGGAGTCACCCCTTTGCTGAGGAAGCCGTTGGCGCCGGCGCGCAGGGCTGCCAGCACGTTCTCGTCCTGGTCGAAAGTTGTGAGGATGACGATCCGGACGCTCTCACCGACCGCCGACTCCCGGATTCGGCTGGTGGTCTGCACTCCGTCTATCCCGGGCATGCGCAGGTCCAAGAGGACGACGTCCACCTGCTCGGTCGACAGCAGGTCCAGTGCCCGGAGGCCGTCGGAGACATCCGCAACGACCTCCATGTCGGACTGGGACTCCAAGATCGTTCGCAGGCCGACCCGGATCATCTCCTGGTCGTCGACGATGAGGATCCGGATCATCGGACGGACCCCCCATCGGTCCTCAGCGTCGCCGTGACGCGAAAGATCTCTTCGTCGGAGTGGATGTCGAGGAGCCCGCCCGCGGCCTCCACCCGTTCACGCATGCCGATCAGACCGTAGCCACGACCACCGACCGCGCGGCGGGAATCGGCGGCGACTCTGTTCTCCACGTCGATGATCAGCTTCTTGCCGGAAACGTGGATGCCCACGTCCACGGGACCTGATCCGTGCCGATGCGCATTGGTCAGAGCCTCTTGCGTGATTCGGAACGCGGCGACGCTCACGGACGGATCGATCGACATCTCTTGATCGGGCATGGTGAGCCGGACCTCGCCGCCGGATGCTTCGAGATTCTTGACGAGCTCTGGAATTCGTTCGATCGTCGGCAGCATGAGCGTGCCGCCGCTCGTCTTGTCGCCGCGACGAAGAACACCGAGAATGCGCTGCGTCTCCTGCAGAACCCGCCGTACCCCGCTCTGCGCATTCGCCAGCGCTGCGCGCTCGGTTGATGCGCCTGGCGGGAGCTGCACGTCGATGACTCCGAGGTTCGTGCCGATGACGGCGATCTCGTGACCGACCACGTCGTGCAGGTCCTGCGCGATGCGCAGACGCTCCTCGGCCACTCGACGAGTCACCTCCAGATCTCTCGAAGAGATCACATCCTGGGCGCGCTGATGGAGCGTCAGCAGATAGATCTCGTGCGCCCGGATCGCGTACCCGGTCGCCGCGGCGGCGACTGTGGTGCTCAGCGCCACGTACGCCAGAGGATCGTCGAACCCGGATGCTTCGACGCCCACGGTGGCGAAATAGAGCGCCAGCCCGGCCAGGGTGCCGCCGATGAACACGGCCGGCCCGCGCAGCCCGGCGGAGAAGATGATCGACAGAACGACGATCCACCCAGCTGTGTAGCCGTCGGACAACGTGATCCCCAGAACTGCGCCCAGAACGGCCGGGATGAGTCCCCACACTCCGAACCAGCGGCTCAGCGCGAATCCAGCGATCAGCAATGCCAGTGCGCCATACCCTGCCGGTCCGGCGCCGGTCCAGATCAGGACGACGACCTGCGCAACGCATGCGATTGCTCCCCCGGCGACGGACACTCGGTCCAGCATTCGGCTGCTCAGGTACCACGGGGGAAGCTCGACGCGCTCGGGCTCCGGGATCGACATGACTCCCATTGTTGCGGTCCGGGCCACTCGGATGGGGCCGCGCGGGCACGTCGATCAACCGGCGATGCGGACAGATCAGGCAGACTTCGCGGCCCTACTTCACATGGAGTACATCGGTCGATCTCATCGGACGACGACAAGCAAGCGTCGCCGCGGAAGTCTTGAGGAACGGCGGTGCGCACCGTGCTGCCGACGGAAGAGGAGTTGAACGGCATGTCTGAACTGCTGCAGGGCAAGGTTGCGATCGTCACCGGATCGGGTCAGGGGATCGGGCGCGACGTCGCCCTGTGCCTCGCCGAGCACGGCGCGAAGGTCATCACGAACAACCGCAAGCCCGGCTCCTCCCTCGACGCGTTCGAGAAGACCGAGATTCCGTTCACCGATGAAGAGCGCGCCGCGCTCGAGAGCGTGAAGGGCGACGCGAAGACGACGGCGGACCGGATCGTGGCCGCAGGCGGAGGGGCCGTGCCGTTCTTCGGCGATGTCGGCGACTTCGCGACCGCCGGCCGGATGGTCCAGACCGCGATCGACAGCTTCGGCCGCATCGACATCATCGTCAACAACGCCTCGTCGAACTGGGTCGGGAACATCGCCGACATGGACGAGGACCTCTGGGACATCAGCGTCGTGTCGAAGCTGAAGGGCGCGTTCAACCTGATTCACCACGCCCTCCCGCACATGAAGGCGCAGGGCTACGGACGCATCCTGAACTCGTCATCCGACGCGTTCCTCGGGCTCCAGGGCTACGCGGCCTACGGTGCCGCGAACGCCGGCATTGTGGCCCTGACGAAGGCCGCCGCCGGCGACCTCCGCGGCACCGGCATCACCGTGAACGCATACACGCCGCTCGCGAAGACGCGTGCCTGGTACAACGCCGCCGCGACGTACCGGATGCAGGGTGTTCCCGCGGAGATGATCGAGGCGGGTGCTCCGGAAGCGATGAAGCGCACGGCGGAGGGCATGGTCCCGTTCCTGGCCTATCTCGCCTCGGAGGACGCCGCGGCGATCTCGGGCAACCTGTTCAAGCTCGCCGCGGACGGTGAGATCGGCCTGTGGTCGCAGCCCGAGGTCGTGCGCCAGATCACGACCGATGCCGACGCCTGGGCCATCGACGTCCTGCGGGAGCGCGTGCCGGGCGAACTCATGGCCGGCCTCTCCAACGACGAGGGCATCCTTCCGGTCCGCTGATCGCCGCGCACCGACAAGACAACACAGACAGGAAAAGAACATGGGAAAGCTCGACGGCAAGGTCGTCCTCATCACCGGCTGCTCCAGCGGCCTCGGCAAGCAGCAGGCGATCCGCATGGCCGCAGAGGGTGCCTCGCTGGCCATCTGCGCGCGCAACGCGGAGAAGCTCGCAGAGACCACGCGACTGTGCGAAGAGCAGGGCGCGGAGGTGCTCGCGATGACCGTGGACATCATGGAGTACGACAGCCTGGTCGCCTTCATCGATGCGACGGTCGACCGGTTCGGAACGATCGACGTCCTGGTGAACAACGCCCACACGATCACCATCCCAGCGCCGTTCCTCGAGAAGACGATCGACGACCTCGACCTCGAGATGCGCAGCTCCGTCTACGCGTACTGGCACCTGATGAAGCTGTGCTTCCCGCACCTGCGGGACAAGGAGGGCGCGGGCGCCTCGATCATCAACTTCGCCTCCGAGGCGGCCATCGCCGGCGACGAATTCTATGCCCCCTATGCCGCGTCGAAGGAAGCCGTGCGTGGACTCTCGCGGGTGGTCGCCCGTGAGTGGGGCCAGTACAACATCCGCGTCAACACGCTCTGCCCCAACGGCCTGACCGAGAACGCGTCGGGCGGCCTCACCTCGCTCAGCCCCGAAGCGCGCGCACACGTGCAGAAGGCGTTCGTGGCGAACCCATTCCGGCGCGCCGGCAACCCCTATGACGATGTCGCCCCCGTCGTCGTCTTCCTCGCCTCGGACGACAGCCACTGGATCACGGGCCAGAACATCCACGCCGACGGCGGCGCCCTGATCAACGCCTAGGAGAACTCATGCGGATCGCAGACAAGACCTTCGTCGTCACCGGCGGAGGCAACGGAATCGGCCGCGCACTCACGCTGGAGCTCCTCGCGCGCGGCGCGCGGGTCGCGGCGCTCGACCTCAATGAGGCGGGCCTGGAGGAGACCGCGCGGCGGGCTGATGTGGGGGAGCGGCTTTCGCTGCACCCGGTGAACATCACCGATCGAGCAGCAGTGGCAGCGCTTCCCGACGCCATCGCGGCGCTCCACCCGGCCATCGACGGACTGGTCAACGTCGCCGGCATCATCCAGCCGTTCGTGACGATCGATGAGCTCGGGTTCGATGTGATCGAGCGGGTGATGAACGTCAACTTCTGGGGCGTCGTCAACACCACCAAGACGTTCCTCCCCGTGATCCGGCAACGGCCCGAGGGCGCGATCGTCAACATCTCCAGCATGGGTGCGCTGACTCCGGTGCCCGGGCAGGCCGCCTACGGTGCGTCGAAAGCCGCGGTGAAGCTGTTCACCGAAGCGCTGTTCGCCGAATTGCAGGGCACGAACGTCACCGCCACCGTGGTGTTCCCGGGCGCGATCGCGACGGACATCACCGCCAACTCCGGCGTCACGATGCCGACGATGGGCAGTGCGGGACGCAAGGCACCCGAGCCGACACGTCCCGAGGAGGCGGCGCGCCAGATCGTCGCCGCGATCGAGAAGGGCAGCTACCGCGTGACGATCGGCAAGGACGTCACCATGCTCGACCGGCTCTCCCGACTGTCGCCGCGCCGCGCCACGCTGATCCTCGCCGGCCAGATGAAGGAGCTGCTCACCTCTGTGAGCTGACCGGCCGCGCCCTCGGCATCCGGCCGCGCTGTCGGGCCCATAGGCGTTGCATATGGGCCCGACAGTCGATTCGTCTTGGCGCGGGCTGCGCCCGGTGCGGTTGTATGAGTGCGAAGCAAGCCCTGGTCACCGCTGACGCAGGACTCGACAAGGCGTCACCGGCTCCTGTCGATCCGCGCCCGAGCACGGACGCGGTGACACAGGAGCAGGAGGGATGTTCCGGACGTGAGTGAGACAGTCGCAACCCGAGGCCGCGAAGCAGTGGCGCAGCGCATGGCGTCCGCGGCGGCCGAATGGCTGGCGTCGCTCAGCGCCGGGCAACGTGCTCTCGCCGTCGCCGATGGCCCCGGTGCAGCGTCACCCTCGGAGGACGATCGCCTCACATGGTTCTTCACGCCCACCGATCACGGGGGACTGACGCTGCATGAACAGTCTCCGCAGCAGCAGTCCCTCGCCATGCAGCTCGTGTCGTCGGGTCTCTCCATGGAGGGCTATGTCACCGCCTGCGTGATCATGGGCACCGAGAACATCCTCGATCGTCTCGAGTCGTGGCGGATCGACTGGGGCATGGAACGGGGACGCGACCCGCAGCGCTATTACCTGCGCGTGTTCGGCACGCCGGGCAGCGGAACATGGGCCTGGCGCTTCGGAGGGCACCACATCTCCATGAACAACCTCGTGGTCGACGGTCGCCTCGTCTCGGCGACGCCGAGCTTCTTCGGCAGCGACCCGGCTGAGGCCGGGTTCGTCGGCGGCGGTCACGTGCGGCCGCTCGGGGCGGGAGAAGACCACGCCCGCGCGCTCCTCCACGCGCTCGGCCCGGTTCAGCGCGATCTGGCGACGTTGCTCGACCGCGCTCCCGCGGACATCGTGGGAGGCAACAGGACGCTGATCGGCGACGACGCTCGGATGCCGCGGATGGATGACGTCTGGCGGGGCAGGTTCCGTGAGCCGCGCCTCGCCGACTACATCTCCACGATCCATGATCGCGAGGAGCAGAGATCGGGCTTCGACGATGCGGCCTACGCCGTGCTGAGCCTGACCCGCGAGCCCAAAGGGATCGCGGGGTCCGCGCTGAGCCCCGACCAGCGTGCCCTCCTGCTGCGGACGATCACCGCGTACACGGGTCGGGCACCCGACGAGATCGCGGCAGAGGAGTCGGCGTTCTACTCCGTCGCCGCGAACCTCGATCCCGTGCACTTCGCCTGGGCGGGAAGCGCTGACCGCGGGCGGCCGCACTACTACCGCATCCAGGGTCCGCGGATACTCATCGAGTACGACAACACCCAGCGGCTGGGGAACCACTGCCATGCGGCCTGGCGCGACCCTGTCGCGGACTTCGGACTCGACGTCCTCTACGAGCACCTCGACGTCTTCCATCGGGACGACGAGGTCATCCGCTGGCCGGCGGACGAGGCCGGCGGAAGAGCATGACGAGCGCGGTCGCGCGAGAAGGGCGGAGACGTGGATCTGGGCATTGACGGCAGGGTCGCATTGGTGATGGGAGCCGGCGGGGGCTTGGGCGGCGCGATCGCCGAGGCGCTTGCGGCCGAGGGCGTTCGTGTCGCGGCCGTCGGCCGTACGCTCGAGAACCTCGAGGCGACGACGGCGCGGATCGGTCGTGACGGTGGGACCGCGATCCCCGTCGCATGGGACCTGGCTGACGTCGCCGCGGCCGATTCCCGCGTGAGCCGCATCGAGGACGAGCTCGGTCCCGTCGACATCATCGTCAACAACACCGGCGGACCGCGACCGGGCGGCGCCCTGGGCGTGAGCTCCGACCAATGGCGCGCGTGGTTCGACTCGATGATCCTGTCGGTGTTCGCGACAGCCGACCGTGTGGTCCCGGGAATGCAGAGCCGCGGATGGGGGCGTGTGATCACGTGCACCAGTTCCGGCGTGATCGCACCGATCCCGAACCTCGCCGTGTCCAACTCGCTGCGCTCCGCCCTGGTGGGCTGGTCGAAGACGCTCGCGAAGGAGGTGGCCGCGTCTGGCGTCACGTGCAATGTCCTGGTGCCCGGCCGGATCGCCACCGCGCGCACCCGCGCGATCGACGAGGCGCGGGCAGCCCGCGAGGCGATGCCGATCGGCGAGGTCGAGCGGGAGAGCGCCGCGACGATCCCCGTGGGGCGATACGGCCGGCCCGACGAATTCGGAGCCGCCGCGGCGTTCTTGGCCAGCGAGCGCGCCTCGTTCATCACCGGCTCGGTCCTCCGGGTCGACGGCGGAATGATCGGGAGCGTCTGACATGGCGATCGACGCGGACTCGCGGGGCGTCTTCGCCATCGCTCCGACGCCGTTCCGCCCGGATGGGGCGGTCGACTCCGCTTCGCTGCACCGGCTCATCGACTTCTACGGCTCAGCGGGCGTCACCGGCCTGACCGTGCTCGGCCAGATGGGGGAAGCACCCAAGCTCACAGCGGAGGAGTCGCTCGCGATCGTCCGCACGGTGCTGGAGCGCACGGCCGTTCCGGTCGTGGTCGGGGTCACCGCTGCGGGGTTCGGCACGATGCGCACGCTGGCCCACGAGGCGATGGCCATGGGCGCGGCCGGGGTGATGATCGCGCCGCCGAACACGCTGCGCACCGACGACCAGATCATCGCGTACTACACCCAGGCTGCGGAGTCGCTCGGGTCCGATGTGCCGATCTGTCTGCAGGACTATCCGCTGTCGTTCTCCGTGCAGATCTCGCCCGGCGTCATCTCGCGGATCGTGGAGGCGGTCCCGTCGGTCGTCATGCTGAAGCACGAGGACTGGCCGGGCCTGGAGAAGATCTCCGCCATCCGGGCACGCGAACAGGCGGGGCAGCGGCGGCTCTCCATCCTGTGCGGGAACGGCGGCCTGTTCCTGGACTTCGAAGTGGAGCGGGGCGCCGACGGCGCCATGACCGGCTACTGCTTCCCCGAGCTGCTCGTCGATGTCGTGCGCCTGACCGGATCGGGCAGACGCGACGAGGCGCACGACCTGTTCGACGCGCACCTGCCGCTGATCAGGTACGAGCAGCAGCCCGGCACGGGGCTGGCCGTGCGCAAGTACGTCATGCAGCGCCGAGGCATCCTCGACTCGGCGGCGCAGCGACGGCCCGGACGCGAGCTGTCGACGGGGGAACGCGAGGAGGTCGACTTCCTTCTCGCGCGCCTCGCCCGGCACGACTCGCGCGCCCGCGTGCCGAACCCGTAACTGCGCGACTCCGGTCGGCGGGGGACGCGCTACAGCGTGAGCGAACCGAGCGGCAGCTCGGCGGATGCCGCGATCGGCAGATCCACCGATGTCATCGTCTCGATGAAGCTGCGGGCGGGAGCGGACGCCGCGCCACGCGTGTACGCCACCAGCTCCCGGTAGAGGCGCGGCTGGGCGGAGCGGACGTTCTCGCTCCAGCCGAGGGGAACGGCGTTGGCAGGAACGATCGTCAGCCCGACACCTTCGATGGCCAGCCCCAGAGCCGCCGCCACCTGACCCACACGCACGACGACACGGGGAGTGATGCCGAGCGACCACGCGGCCCAGTCGACCACATCGCCCATTCCCTGCTCCGCTTCGAAGTGGACCCAGTCGGCCGCCTCGAGAGTGCGCCCGTCGACGGCGTCGCGGTCGAAGGGTCCCTTGCCGACGACGACGAGCTCCTCGAATCCGAGTGAGACGACATCGCCGTCCCACTCGGCGGGTCGCGGGCCCACCGCCACATCGCCGCGGCCCCCGCGCATGGCTGCTTCGAGATCCCGCCGGTGGGTGAAATCATGCAGACGCAGGACGGTGCACGGTGACTGTTCGCGCCACCGGGCGAGGCCCGAAGGAAGGACGTTCGCAGCGACCGAGCCGACGGTCAGCACCGTGATCTCGCCGACCACGCCCTCGATGACGCGCGAGACCGCTCGCCGCCCCGCCTCGGCGGCCTCCACGGCGGCGCGAGCGTGCGGCAGGAACTCACGCCCCGCGGGTGTGAGCCAGACGCCATGGTGGCTTCGCTCGAGCAGCGGCGTGCCGAGCTCGCGCTCGAGCTCGCGGATCTGCTGCGACAGAGACGGCTGGGCGACGAACAGTGCCTGCGCCGCACCGGTGAACGATCCCTGGTCGCATATCGCCGCGAAGTACTCCAGCTGACGCAACCTCATCGGCACAGCCTATGCGACCGGGCAGAGCGCCGATCGAGAGGACATGCCAGGCAGGTTCGCGCGCATGCCGACGCGCCCATAGATGGCGACTATGGGCGGCGCACGATCTGCATCTTGGACGTCGGGATCGGCCTCGTGGTTCTGTGTACGGGTTCGCAAGGGTGCGCGTGACGGAGGATGCCTTGGCTTCGACGATGATGACGGCAGCGGTGCTGGGAGACCCCGGCGAGATCGAAGTGCGCGCGGTCCCGCGACCGGTGCCGGGTCCCGAAGAGGTCCTCGTCGAGGTCCGGCGGGCGTCCCTGTGCGGCACCGATGTGAAGATCCGAAGCCATGCGTTCTTCGAGGGTGGGCGACCTCCGAGCGCCGATTTCATTCCCGGGCACGAGTACGCCGGCGTCGTCGCCGAGGTCGGGAGCGCCGTCGACGAGTTCGCGCCCGGAGATCGAGTGGTCACCGAAGCGCATCGTGGCTGTATGCGGTGCGCGAACTGCCTGCGCGGCGCGTACACGGACTGCCTCAACTACGGCGCCCGATCCAAAGGGCACCGGGCTCAGGGGATGACGGTGAACGGTGGATTCGCCCAATACGCCCTCAACCATGTCTCCACGCTGACCCGGCTTCCCGACGCGGTGAGCTTCGACGAGGCGGTGCTGCTCACGACGGCCGGCACGGTGATGCACGCCTTCGACGTCCTGCCGCGCATGCTCGTCGGGGCGACCGTCGTGGTGATCGGGCCCGGGCCGGTCGGACTGATCGCCGTGAAGATCGCCCGGGAGCTCGGAGCCGCGAAGGTCGTCCTCGTCGGAACGCGCGAAGAGCGTCTGCTGATCGGGGCAGAGCTGGGGGCCGACATGGTCGTGGACGGTCGCCGTCCGGATGCGGTGGGGCAGGTGCGCGCGAGCCTGGACGGCATCGGGGCCGACGTCGTCCTCGAGTGCTCCGGGTCCGCCGCGGCGGTCGACCCCGCGCTGCTCATGTGCAAGCGCGGCGGCGACGTCGTCCTCGTCGGCTTCTTCGGCGTGCCGGTCACGGCTGATCTGAATCGCGCGGTCACCTCGGGGATCACGCTGCGCACGGTCCGAGGGGAAGGAAGCGGGTCGGTGGCTCGCGCCGTCGCCCTCGCGGGGCGGGGTCGGCTGCCGCTGGGCAGGCTGATCACCCATCGCTTCCCGCTGGAGCGGATCGATGAGGCCTTCGCGACGTTCATCGAACGGCGCGGCGGAGCGATCAAGGTGATGCTCGACCTGCCGGAGCCCTCGTCGGCGGATGGACGCCCCGCGTGACCGGTGCAGACGTCGTCGTGGTCGGCGGCGGCACCGCCGGCTGTCTCATCGCGCGACGCTTCATCGATGAGGGCGCGCGCGTGGTCCTCCTGGAAGCCGGGTCCTCGTTCGACCCTGATGCCGTGCCCGACGGCATCCGCGACATCTATCCGCGCTCGTCCTGCAACCCCGATCTTCCGGGTCGCCACACGGATGTCACGCGGTGCGACCGGGGAGCCCGAACCGCAGTCGGGGGGAGCGCCAGTCGAAGATCTCGCGCTGGATGCGGCTGCGCGGAACGCCGGCTGCACGAAGCCGGCGAGCCACCACCGACGTCAGCCCGCTGGGACCGCACATGAACCACTCGGTCCCCGCGGGCTGGCGCCGGATCGCGGCGTCGATCGTCGGCACGTCCAGGCGCATCCCGTCCGCACTGAACGCGGTGGTGAGCGTGACCCACGGCAGTCTCTGCGCAGCGGCTTCGACGTCGTCCCAGCACGGGACATCGGCGGCGTCCCGCGCCGCGACGATCATCTCGACGTGAGCGTGGTCCACGGCTGCGGGGTCCGAACCCTCCGCGGACGATTCGGATGCCGCGGTCCGCAGCGCAGAGGCGAACGGCGTCACTCCGGCGCCGGCGGCCAGCCACACCTGCGGGCCCGTGCGGCCGGGATCGGTGCTGGGGGCGAACGCTCCGAACGGTCCGTCCACCCGCACGCGGTCACCGACGGCGAGCCCATCCCGCACGCGTCCGGTCCAGTCGCCCAGAGCGCGGATCGCGAAGGAGAGCTCGCGGCCCCCGGCCGCGCTGCTGAGCGTGAACGGGTGCGTCTCGCGCGTTCCGCCTGGGCTGGCCGTGAGGAACGCGAACTGGCCGGCCGTCGGCGGCAGGATGGTCCGGCGTCCCGCGGGGGAGAGGGAGATCTCCACCTCGCGCGCCGTCCGTGTGGTCGCGATGACCTCGTACTCGACGCCGCCGCGCGCCTTGTCGACGAGTCTGACCGCCATGCTCAGGGTTCCGAGGGCGGCGAAGATCCCTGCCGAGATCGCGAACGCCGGGGTCGCCCCCAATCCCTTCGAGGCGAGAAGCGCATGCACGGTCAGCAGCGAGAACACCACCATGGTGACGATGTGCACCGGCTGCCAGCGGTGGTACGGGATCCTGACCACGAGCGCGAGGACGACCGAGATGACGAGGAGGATCGCCCCGGCCACACCCAGCGGTCGGAACGCCACCACCGTGCCGAGGTCGATCGCCTGCGAGACCTCGGGGTCGTTGCGCAGCAGGAGGTGGATGCCCAGTCCCGCCGCGGTGGCGGCGCCCAGCAGGCGATGCGCGCGATAGACGCGGTCGAGTGGCCCGAAGAGGCGCTCCAGCACGGGGCGGCGTATGGCGAGCAGCAGGGTGATCGCCATGAAGGCGTAGCTGAGCGTGCCGGCGAGGAGCCCGAAGCCTGCGCTCCACCCGCGAGCGGGGACCTCCATCGCCAGCGTGCTCGCGGCGAGAGCCAGCAGCACCGCCGCCGCTGCCCATGTGCCCGGCCGGATGCGACCCATGCCGCGTCCTCGTCGCGGGAGCGCGGGCGTCCCCGTGCTCCGTTCCGCCGTCGCGGACATGATCGCCTCCGGCCGTCGACGTCCGGCGGGACCGACCGGTCGCCGTCGGCGCGACTAAATATGGATACATAGTACCCGATATTGCGGAGCAGGCGCGGTCCTTCGTCGCCGTCCGCAGTGGGGGCGGGGACGCGCCCTTGCGGTCGTCCGGGGAGATCGGAGCGCGCGCTCGTCACACGTCGAAACGGAGTCCGATCAGCTCGAGGCCCTGGGGGCCACGTGCCCGGACCGTGATCTCATGGCGGCCCGGCGCGAGGTCGATCGGAGTCGAGGCCGCGCCCGCGTCGACCTCGGCGAGCGGCGTCCCGTCTGCGAGGACGAGCATCCGGCCCGCACCGCGCAGGTCGACGTGGACGGTGCGCATGGCGACCTCGCTCTCGACGTAGCGGAAGATCGCCGTGTCGCCGTCGGCGAACCCGACGACGGCTTCGCCCTCCGCGACGGGGGCGATCCGGGCGGTTCCCGTGACCGAGCACGCCGACGAGCCGGGGATCGTCTCGCCGGGTCCATAGGGGGCGCCGGCGCCCTGCGAGGTCATCGGGACCTCCGGGATGCTCCCATCGGGGAGGAACCGTATGGGCTCGATGCACACGCGTCGCATGCTCGAGGACCCGCGCGAGGAGCGGTGGTAGAAGACGTACCACTGGCCGTCGACGCACTCGATCGAGCCGTGGTTGTTCCAGCTCTCCGGATCGCAGTCGGCGTTGTCGATGATGACGCCGCGGTACTCGAACGGGCCGAGCGGGCTCGTGCTGGTGGCGTAGCCGAGACAGGTGGGTTTGCCGCGGGAGGTGTCGGCGAACACGAGGTAGTAGACGCCGTCGCGCTTGCGCATCGAGCAGCCCTCGTGGAAGTGGTGTTCGGCTTCGGTGATCAGACCATTGACGATCGAGGACTCATCGATCGACATCATGTCGCGGTTCAGGCGCGCAACGTTCGCCGAGAATTGTCCCCAGTACAGATAGGCATGGCCGTCGTCATCGACGAATACCGCCGGGTCGATCTGCGAGATCGGCAGGCGTGTGGCATCGGCGAACGGCCCAGCGGGGTCATCGGCGACCGCGACGCCCTCGCTGTCGTCCGACATGCAGAAGTACAGGTAGTACCGGCCGTCGCGCTCGATCGCGTCGGGCGCGTAGAGCAGGGGCTCGGTCGGCTGGCGCTGGGCCGTCGCCGCGCGCACACCCGCGGCGAACTCCTCGAACGGGACGTCCATCGCTCCGGGTGGGAGCATCGCGCGCGCGTACTCAGGAAGCTCGTCGTACGACGTCACCCCGTCGAGGAACGACCGGCCGGACGGCGGGACGACACCCGCCCACGGCACGTCGTCGGTGGTGAACGACGTGGGATGCATCGTCCACTCGCGCAGATCGGCGGTCGAGGCCACGCGGTACCGACCGCTGCAGTAGCGGTCCTCGCGCTCGTCGAGGCTGCCGTACAGGTACAGCCGTCCGTCCGGCATGACACGCGCCTCGGCGTCCGGGATGTGGACGTCCAGCGGGAGAACGGGATTGCGCCCGTGAGCCGAGCCGACGTGCGGTGCGAGGTCGACCATTCCTCGTTCTCCGATCAGACGAGGGCGCCGGGCAGCGAGCGGGCCCGGGCGTCCTGCAGGGCACGGTACACGTCCGCCTCGACGGTCGGGCCCGATCCGGGGATCTGGCTCAGCATGAATCGCAGCGACATCTGTCCCTCCGGCGTCCCCGCGGGCGGCGGCTCGGGCATGTAGTCCTTCAGGAACGGGTGGTGCTGCAGGATCGCGCCGAATGCCGCGTCCCAGGCGTCGGGGAACGCGACGATCTCGCTGATGGGGGTATCCAGGTCGAACTCCGGCATCTCGGCCACGGTGAGCTCGTAGGTCCACGTGTGGCTGCCGGCCGTCACCTCCTGGGTGAGCGCATCGGGGTGCAGCGGCGGCGAGACCAGGGCGGTGACGCCGTCGGGGATGGTCGCCGTGAGGGTCGCGGCCGTCCCGTCGATGCGCCACGCCGCCTCGATGCGCCCGAAGCGCGTGTCGTGCGAGACGGATGCCGAGGTGAGCCCGCCGCCCGGGAGGGGAGCGATCTCGACGCGCCGGTAGCCGGGCTCCAGAGCCGTGAGCCCGCCGATGCGGCGGCGCATCCAGTCGGCGACCGCGCCGAGGGCGTAGTGGTTGAGCGATGTCATGGCGGACGGGTGAAGGGTGCCGTCGGGGCGCACCGCGTCCCAGCGCTCCCAGATCGTGGTGGCGCCCATCGTGACCGGATACAGGAACGACGGGCTCTCCTGCTGCATGAGGAGCCGGTAGGCGACGTCGGCGTGCCCCGTCTCGACGAGGGCGTCGAGGACATGGGGCGTGCCGGCGAAGCCGGTCGAGATGCGGAAGCCGCTCTCGGCGATCTTGGCGGCGAGGCGCTCTCCTGCGCGGGCCTTGCGGTCGCCCTCCAGAAGGCCGAAGCGGATGGCCAGGGCGTAGGCGGTGGGGGACTCGTCGACGATGCGGCCCGAGGGCGCGACGTACTCGTGGAGGAACGCGTTCCGCACCCGACCGGCGAGACGGCGGTAGCGCTCGGCATCGCCCGTGCGGCCGAGGGCCCCGGCGATGTCGGCGATCTCGCGCGAGACCCGCGCGAAGTACGCCGTCGCGACCAGGAACCGGTCGGCCTTCGCCAGGTCGGGCCGCTCGCCGGGCGCGTCGGGGTCGAGCCAGTCGCCGAACTGGTAGCCGTTGGACCACAGGCCCTTCTCGTCGAGGAGCTCTTCGACCTGCTCCACGAATGCGACGGCCGACGGATAGCTCCGGGCGAGCAGCTCGACGTCGCCGTACTCCTGGTACATCGCCCAGGGCAGGCTGACGACGACGTCGCCCCACAGGGCCGTCGGCGCCTGCGTGCGACCGGTGATCTGCGGAACGTACCACGGGACGTACCCGAGCTCGGTCTGCTCGGCGGCGACGTCCGCGAGCCATGAGGAGAGAACCCCGCGCACGTCGTAGAGGAACGCGGCGGTCGGGCCGAAGGCGTTGACGTCGCCCGTCCAGCCCAGTCGCTCGTCGCGCTGCGGGCAGTCGGTGGGAAGGCCCACGAAGTTGCCGCGCATGCCCCAGACCGTGTTGGCGTGCAGCTTGTTCAGCAGCTCGTCGGAGGTCTCGAGCCACCCGGTGCGGGTCATGTCGGTGTGGATGACGACGGCCTCGAGGTCGTCGGCGGACAGCGTTCCCGGCCAGCCGTCGATCTCGGCGTACCGGAAGCCGTGGAAGGTGAAGCGCGGCTCCCACTGCTCGATGCCGGTTCCCGCGAGGATGTAGCGGTCGATGGCCTTGGCGCTGCGGAGGTTCACGGTCTCGAGCTCACCGTCGGGCGTCAGCAGCTCTCCGTGGCGCAGGGTGAGCTCGGTGCCGGCGGGACCGGAGACCCGCAGGCGCACCCATCCCGAGACGTTCTGCCCGAAGTCGACGATGTGCGCTCCGCTCCGGCTCGTCGTGATCTCGACGGGGCGCAGGAAGTCGGTCGCGCGGATCGGCTCGGCGATCCGAGGCTCGAGGGTCGCCGGATCCCAGTCCCGCGCCTCGGCGGCATGCCAGGCCGAGTCGTCGAACCCGGGCGCGCTCCAGCCCGTCGGCTCGAGCCGGGCGTCATAGGTCTCGCCGTCGTACAGGTCGTCGGCGAGGACGGCACCGGTGGCCACGCGGAACTCCTCGGAGCTGCCGATCGTGCGGCGCGAGCCGTCGGCGAACTCGAGGACGAGTTCGAGCCACGCGGCGGGGCGCTCCGTGTAGTACTGCGCGGCGCCGTCCCAGCCGAGTCGGCCGGCGGCCCAGCCGCGGCCGACGATGGCGCCCAGGACGTTCTCGCCCTCGCGCAGGGCGCCGGTGACGTCGTGGTCGGAGACGATCACCCGGTGGCGGTACGAGGTCCACCCGGGCGCGAGGACCTCATCGCCGACGCGGTCGCCGTTCAGCCATGGCTCGACGATTCCCAGAGCCGTGGCGCGCAGAGTGGCGGCGACGGGCAGCTCCTCCAGATCGAAGGAGAGGCGCAGGTACGGCGCGGCGTCGCCCAGGGCTGCGGGAGCGCCGATGAATCGAGCCGCTGTCGGCAGAGGGTGATCGGGGTGCGTCATCGTCGGGTCTCCATCCGCGCCATCGTGGGGGGGTTCTGTCACCGTCGCGTGCAGGCGAGCAGCGCGATTCCCGTCACCAGTGAAGCACCGAAGCGCGAATTTCGCAACTGGTTACGAATTTCAGGAACCGCTCAGGACGATTCGCCCTTCACGACCAGGTCGAAGAAGAGGTCCATGGAAGCGGCGACATCGACGCCGTCCTTGTCGAACAGCCACTGCTGCCGCAGGCCCTCGGCGAGGGCGAGGAGCATCGTCGCCAGCATGTCCGGGTCGCTCCCGGTGATGAGCAGGCGGTCCTGGTCGCTCAGCTGACCCAGAAGGCGTGCGTAGAAGTGGCGGATGCCTTCGTAGCGCTCCGCGATCGCGGCATGCGCCGGATGCTCGGCCACCGAGGCCTCTCCCGAGAGGACGGCATCCAGTTCGAGGTCGGCGACGGACGACGTCTCGGGCGCCGTCGCGCGGATCGAGCTGGCGAGGATCTCCCGGGGATCGCCCTCGGCGTCGGGTGCGTCGGCGCCCGCCAGCGTCGCCGCCACCTGGGCGTCGCGACGCTCGATGACAGCGAGGAGCAGGTCCTCCTTCGTCGGGAAGTGGTGGAGCAGCCCGTTGTGGCTGATGCCGGCCCGGCGTGCGACCTCGGCCATCGTCGTGGCCTGGAAGCCGGCGGCCGCGAACGCCTCCATGCACGCCTCGACGATCTTCCGCCGCACGTCCGCCGTCTTGGCGTACGGACCGCGCTCGGTGCCTCGCTTCATGAATGCCGCTCCTTTTGAAAACTGCAATGGATTGCGAAATTGGTGTTAGGCTCGTGCTCGTTCAGCACACGGATGGATCGACGATGACCAATTTCCCCGACGGCTTCCTCTGGGGAGCGTCCACTGCCCCGCACCAGACCGAGGGTAACAACACGGCCAGCGACTTCTGGGCGAACGAGGGTCGCATGCCCGGGATGGAATTCAGCGGTGATGCGTGCGACAGCTACCACCGCTACGCCGAGGATGTCGCCCTTCTCGCCGACGCCGGCTACACCGCGTACCGGTTCGGAATCGAGTGGGCGCGGATCGAGCCGCGGCCGGGAATGATCTCACGGGCCGAACTCGCCCACTACCGCCGCATGATCGAGACCGTCCAGCGTGCGGGCCTGACCCCTGTCGTCACCCTGCACCACTTCACGAGCCCTCAGTGGCTCGCGCAGGAGGGCGGCTGGCTCGTCGACTCCGCCGTGGACCGCTACCGCTCGTACGTCGAGGCCGTCGTCGACATCCTCGACGGCGTGGAATGGGTGGCGACGATCAACGAGCCCAACATGCTCGCCATGATGACGGGGATGGCCAGACTCGCGGCCGATCCCGAGGCGGCGAAGGAGTGGACGAGTCCCACGATCGAGGGCGACGCCGAGGCCGAGCGGCCGCGCCCGCAGCTCCCGCCGCCCGACCCCGAGATCGGGCGACGGTTCATCGCCGCGCATCACGCCGCGCGCGATGTGCTCCGCGCGCGCACCGACGTCAAGGTCGGGTGGACCGTCGCCAATCGTGCGTACGAAGTCCTTCCCGGCGGCGAGGACACCGCACGCGAACTGAGCCGGGTGTGGGAGGACATGTATCTGGAGGCGGCCCGCGGCGATGACTTCATCGGCGTGCAGTCGTACTCCACGATCGCCGTCGGCCCCGACGGCCCGGTTGCGCACACGCCGCGGCCGGACGACACCCTCGTCGGCACGCCGTATCGACCGGACGCGGTCGGGATCGCGGTGCGCCACACGTGGGAGGTCACGGGCGGCGTCCCGATCATCATCACCGAGAACGGCATCGCCACGAAGGACGACGACCAGCGCATCGCCTACACGCGCGGCGCGCTCGGCGCCGTCTCCGATGCGATCGGCGACGGCATCGACATCCGCGGCTACCTGCACTGGAGCCTGCTCGACAACTACGAGTGGGGTCACTGGGATCCCACCTTCGGACTGATCGCGGTGGATCGCGAGACGTTCGCCCGCACGCCCAAGCCGAGCTTCGCCTGGCTCGGCGACGTCGCCCGCACCGGCGGCGACAGCCTGAACGGAGGCGCCCGATGAAGCGCGAGACCATGCACGCCGTCCGTCGACCCGCGGACATCACGCTCGACGGCACGTGGGACTTCCAGCTGCTTCCGACGCCCGACGCGCCTCGTTCCGAGTCGTGGCAGACCGCCGAGGTGCCCTCGCTGTGGACGATGACCTCACCCGAGGACCGGCCGTTCTACACGAACGTGCCGATGCCGTTCGACGAGGTTCCTCCCGCGGTCCCGGCCGCCAACCCCACCGGCGTCTACCGTCGCCGCGTCGTGCTCCGGCCCGAGGACGGAAGCCGGCTCATCCTGCACGTCGGCGCGGCCGAGGGCGAGCTGACCGTCATCGTCAACGGCCGGGCCTTCGCCCCGAGCACCGACTCCCACCTCGAGGCCGAGTTCGACATCACCGACCTCGCCGTCGACGGTGACAACGACATCGAGCTCGTGGTCGCCAAGTGGTCGGCGGAGAGCTATCTCGAAGACCAGGACCAGTGGTGGCAGTCGGGCATCTCTCGGTCGGTGTGGATCTCGGTGGTCCCCGCGATCCGCATCGCCGACGTCGTCGCGCATGCGGACTGGGACGACGAGTCCTCGTCCGGCTCGCTCCGTCTGGAGGTGGAGACCGCCGGGCTCGGGCAGCGCCGCGAGGCCGGGTACCGCGTGCGCGTGGAGGCGGTCGGGCGCACAGTCGAGGCCGAGGTCGCCGCACGCGTCGCGGCCCCCACACTGCCGAAGCCCGCGAAGGAGCGCGACAGCCGTCCCGCGCCGATGCTGCCCGATGACGTGATGGACCTGCTCAGCATCAAGGCGGCGAGTGCGCCCATCCCGACCGAGTTCCGTGCGATCCCCAATCTCGGCTCCATGGCGATGCCCACCTTCGGCATCGCCGGGACGGCGACGGTGGAGGTGCCCGAGGTCGAGGTGCAGCCGTGGTCGCCGGAGCGGCCGCATCTCTACGACGTGCGTGTCACGCTCATCGATCCCGACGGCGCCGAGATCGACGTGGTGTCGGTGCGCACGGGGTTCCGCACCGTCCGCATCGTCGGCAGCGACCTCCTGGTCAATGGCCGACGCGTCCTCATCCAGGGCGTGAACCGCCACGACATCGACGAGCGCACGGGTCGCGTCGTGAGCCGGGAGCGGATGCTGAAGGAGCTGTCCCTCCTCAAGCGCTTCAACGTCAACGCGATCCGCACCGCGCACTACCCGAACGATCCCGAGTTCCTCGATCTGTGCGACGAGATCGGCTTCCTCGTGGTCGACGAGGCCGATGTCGAAGCGCATGCGTTCGCGTCGCGCATCCCCGACGACCCCGACTACCTGCTGCCGATCGTCGAGCGCGTGCAGCGCATGGTGCTCCGCGATCGTAACCACCCGAGCGTGATCGCCTGGTCGCTCGGCAACGAGTCGGGGCACGGTGCCGCTCAGGACGCCGCGGCCGCCTGGGTGCGACGCGTCGACCCCTCTCGGCCGGTGCACTACGAGGGCGCGATCGCCACGGATTGGCACGGCGGCCGCAGCGCGACCGACATCGTCGCGCCGATGTACCCGTCGTTCGCGGCGCTCGAGGGCTACGCGGCCGACGAGCGCACGGACCGCCCGTTGATCCTGTGCGAGTACGCGTATTCGCAGGGCAACGCCACCGGCGGCCTCGCCGAGTACTGGCGCCTGTTCGAGACCCTTCCCGCGCTCCAGGGCGGGTTCATCTGGGAGTTCACCGATCACGCGCTCGACATCCAGGGCGACGGCACCTTCCGCTACGGCGGCGACTTCGACGACGCCGCTCACGACGGCGCCACGATGCTCAACGGGATCGCCTTCTCGGACGCCACCCCCAAACCCGCGATGTACGAGATGCGCGGCATCTTCAGCCCGGTGCGGATCATCTCGGATGCCGACGAGGCGCTCGCCGGGACCGTCCGCGTCCGCAGCCGGCGCCACTTCGCGGGTCTCGAGGATCTGGCCTTCGAGATCCGCGTCGAGACGCGCGCGGGATCATCCGCCGCGGTGCCCGTATCGCTCAACCTCGAGCCGGGACAGGAGGCGGTGATCTCCCTGCCGGCCGAGATCGTGCAGCAGCTCACGGCGGACGACGCGCTCGCGCTGTCGCTGCGGGTTCTCACCGCGCACGACACCGTCTGGGCGCAGGCGGGCACGGAACTGGCGGTGGAGCAGGTGGCGCTGCCGCGCACGCCGCTCATCCTCCGCGGCGAAGGGTCGGGCGTCGAGGTGACGGGTGCCGGCGACATCGCGCATCCGCTGCTGGCGGCCGCTCCGCAGCTGTGCCTGTGGCGCGCGATGATCGACAACGACAACTCGTTCGCGCTCGACAAGCGCTTCGTGCGCTCCGGGTTCTTCTCGCTGACCCCGAGGTCCGTCGACGTCGCCCGGGCCGACGACGCCACGGTCGTCACCATCCGCTACGCCACGGCGTGGGATGACGAGGTCGTTCATCGACGCCGGATCTCGGGCGGCGACGGCGTGTACCGGATCGACGAAGAGGTTTCGCTTCCCGAGGGGACGCGGGACGGGCTCCGCGTCGGCATCCGGTTCGAGCTGGAGGGACGATTCGACGACGCGGAGTGGGTCGGGCTCGGCCCGTGGGAGAACTACCCGGACCGCAGTCGGTCCGCTCTGCTCGGACGCTGGAGCAGCTCGATCGACGCGCTCGCGACGCCGTACCTGATCCCCCAGGAGAACGGCACCCGAGGCGGCGTGGATGAGCTCCAGCTCTCGGGGCCGGCGGGGCGGGTCGGCGCGCGTTCGGCGACGCCCCTCCACGCCAGCGTGTCTCGCCACACCATCGACGAGCTCGAGGACGCGACCCACTGGTGGCGACTCCCCGAGAGCTCGCGAACGATCGTGCACCTCGACATCGCGCACCGCGGTGTCGGGACCGCGCTGCTCGGCCCCGACACCCTGAAGCAGCACCGGCTCATCGGCGATCAGTACGCGTGGAGCTGGGAGCTCACCCTCACGCCGCGCTTGTCATGACCGAGCAACCGGGGGAGCAGTCCGGCGGGCATCGCGCGCCGACGCCCGCCGCCGGCCCGGTCACGACGGCCGCCGCGGGGGCGTCGGCGGCGTCGTCGGCGCCCTCGCCCCCGGAACAGCCGCCGGTGCCGCGAGCGACGATCGCGCTGATCTTCGTCGGCGCCTTCGGCGCGGGTCTCGCGCTCGTGGTGCCCATGGCGTTCTCGCTGGCACTGCGACTGTCCGACCTGGCGCCCGGACGCGAGAGCACGCTGGGGTACATCCTGGGCATCGGCGCCGTCTGCTCGCTGGTCGCGGCGCCGTTGACGGGGATCATCAGCGATCGCACCCGTTCGCGCTGGGGGAGACGGCGTCCCTTCACAGTGCTCGGAGTCGTGATCGGGCTCGCGGCCGTGCCGGTGCTCGCCTTCGCTCCCGACATCCCGGTGCTCACGGCGGGCTGGCTGCTGACCTCGATCGGATGGGGCACCGCCGGCGGGTCCATCGGCAACCTGCTCGCGGACATCCTGCCCGAACGGCAGCGCGGCGGTGTTTCGGGGCTCGTGAATCTCGCCGGTCAGGTGTCGCCCGTGTTCGGCATCCTGCTCGCGGGCCTGGTCACCGAGGACTCGCTGCTGCTGTTCCTCGTGCCCGCCCTGGTCGGGGCGGTCCTCGTGCTCGCCTTCGCGCTGCTGGTCGACGAGGCGGACTCGCGTCACATGCGATTCGCCGATGCGCTGACCATCACCCGGTTCCTGAAGAGCCTCGCGTTCGACCCGAGGCGGCATCCCGCCTTCGCCTGGGCGTGGGTGGGACGATTCCTGTTCTTCTTCGGACTCTCCCTCACGATCGCCTACGGCACCTACTTCTATTCCCAACGGCTCGGGGTGCCCGTCGAAGACGTGGCCGCGGTCATGGCGGGGATCTCGGCGGTGGGCATCGCCGCCGCGTCGGCGGGTGCGCTGGGTGCCGGGTGGATCTCGGACCGATGGGGTTCGCGTCGCGCATGGGTGGCCGTGGCGGCGGCGCTGTTCGCCCTCGGATGCGTCGTCTCGGCGTTCGCGTGGACACTGCCCCTGCTGATCGCCGGGGCGCTGATCGCCAACATCGGAATCGCGGCGTTCGGGTCCGTCGGTCATGCCCTCGTGCTCGATGTCATGCCGCATCGAGAGACCCAGGCGGGGCGCTTCTCGGCGATCACCGGCTTCTCGCAGCGCATCCCGAGCGCCGTCGCCCCGCTCGCCGCACCGCTCCTGCTCGGATTGGCGGCGACGACGCACGCGCAGTACACCGTGCTCTACCTCGCGTCGGGGGCGTTGGCGCTGCTGGGCGGGCTCGTCACCGTCGTTCTGGTGCGTCCACGGACCGCCTAGGTGGCAATCGGGTGACAGATGTTGCCTCACACGGACCACGACGTCACGCGCATGCTGCACGCGGCGGGTGTCGAGCTCGATCACCTGTCCATCGTCGGTTTGGCTGACAGGGTCTCGGATCCGCTAGTCGCGCGGTCCTGCCGCGCGTGCATCCTGAGCAAGACATGCGGCACCGATGAGAGGTGCATCGCCGCCCAGGCCTGCCCGCAGCACCCGAACCTCGTGCCCGCGCGGAAGCACCGCCGCAGCGTGTGCGGCTGCTTCGACGAGCGCGACATAGTCGGGTGCGACGAATGAGAAGCCGCCGCCGATGACGAATCGCGGGATGTCGAGCAGAGCGAGCATGCCCGCGACGGCCTGTCCGACAGCCTCGGCAGACCGCTCGATGGCAGCCCGGGCGACAGGGTGCCCCGCAGCTGCGTCTCGGGCGAGGTCCTCGCCCGACGTCCCGGCCCAGCCCTGATCGCGGGCCCAGGCCACCGATGCCGGTCCCGACGCGATCTCCTCGAGCGTTCCGTCGCGGGCCCCGCCGCGCGGTGCGCGCGACGACAGGCGCAGCTGTCCGACATGACCTGCGTTTCCCGAGCCTCCCTGGACGGATCTGCCGTCCAGGATGATGCCACCCCCGACGCCCGTGGACACGACCATGGACACGCTGTCCGCGGTGTCCTTCGCCGCGCCGAAGCGAGCCTCGGCGAGTGCGATGCATGTGCCGTCGAGGGCCAGGCGCACGGGCACGTCGTCTCTCAGGGCTGCGCGCACGGAATCGACCAAGGGGAATCCGTCGAGGGGGAGATTCAGCGGCGAGACCGTGCCGGCGTGCCGGTCGATCGGGCCGGCGCTGCCGATGCCCACCGCCGCGATGCTCGCACCGGAGGCGGCCGCCGCGAGGGCCGCCTCGACGACCTCGCGCACGGCGGCATCGACGATGTCGGCGCCTGCCGACGGTCCCGTCGGAGCGCGATGGCGCGATTGCGCGACGATGGTGCCATCGTCGGCGACCAGCGCCGCCTCGACCTTGGTGCCGCCGAGGTCTACGGCGAGCGAGAGCGTCTCCATTGAGCTTCCTGCCTGCGTGAACCGGATCGATCCGGAACGCTAGTACATGTATGTTCCGGATGCTGCACCGGCGCAACGCGGCAACCGCGCTCCTGCGAGATTCATGTCTCGGCGCCGGACCCGCCGCTCGTCGTCCTCCATGTCGCCCGTCCCTGCTTCGGCGGCGGGTGTGGGTGCCGGCGTCGCGGAGCAGCGCCCGTCGGGGAGAGGTCGATCAAAAGCTCTGGGAACATCCCCGATCAGAAGGGATTCATACTTGTGCCCCCGACAGGAATCGAACCTGCGACCTTTGGTACCGGAAACCTCGTCCGGGCCCGGTTGGGGAGCGGGGGAGTCGAGGAACCCGCGGAATTCCGGTGTTTCTCGTTCCGCTGGTCGTGCCCCGATCTGGCTCATTCCGGCCCAGATGTTGCCATTTTGTTGCCACGCTCGAGCCGCCTCTCGTGCGGCTGCCCGTGGCGGCTGCCGTCACCATGTATTGTCCGAACTCGCCGGCGTCGGCGTCGGATGCCGGCGTTCATCGATGGAGGCCGACTCGAGAGCCAGGACCTACAGGTAGTCGACGACATTGGTGCTCGAGCGGACTCGCAGGTGACGTTCCTACTCACGAAGGTGGCGAAGCGACGGGTCCCATGCCGGCGCTCGGTGCGCGTGCAAAGGCGCGCGCGGGGAATGCAAGCCATGCAGGGTCGGCCTTCGTTGACGGTTCTGCGACGGACCTCAATCCGGCGCGACCCTATGGTGCTGTGGTTGTCATTCCGGTTGCTCGCGGGTCGGATGCCGACTGGCGGGCGTTCCCGCTCATGCGGACCCGAGGAGAACTGGAAGTTGTGTTTGCCGTCGTGCCGAGTCGATCGTCGCGACGAGCGTATGAGCTGCGATCCGCGGCGCGCACGACCAACCCCGAGCGTTCGCATCCACGCGCGGGTCAATCGACTCAAGTCCGCGGATAGCGAGGCGTGCTGACTCCAGCGAGTCGGGTCCGTCCGGTAGCCGACCCCGGTCCAACGCCTCCGCCGGATCGAGGTAGCCGCGGGAGTTGGGTGTGCCGCGCGCGTGGGGTTGGATTGGTTGGCGCGCTATCAGAAGGTGGGAATCCGGATGGCGGATTGGTTGATCATCGTCCTCGGGATTGTCGGGGGGATTGTTCTGCTCTGGGTCGCGCTGCTGGTCGTGCTGTGGATACAGCAACGACGGGCCGGCTCCGACGTCGACTGGCGATCGATCCTGCGACTGGTACCCGACGTCATCCGTCTGGTGAAGCGCCTGGCCAGCGACCCGACAGTTCCGCGCGCGACCCGTTGGTGGCTGATCGGTCTGCTTGGTTATCTGCTGATGCCGATCGATCTCGTGCCCGACTTCATTCCAGTGCTCGGCTACGCCGATGACGCGATCATCGTCGCGATCGTTCTGCGATTCGCGATCCGGCATGCCGGTATGGATGCCATCGAACGGCATTGGCCTGGCACACCCGCGGGACTCCGCAGCGTTCTCACTCTCGCTGGCTACGGTACAGATCGGGGTGAGTCGCACAGCGCTCGGGGCGGCCGTTAGGCGACCGGCTTCCGGACGATCAGCTCGCGCGAAGTCGATCGGCGAGCTTAGCTGGCTCGGTTTCCGTTGCTCCAACTTGCAGCGTCGCATCCAGCCAGTCGAGTTCGAGTCGGACTCCGGGCTGCAGCGCATCCTCTCCGAGAGGGCGAAAGGCCGTCGAATTGGCGTCGTACTCGGCCAGCCCGAAGGCGGAGTCGATCAGGCGGGACACCGACCACCATGCGTGCTCAAGCGAGCCGTTTAGCGCGCGTACGGCGTAGGCCGCGGCGGCAATGACGTTGTCATCGGCGTCGGGACGCCGCTCGAGATCGTCGGCGTGTGAGCGCAACTCCGAAACACTTGTGGTTCTGTTCCAGCCGGCCGCGAGTGCCGCAGTGACCATCCGATCGTATGTGTGCGTCGTGTTGGCCAGCCGCTGGGCGCACGCGAGGGCGACGATCGCTGCTCGCCCCGCTCCCAAGTCGAGCACGCGACCACGGATCGATTCGAGATAGGCGGGGGCATCCACGAGTGCATTATCTAGGCGTCCCTCGGTGCGCGTCCAACCACCCGGCTTCGGTCGGCCGTAGACCGGTCTTCAATTTCGTAATACGATGCCGCCATGGGTGGTGACGAGACGATCAACGGCGTTCCGGTGACGGAGGAGCAGATCGCGGCGTGGGCGGAGGAGGCCGAGGCCGGCATCGACGTAGCGACCCTCAAGCGGCGTGGACGGGGACGTCCCGGGCGCGGGGCTGAGCCCGCGCAGGTGGTCGCGCTCCGGCTCACGTCCGAGGAACTGGCCGCTCTCGACGCTCGCGCTGCGCGCGAGCACAAGACCCGCTCGGAGCTCATTCGCGAAGCGATCGCTGCGTACGCGGCGTGAAGGTCCACGACTCTGCGCTCAAGCACGGCATCGCGCCCGAAGACATCATCCAGGCTGCGTCATGGTCGCTGTGGGTCGACGATCTCGATGGCGACTCGCCAGCGCGCCAGCTTCGGCTCGGGTTCGACAGGCAAGGACGGCTGCTTGAGCTGGTGGTGCTGGTCTTCGACAGCGGCAACGAGCTGGTGATCCACGCCATGAAGGCCAGGCCGCAGATGCTCGACCTGCTGCCGTAGATCGGACTGAGCCAGGCGAACGCTCGCGGGATGCCATGCGCGCGGGCGGGTCTCGACGCCGCAGGATGACGCGAGTGCAGGCGAACGCACGCGGTTCCACTCCCTGATGCGTTCGCTCGCCGACCGGGCACCGGTCGCTCAAGCTCGGCGTCGCGCCGGCGTCGAGCCGCTGATCCAGTGCTCCCTGGCCGAGTCCGGGTCTGGCGTCGTACGGTGAAGTCGTCAAGGCAGAGGAACGGAGCCACCGGTGACCGAACGAACTCTCGCGCTGCCCGGGGTCGATCTCGTCTATGACGTGCATGGACCGTTGCCCACCGCGGACGGCCGACCGCCGCTGATGATGATCGGCCAGCCGATGGATGCCAGCGGATTCCAGGCCCAGGTGCCGCTGTTCGCGGATCGCACGGTCGTGACCTACGACCCGCGCGGCCTGGGCAGAAGCACGCGGAGAGACGGCGCGGTCACGAATGAGCCCGATGTTCAGGCTGAGGATGTCCACGCGATCATCCAGGCTCTGGGCGCCGGCCCCGTGGACATGCTCGCAAGTAGCGGCGGTGCGGTGACCGCCCTCGCCTTGGTCGTCGCCCACCCGCACGACGTGGCGACTCTCGTAGCGCACGAGCCGCCCATCGACTGCGTGCTGCCGGATGCGGCAGCGGTGCAGCGGGCCCGGGAGGCATACACCAGGGTCTACCAGGACAAGGGGTGGGGCGCGGGAATGGCGGGCTTCATCGCGTTGACCTCGTGGGAGGGAGAGATCACCGACGAGTACCTCGCCCAGCCGGCGCCCGACCCGGCTGCGTTCGGCCTGCCCGCGGAGGACGACGGTACGCGGGACGACCCGCTGTTGTCCGATCGGTCGTGGGCCGTCACCCACTACCGGCCCGACCTCGACGGCCTGCGGTCGGCGCCGACGCGGATCGTGGTCGCGGTCGGCGAGGAATCCGTGAAGGTCTACACAGGGAGAACCGCGATCGCCCTCGCTGAACAACTCGGCCAGGAAGCGACCATATTCCCCAGCCACCACGGTGGCTTCATGGGTGGCGAGTTCGGTTACGCGGGCAAACCCGAAGCCTTCGCCGCCCGACTCCGCGAGGTCCTGGACGACAATCCGAAGCCCCGCGCGTAGGGCGACCGTCCGTCGCGCAGTCAGCGGTGGACGATTCGCATGATCTGAGACGGTCGCACCGTGCGGCAATAATCGGATGCATGAACTGGATGGTGTTCGGCACGGTGCTCGCCGGAGTCGCCGCCCTAGCCACTGTAGCCATCACGATCACCAACCAGCTCAGCGCGTCGGTTCGCTACGACCTCTGGGTGAAGGTGCTCAACAACGCGCGCAACCAACATCAAGCGGAGACCGCCGCGGACCGGGTGGACCACTACTTCGTCGAACTGGCTGTCGCCGAGTTGACGCGAAGACGACGCGCTCAGCTCGCGATCATCGGATTCGGCATAGCCGCAGTCGGATTCGTCGCAGTCACAGTCGGTATGGCGGTGGCGCGAATCGGCGACGACGTGGCGCTCTGGATTGGCTGGATCGTGTCTGGCATCGGTGGCGTCGCGTACGTGGCAGGTCTCGCAGTTGCGGCGATTGGCCCCGATCGCGTTCGCGACCAGCAACGGAAGAAGACCACCGAGGCGTCCGCCGCTGCCGCTCTCAGGGAGCTCCGACCCGTTCCCTGGTGGCGCCCCCGGCGGAAGGTCAGCTAGTCGGGCCGACCAATGCTCGTCCAGGCGGGTCGGCTAACGACGCGCTACCGCGCGGGTCACGCCGATGCCGGACGACCTGGGCATCCGAGCCTGCGTGACCAATGGCCAACAGGCGCGCGTAGCACTAGATCTGCCTCTACGCCGACTCGATCGCGTCGCGGTAGGCCTCAACCATTGCCTCGAGTTGAGGCTCCTCGCTCGTGGCGGTGCGGTCGAGAATCGCGTTGATGACCCCTGACCTCGTTTCAGGGGCGAAGCTCACCGTGAGTCGCGTAGCGGGTCCTTCCGCCGCGGTCTCGAAGGTCCACGTCATGCCCGTCGATGCATGATCGACGATTCGGTTGTTCCGCTGGAACTCCCGACGCGTCCATCGGGCGTGCACAGGCATGCCCGCAACCCGGAAGGACGTCTCCCAGGTTGAGCCGCTGCCTTCGGCCTTCATCTCGACATTCTTCAGCTCAACGTTCGCCGGATCGGCGGCGACGAAGTTGCGAGGTTCAGAAATGTGATCAAACACCTCTGCCACAGGTGCGCTGACCAGGATGCTCCGTACATGTCGGTGCTCTGAAGCGCGCCCTGCTCCCATGTCCCCACTCTCGCACGCGGGCAATGTCGAGACCAGCACCGGGGTCGGCGCTGGCACCGAGTGCCCGAACACGCCCGCTTTGCGTGCGGCCACTCCAGCGTCAGCGCCGCCTCCCTTCCTGCGTCAGCGGGCGAAACCGTGCGACCGGATTGGCGAGGAGTCTCGGCGGTGTGCGCTTGACCACCCTCGTTCGCGCTCGCCCGACCACGCCTGACAGAGTGGTGCCATGGCAGAGCCGATCTCGGACAACCTGCGGGCCGGTTCGCGCGTGCGCCGCAGGCATGCCCGAGTCGGGTGGATCCTGCTGCTGACGGGCGCGTTCACCGCTGTTGGGATTGTTGCCCTGAGCATCGTGGCCAACCGGCTGGTCTGCCAGAACCCGCCCTATGCGTGGGGCGCCAACCGGACCGCGGTCTGCGCCGGCGATACCGGGGGCATGCTGCTGACGGTCGGGCAGGTGTCCGTCACGATTCTCGTCGTCGCGGCTGTGGTGGGCGGGGTCGTGTTCGGCGTGCTCGAGTCCCGCTCTACCGGGTTCAGAGCCTCGGTGTGGCTCCTGCTGTCGACATCGATCTATGGCTCGATGGTGCTCTGGGACGTGGCGCGGGCGTCGTCGATCCTGGATCTCGGAATCGTTCAGTCGATGGCGTTCGCGTCGCTCAGCTCAGCGGCGGTCCTCGCCGTGTGGCTGGTCCTCTCGGGTGTCGCCGTGGCACTGAGTCGAGTGCTTCGGCGACCCGCTCGCAGCTGACCGGTCTATCGGCGATCGGCTCGGCGACGTCGCACCGCGAGCACCGTTGTGAGCGTGACCGCACCTGACAGTGCCAGCCACAGCCATATCGACGTGTCGATGCCGAGGACCGATCGCTCGAAGGTGCCGCACACCGATGTTCCGCCGACGGGTGCGTCTGCGCACCAGCCGCCGGTGACCACCGGCGCGAACAACACCGTGACCGCGACCAGACCGGCCACACCTAGCCATACGACTGGGGCGACGCGTGCGCGACCGATGCCCATGGGCCCAGTGAAGCAGAAGTCTCGCGGCGGCCGGCTGGGATTCGCGAGCCGGAGCCCGTTTCGTACGCGCGCCGCCATGTACTCGAGGCACCGCATCCGCGCAGAGCCCGCCGCACGACCGGCTTGCGCGCGCAGCCGCCGGGGCAACACGTCGGACTGGACCGGCGGATACTCGCCGGACATTCCGCGCTCACGGCTCCGCGATACTTGCGCGGATGAGCTCACCCGGACCGACCGCGCTGCACAGACTAACTGGACGCGAGTTGCTCCCGGACCGCGCGGATCAAGCGTCGGAAGATCTGCCGCTCGTCACCTAGCCACGGCCAGTCCCACATCTCCCCCGCATATTGCACCGGGGAGAACATGCTCGCTGCGGGCGTGACCCCCTCCTGCGCGAATGGTGCATCCCACCCGTCGAACTGGTGCAGGGTCGCATCTATGGAGAAGATCACCTCACCGTCCTCATTGCGCCATTCGAGCCACGCGTGATTGACCTCGCCCGATAGGCCAGCAGACACGAAGGTCCAACGACCAAGACCGCGATCCTCTAGAACTGCCGCAATCGCTACTGTGGTGAACTCACAGCCACCGTGGGGCCAGTCGCCTCTTGGGAATCGCCCGACCCCGGGATCCGTAGCAAACATCGCCGCAATAACGTCATCGACGGTCGCGCGCACCGCATCAACGTCCACGCCCTTGACGCTACCGCTGAGACTGCCGGATCGACCCCCTTGGCCGGTGTGGGCAACGCGTCCCATGCCTGGGGCACTATGGGGAGGTGGACCTACTCAAAGGGATCGCCTTCGCGGGGTACCGAAGCTTCGCATCCAGCCAGCTCGCAGTGCTTGCACCGCTTTCGAAGGTCAACCTGATCGCGGGCCAAAACAACACCGGGAAGTCAAATGTGCTCCGGGTGATCGCCGACGCGGTCAATGGCTCCACGAAGGCAGCCACGTGGGATCGGCCCTTCAGCGATGCGGAGCACAGGCCCATCAGGCTTTTCGCTCACAACCTGGACGAAGTGGTCTCGTGGGTCACGGATCCAGGTCGAGTACAAGATTTTCGCCGCAAGCTGCGCGAGTTTGCCTCTGCTCTGTCAGAGCTGACTCTCGATAGCCAATCGGACTTCGTGTGGCTGGCGGCACCGTCTGACCCATCGGCTGCCTGGCTATACCCGGAATGGGCTCGGACTATCGGCGCAGACCACTTTGCACGCGAGCTCTCTAGCGGATTGACAAACACGTCGGGTGGGAGTCTCGGCGATGACGCGCTTCGTGTGATTGAGAGAATTGCCGGCAGCCAGCCAAAGCTGGCTGCCGCCTACCGTGTTGAAGGTGTCCGGGAGATCTCGACCGACAGCGATGACGAGCCAGATCTGAATGGTCGAAGCATCAAGCGGAGGTTGCTCGAGCTTCAGGCGCCCAGCTCCCAGAAGTTGGCCGACAAGGAGAAGTTCCAGCAGATTCAGGACTTCGTGCGAGCCGTGATGGATGACGACACCGTCACGATCGACGTTCCTCACGACCTCTCGACGATTCACGTGACCCAGGGCGGGCGGACATTGCCGATCGAGTACGTCGGCACCGGCGTGCACGAGGTCGTGATTCTTGCGGCGGCAGCGACAATCGTTCAAGACTCTGTGGTCTGTATTGAGGAGCCGGAGGTTCATCTCCACCCCGTTCTCCAGCGCAAGCTACTTCGCTATCTCGCCGAGAGCACATCGAATCAGTACTTCATCGCCACACATTCGGCTCACATGCTCGACTCGGAGCTTGGCTCGATATTCCATGTGACGCGGCGCGACGGACAGTCAACCGTTCGCTACGCTGGCTCGGCTCGGGAGAGAGCGGCGGTGTGCGCGGACCTGGGGTACCGCCCATCCGACCTCGTACAAACAAACGCAATTGTCTGGGTTGAGGGACCCTCCGACCGCACCTACCTGAAGCATCTGATCGACAAGCTGCAGCCCGGTGCCTTCATCGAAGGCACGCACTACTCGGTGATGTTCTACGGCGGGTCGCTTCTGAGCGAGCTGTCACCGTTGGATCGCGAGGAAGTCGATGAGTTCATCTCACTCCGTGCCCTCAATCGCTACATGGCGATCGTTATCGACTCTGACAAGAAGCGCGCCAGCGCGAAGCTGAATGCGAGCAAGACCCGAGTGATCGAGTCGCTCGGTGAGGGCGAGGAGTCGGGACTCGCGTGGGTCACCGCGGGATACACGATCGAGAACTACGTTCCCGAGCAGACTCTCTCCGAAGCCATCAAGCAAGCGCACCCCAGCACGGCAAACACCACATTTTCCGATCAAGCGCGGTGGCAGAACCCGCTCGACCCTGATCGGATCGGCATTCGACAACCGAGCAAGACCGCGATCGCGAGAGAGGCAGTTCGGCGATGGGGGGACGAGTGGCCTCTCGATCTCAAGAAGCGGGTTGGCGCGCTCATCGCCCTCATCGAGCGAGCGAATGCGAATGCATAGGGTCGGAGCCTAAGCCGAGTGCCCGGCGTTGCGGGTGGGCTGGTCTAGATTCCGGCGGCATCAGCTTCGGATCACGCTCGTCGTCCGTCATTCATTCGATAGAGCTGCTCAGCACGTCCGCCGGCACGACGCGCCATCCGCTCGCCATGAATCATTGCGATCAGGTGCAATGCCTCACCTTCGTGGGCAGCTGCCTCGATCATCGCCCGCACTTCGGAGAGATCACGGATCGGGCGCGGAGACTTCCGTCCATCGCTGGAGTCCCGCGTGCGTTGGGAACACGCACAGTTGCCTCAAGGTAGTGACTACCAGCAAGCGCCAACGGCAAACTTCTGCATCACGCCGTGGCGGAGCGGGGGTGGGGATGCCCGGGTCTCGCTGTCTCCAGACACCCCACCGGTCGACTAGCCAGGTGGCTAGTTGTTCATGTCGAGCCAGATCATGATGATGCGGACGACGACGCCCAGCGTGCGTCCGACGATGCGCAACCAGAAGCGCACCGGGACACGCTTGCGCGCGTGATGACCGTCACCTGTCATCGACTCCTCCTTCCGAGGGTCTCAAGAACCACCCGGAAGGACGCCGCGTCAGGCGAGAGGCGCGCTAGCCCGCGGGCCGCAATTCGCCTAGACTGTCTGGTAACCACACCGTGTCAGTCTCTGATGCGACACTCTTTCGAGTGGCGATCGGCCCGCCTTGTGCGGGCCTTTCTGCTGTGCTCCCAATTTTAGTGGAGGGGGACACCGGTTCACCGGCGATCTGCAGATCGGCCAACCCAGACACGAAGCCCAGGGTGCGATGGCCGCGGCATGAAACGCCAAGTCGATCCCCAGTCGCCAAGCCGCCCCTCGTGACCTCGCATGGACGTTGCACTCGAACTTCCAGGTATCTCGCATGACCTTTCATAGTCAGTCCTGAGTCGCCAACACGAATCTGCGTGTCATGGTTGCTGCACCCCTGCCGAGGAGACAGCATATGACTCATGAACTCAGCATCACGGGACTCATCGGAAGGCGGCGATCACGATGCCGGCTTGCCTGATCGACACGAGGTTCTGCAGACTTTGCTGTCTACAACTGCCCGCGGCGGGGTCCCAGTTCGTGGGGACTTCGTGCAGCTCAAGCAGCCCAATGCTGCCGGCTCGCGGATAGGTCCACTCGCGTCCCTGACCAGCGATGAGCCAGCGCTAGACGCCTACCTCCTGATCCACGCGCTCGCGAGTGCAAGCAGCCCCTACGAGTCGACCTACCCCGCCATGACGTGGGCTCATGCCGCCGACATGACCCGGTACGCGTCTCCGAAGTCGGCGCGTCAGCGCTGGTCGAAGGCTGTGCAGAAGCTGAAGAAGCTCAGCCTCATTCAGAGCGAACGAGACGGACAGCAGTCGAAGTACACGCTCCTCCACGAGTCCGGGAACCGCGCCCCCTACGAGCGTCCAAGGCAGATCAGTCAAGGCGGGTGGATCACCATTCCGCACGCGTACTGGCTGGACGGCTTCGACCGAGCGCTGCCCCTCGTGCAGAAACTCATGCTTCTCGTCGCGCTCGACCAGAAACCGAGTTTCGAACTGCCTGCGGCCCGAATCCCACAGTGGTACGGGATACCCGAGTCGACCGCGAAGCGGGGACTCCGTGGCCTCGAGGAACGCGGGATCCTGACGGTGGGGAAGAACTCAACACTCAACCTGAAGTCTCCCACCCTGCGGCGAACCGTGAATGTCTACTCCACCACCGGGATCTGGACCCACGCGGAGCGCAAGAAGGCCATGACAATCAAGCGCGGAGCGAGTGGAAGAGTCGCGTTCGCGGGACACGGTGGCAGCACCGAGTCTGTCGCCGAACGTAGGGAAGCCGCGACCGACGCCGTCTGACCTGTCCTGGAGCACCGCTCGGACTGGCCAGCCGAGGAGGACTGCTGAAGCGGTTTGTCACGCATGACGTGCGGTGCCCTTCGCGCGCCCGACCAAGGACACATTGCGATGGGATCTGAGCAGGGTCATGCGGCCATGCTCGTGAGGTGGTAGCCGTGGCAGGCGTCGCACTCGTAGGTGCGAACCTCGCGCCGCCGCGACGGAACCATGTCTTCTTCGGCGCGCTTGCGGAGGGTCGTGACGTTGTGGAGTGCGGAGACGGCCTCGCGGTGGTCGCGGAAGCGAACCTTGCCGCAGCTGTGGGACTTGTGCAGAGACATGTACATCACATCCTTCGAACTGGTTCTGGCTGATTGGTCGGCTTCGGGAGTTTGGCCAAGCTCCCGATGTGGCAGCGGGGCCGAGCCGCGGTATCGCGACTCGGCCCCCCAGCCGATGGATCACTCGATGACGAGCGTCCAGTTGCCATCGGCGGTCACGGTGACGACCGACGGTCCGGCCGAGAGTGGGACGGTGCCCGAGTAGGTGCCGATCTCGTTCACCAGGAGCCCCATGTTGAACGCTTCCGAGGTCTCTTCGAGGATCGCGAAGTTGCGCTCGCCGTCATGGGTGGCGGTCAGGGCCGCGGCGCCTCCGTCGTAGAGGAACACGGCGTCGCCGGTTCCCGACTCTGCGGCGGTCGGGGCCGACCCCATCGGGCTGATGGTGATCGTCCATGCCCCGTCGGCGGTCACCTGCAGGCGCGCGCCCTCGCCGAAGGCGTTGATGCCCCACGCGGTCGTGCCCGAGTAGGAGCCGATGGTGTTGACGAGGAGTTCGCCGGTCGTCTCGTTCGAGGCGTCGAGGACCGAGATCGCGAAGTTACGCTCGCCGTTGTGGG
The DNA here is from genome assembly GCA_029319145.1 of Microbacter sp. GSS18. Classification (NCBI taxonomy): domain Bacteria; kingdom Pseudomonadati; phylum Bacteroidota; class Bacteroidia; order Bacteroidales; family Porphyromonadaceae; genus Microbacter; species Microbacter sp. GSS18. Next base: position 1,730,241 of record CP119753.1, on the reverse strand, counting down.
TCGCGGTCACGATCCCGCCGGTCGCTCCATCGGGGAGGGTGATGAGGGTGTCACCCGTGCCGGACTGCTCGACGGGCGCGAACTCGCCCCACTCCTCGTTCGCCCAGCTCGCCGCCGTGACCGCGGGTTCCTCGGCGGGTGCCTCCTCTGTCGGCTCAGCGGGCTGCTTCGATTCATCGGTGGTGGCGTCGCTCTGTTCCACGGCGGGTACGTCGGCGGCGTCGTTCCCACCGCTTCCGCCGCTGACTGCGCCCACCGCGATGCCGAGGATGATCACGACGCCGGTGACGATCCACGCGATGACGCGGTGCTTGTCGTAGCCCTCGAGGGGGCGGCCGAGCTTGTCGCGGGTGGCGCCGACGAGCACCATGATCAGGTCGACGAGGATCCAGATGCCGAGGCCGCCGAAGGTGACGAGCTTGAGGATGCCGGTGCCGACCTTGCCGAGGTAGAACCGGTCGACGCCGAAGACGCCGAGCAGCCAGGCGAACAGCCAGGTCGCGATGAACGACTTCGCGGGCGGCTGCGGGAACTGCGCGCCGGGCACGGGTGCTGCGGGCATGGCCGGCGGTGCCGGGGTTGAGGGATTGCTCACTGTGATTTCTCCTTTGTGATTGAGGTGACGTCGGGACGGGCTCAGTACGCCCACTCCCAGCCGTTGGCGGCGCCCATCGTGAGCACGACGACACCGTGGTCGGTGGGCAGGTCGAGGACGATCCATCCGGAAACGCTCTGGCCGGGGCCGATGTCAGATGGCAGCTGGTCGCCGGCGTCCATGCACCAGAGGGCGTTCCCGACGGGGTCGTTCACGCGCTTGTCGTCGGCGTCGAACGCCTGCCACGCCCACTGCGAGAACGACACAGTGCCGATCTCGTCCTGAGCGAGTTTCGGGGTGGTCTCGACGTTGAGATGGATGCCGACGAAGTGGCCGTTCTTCGACTCGTCCGCGTATTCGTCAGTGCAGTCGACGTCGGTCACGATGTCGGTGACGACGAACTGGGCAGCAGTGATGTCTGCGTCGTCGCCGATGGAGATCCCGGCGAGCTGCCCGACCTCCTTCACGAGGTTGCCGCGGTCGTTGATGACCCGCTCCCCGTAGGTGGCCGTCTTGCCGGGGTCATCGGTCGGCGTGGGCGTCGGTGTCGCGGTCGCGACCGGCGCCGTGTCGGGCACGTGATCCGCATCGGGCGCCGATGTCGACGTGCATCCGGCCAACAGCAGCGGCGCCGCAACCGCGAGAGTGAGAGTCAAAGTGAGCGAGCGTCGCATGGTCAGTCCCTTCGTGGCGGAAGCGAGCGGACGGGCCGGCCCCCCAGCAGGGCCCGTCCGCTCCGGCGGTACGTGTTGTCCGCCGTCACTGAAGCTACGAAGGCCACTCGGTGAATTGGCTCAGCGGCGTGATAATCCCCCTTATCAACAAGCGCAGGCCTCCAGAACTCCTAGTGCAGTACCGTTTGGCTCGTGACCACCGCGACTTCCGCCCAGCGAGCAGCCGAGGGCCCTGTGCCTCTTCGGCTCTCGCTGTCGGATGTGGCCGAGCTCGCGAGAGTGCGGCGCCCGGTCGCGTCGATGTGGCGTTCACGGTTTGCGACAGGGGATGATGCGTTTCCCGCGCCGATCGCGCGCAAGTCGGGGTCGCCACTCTTCGATGCCGGCGCGGTGGCCGAGTGGCTCGTGCGGACCGGCCATGGCAACAATCCCGAGGCGGTGGCGGATGCCGCGGCAGCCGCCGCGCCGGCCGATCTCGACTGGGCGAACGCCTCGCACGTCGCCGAGCTCAACGCGCTCATCGTCCTGGCCGCGCTCGTTGGCGGACTCACCGACGAGACGCCCGACGCTCTGCGTCAGGCTGCGGGCGAAGTGGACCCGTCTGACGCGTTCCTTCGCAGTGAGGTGTCCCGACACCTCGACCGCGGAGCAGACTGGGCGCCGTTCACCGATCAGCTCATCGATGCGGCCTACTCGCCTGCGCAGGCGCTTGAGGTCTCGCGCGCTCGTCACACAGCTACGACTGCAGCGGATGGCTCGGCCGCTCCGCTCGCCGGCACTGCGCTCGACCTCATCCTTGAAGTCACGACGGCGCTCGCCCAGCGGGATGGCGTCGATCGGGTGGTGATCGACCGCGGAATCGACGAACTGACCGCGCTCCGCACCGCGAGCGACATCAGCGATGACATCGCGCTCTCGGTCGCGGCATCTCCCCGCGAGCGGAGCGTCCGTCGGCACCTCCAGGTCGCCGACATCTGGATCGAGGACGATGTCGACAGCACGGCGACCGTCTACCTCGCGCGCGTGCCCGCGACGCCCGGCGACAACGTCGAGCGGATGCTGGCGGACGCCGACGATGTGGCGTTGTCGCTTCGCGACAAGGACGTCGCCGTCGTGGTGGGCCCAGCGCGCGCCCTCATTGACGCGCTGCCCGCGCCCGCCCGAGCGGCCCGCGACGACGTGCTGCGGTCCGGTCGCCTTCGTGCCGCGGTCCGCTTGCCGCACGGTCTCGTGGCCGCCGCCACGCGCGAACCGCTCGCACTGTGGGTGCTCGGCCCACCGACCGGTGACGTCCCTCGTGGTGAGAGGTTCACGGCTGTCGCCGATCTCATCGATGGCGAACTGACTCCCGCCACGCGTGCGGACATCGTCAGCGACGTCCTCGCCGGCATGGGAAGCCGCGCCGACGTATTGGCGCGAACCTTCCGGTTCGCGCGCCTCGTGCGCACGTCATCGTTCCTCGCACGCTCCGGCGCACTCCTCGCCCCACGCACCCCCCACACGACGTCGCCCTCGCACACCGCGGCACTCGCCGCGAACCTGGACGCCGCGGCGGTCACCGCCGCCATCGACCTCCCAGAGCGCATCAGGGCAATCGGTGACCCATCGACAGCGGTCCCGCCAGCCCCGCTCGGGGACCTCATCGGCAACGGACACGCACGGATCATCCCCGGCACGAGACTCGCCGTCGAGGACGCCGGAACGACCGGCCTCGGCGTCGTCACCGCCGAAGACCTCAGCACGCCGACCCGGATCGGCAACCGCCGCATCGACCCGATGACCTTCGCGCACCAGCATCCGTCCGCGCAGCTCACCCGCCCCGGCGACATCGTCTTCCGCACCAGCCCCACACCCGCCGCCTGGGTCGACCACGACGGATCCAAGATCGTCGCCTACCCCGCCCGTGTGCTGCGGATCACCGCGTCCGACCCCGGCGGACTCGTCCCCGAGCTGGTCGCCGCCGACATCCCGACCCAGTCCGCCGGGCCGGGCGCGTGGAAGCGGTGGATGATGCGCCGCGTCGCCCCGGCATCCATCGCCCCGCTCCGCCGCGCACTCGCTGACCTCGCCGCGGCTCGTGCCGAACTCGAGAGCCGCGTCGCGAATCTCGACCACTACATCGATACGCTGACAGCCGCTGTGGCCGCCGGCGCCGTCACTCTGACCGACATGGACGCCGCGCCCGCGGCATCCGACCCGCAGTAAGGAAGCTCCATGCCCCGCACACCGAAAGCCGCCCCGCAGGCGCCGTCGACCATGAAGGAGCTGAAGGACACGCTCTGGAAGGCCGCCGACAAGCTGCGCGGATCGATGGACGCCTCGCAGTACAAGGACGTCATCCTCGGGCTCGTCTTCCTCAAGTACGTGTCGGATGCCTTCGACGAGCGCCGCGCGGGCATCCGCGCCGAGCTCACCGCCGACGGGTACGACGACGACCAAATCGCCGACCTCATCGACGACACCGACGAGTACACCGGCCGCGGAGTGTTCTGGGTGCCCGCGAACGCGCGGTGGGGCTTTCTCGCCGAGAATGCGAAGGGCGCGCAGGTCGACGGCGTCGAGAAGTCGATCGGCCTGCTGATCGACGAGGCGATGGATGCCGTCATGCAGGCCAACCCGCAGCTCTCGGGCACGCTCCCGCGGATCTTCAACCGCGACAACGTCGACCAGCGGCGCCTTGGCGAACTCATGGACCTGCTCAACTCGGCACGGTTCGCCGCCCAGGGGCAGGGCGGATCGGACGGACGCCGCGCGCGGGATCTGCTCGGTGAGGTGTACGAGTACTTCCTCGAGAAGTTCGCCGCCGCCGAAGGCAAGCGGGGCGGCGAGTTCTACACGCCCGCCGGCGTCGTGCGGGTGCTCGTCGAACTGCTGCAGCCTACCCACGGGCGCGTCTACGACCCCTGCTGCGGATCGGGCGGAATGTTCGTCCAGGCCGAGAAGTTCATCGACGCCCACCACGGCGAGGGCAGCGACATCTCGGTGTACGGGCAGGAACTCAACGAGCGCACCTGGCGCATGGCAAAGATGAACCTCGCCATCCACGGACTCTCGGGCAACCTCGGACCGCGCTGGGGCGACACCTTCGCACGCGACCTTCACCCCGACCTGCAGGCCGACTTCGTCATGGCCAACCCGCCCTTCAACATCAAGGACTGGGCCCGCACCGAAGACGACCCGCGCTGGCGATTCGGCGTCCCGCCCACCGGCAACGCGAACTACGCCTGGATCCAGCACATCCTCTCCAAGCTCGCCCCCGGCGGGCAGGCCGGCGTCGTCATGGCCAACGGCTCGATGTCATCGAACTCCGGCGGGGAGGGGCAGATCCGCGCCGAGATCGTGGAAGCCGACCTCGTGTCGTGCATGGTCGCCCTGCCGACCCAGCTGTTCCGCTCGACCGGCATCCCGGTGTGCGTGTGGTTCTTCGCGAAGGACAAGGGGAAGCGTGCGGGCGAGGTGCTGTTCATCGACGCCCGCGGACTCGGGCACATGGTTGACCGCGCCGAGCGCGCGCTGAGCGATGAGGACATCGCGAAGATCGCGGGCACGTTCCACGCGTGGCGAGGAGTTGAGTCGGATGCTGCGTCCGACGGGTACGCCGATGTTCCGGGGTTCTGCTACTCGGCGATGCACGCCGAGATCAAGGCTGCGGACTACGCGCTGACGCCTGGGCGGTACGTCGGCGCCGCCGAAGCGGAGGACGACGGCGAGCCGATCGAAGAGAAGCTCGCGCGGTTGCGGGCCGACCTCGAGGCGCAGTTGTCCGAGTCGGCACGCCTAGCCGATGTCGTTCGCAACCAGCTCGCGAGAGTCTCATGATCCCGTGGAGCGCCAGCACACTTGGTGACATAGCGGCGGAGACCGCCACCGGCCCTTTTGGATCGGCCGTGTCATCAAAGCACTTCGTGAACGATGGGGTGCCGATGCTGCGCGGATCGAATCTCAGCGACGATATCGGCAAGCGGATCGACACTGCGGATCTCGTCTTTCTGCCTGAGTCGATCGTCGAGCAGTTTCCGCGTGCTGTTGCACGCGCGGGAGACCTCGTGTTCACCTGCTGGGGAACGATCGGTCAAATTGGCCTGCTCGACGGGCGCGAGGCCTATGATCGATTCCTCGTTTCCAACAAGCAGATGCGGCTACGTCCTGACCCGCAACAGGTCGATCCCACGTTCCTGTACTACTACCTCTCACAGCCGTGGATGGTTGATCTTGTTCGCGGCCAGGCGATCGGTAGCTCTGTTCCCGGCTTCAATCTCGGCCAGCTGCGTTCCTTGCCGATCCGATTCCCGGCACTTCCCGCGCAGCAGGCGATCGCCGAGGTGCTGGGCGCCCTCGACGACAAGATCGCCGCCAACACTGCCCTCGCTGCAACCATCGATTCGTACCTCGCGGGTCTCCTCGATGAACTGGCGAGCGGCAACGGGACAACGAAGCTCGGCTCGATCGCGGACGTCAATAAGCGCTCAGTCAAGCCAATCGCAGACGGGAGCCTGCGATACGTCGACATCGCGTCGGTCACGGTGGGCTCCTTTGACTATCCCGAGCGCAGTGAATGGGCGGATGCTCCGGGAAGGGCCCGGCGCGGACTGTCCCTGGGCGACACGATGTGGTCGACCGTCCGGCCCAACCGGCGGTCCCACGCCCTGAACCTTGAGGACGACCCAATGCTCGTTGCTTCGACCGGCCTCGCGATTCTGTCGCCACGCGACGTCGGATTTGCCTTCCTCTACGAGGCAACGAAGCGCCCTGAGTTCGCCGCCTACCTGGAGAACGTTGCCGAGGGAAGCGCCTACCCTGCGGTTCGCGCGGACCGGTTCCTCGACGCACCGGTTCCCGACATTCCGGCTGAGGGGCTCGCCTCCTTTGAGGCTCAGGCAGCCCCTCTCCGCGAGCTTGTCGCTTCGCAGGCCCGGGAGAACCGCGCCCTGGCCGCAACCCGGGATGCGCTCCTCCCGCAGCTGATGTCTGGCAGGATCCGCGTGCGCGAGGCGCATCGCATCGCGTCGGAGGTGAACAGTTGACCCAGCAGCACCAGTCAAACTCGAATCATGAGGCGCTGGAGGACCTCGGGGCGGGCTCGTCGTTCAGACGGAAGGACTCCAACGGACTTGGCCTCGCGGACCTCGAGGACATCCGATTCAGAGTTCGGGCAGCTCGGAGAGATGCGCTCGACTTGCGGCAGGCGATCCACGATTGGCGCCACCGCTCCGACGTCAAGGTGGAAGTCTCCCTGCGTAGCGGATCACCAGATATCGTCGACTTCACCCTTACTGCAGGCTCCGCCTTCCCCCATCAGGACTGGGCACTGCGCGTCGGCCGTATCCTTCACGACTGTCGAAGCGCCCTCGACAACTTGAACACGCTGATGATCGAGCGGTACTCCGTCGGAGAGCTTCCTCGACGCCCCTACTTCCCGATCACGGAGCCAGGAAGACAATGGCGAGAGTGGGCGAAGGTTCATGCCGGTCTTCCCTCTTGGGCAATTGCGCGCTACGAGGCCGTTCAACCGTGGGCGAGCCCGTACCACGGGCTGCATGGGCTCCAACAACTGAACAACGGCGACAAGCACCGGCAGATGATTCCTGTCCAGGTCGCACTCGTAGGGAAGATCGCGGCTTTCTCAACTGTGGTCGAGGGTCTTGTCCAAGACGGAGAGGAGCTTCTTGAGTCGGTCGAGACAGGCGCCCCAGTACTCTGCGCTGGCCAGCGAGCCGTTCGTGTCGCGTCGTTGGTGGTCAACCGTGAGGTGGTCTCGCTCGACCACGATGACGTCACTCCGGACTGTGAGATTGACCCCGACTTCCAATACACAGGAGGAAGCTATCGGCTCGCTGAAGTAGTCGAGCTTCCGCGCCGTGTCGGGCTCGCTGTGGACTACGTTGCGACCGGCGATCCCGCGACGTTGGATGAGTTCTCCGCGCGGCCGGCGTACGTGGCTGCGGACTCCGATGGTGATGTCGGAGGCGACCCGGCGGCAAGCGAATGACATGCACTTCTGCTTGAGACTCTAGATTTCATATACGAGTGCACTGCACCAACCACCTGGGGAGATTCGCCAAATGACCACGACAGCCACGCCTGCGCCGCCCACCACGTCCGCTCCCAAGCCGGTGAAGAAGACCCCGCTGTGGGCGAAGCTCCTGCTGTGGCTATTCGTCTTCGCGCTCATCGGCGGGGCTGCCTTCGCGGGGCTCACGGTGGGGAAGTTCCTCGGCGCCGCGGAGTCGCGTGACGTTCAGGTCATCCGGTCGCTCAAGGGCGAAGAGCAGGTGATCCTCGTCACCGCCGGCGTGACCGACGTGCAGGAGGAGCGCGGCGATGGCCTGAAGCTCGCGATCGGCGATTGGAGTCTCTTCACTCTGCCCGGCACCGAGCGGTCGTTGCTCGTTCGCTATGACTACGACGCGAAGTTCGGCATCGAGGGCAAGGACGTCGAAATCACCCAGACGGGTGACAACTCGTACCTCGTGACCATTCCGAAGTTCATCTACCTGGGTTATGAGAACCCCGACCTGAGCGTGGCCAGCGAGGATAACGGCATTCTCAGCTGGACGACCCCCGAGATCGACACGACGGCGGTGTTCGAGGAGCTACTGTCTGCGGCGGCCGTAGACGAGCACATCAAGGGATTCCGGCCGGTGCTCGAGGAGCAGGCGAAGGTATTCTACACCCGCATCGTGGAGGCGATCGACCCCACGATCACGCTTGAGTTCGAGTTCGCAGTATGAGTGCCGACGAGCAGCTGCAGGAGGACGAGTCCATGGTGTCAAACGAGGCCGAAGCTCGAGCCGAAGGCGAATCCGCGAAGGACATCCCCGAGTCCACCGCAGCCGCGCCGGAGTTCGACGAGCGCCCATTCCTCGAGGCGAGCTCCGAGGCCAAGTCCCGCTACGGCCGGTTCAACCTCGCAGTCATCGGTGGTTCGGGCGTGGGAAAGTCGTCCCTCGTCAACGCCGTGTTCGGGCGTGACTGGGCGAAGGTCGGCAAAGGCCTGCCAGTGACCCGCGGCGTCCAGTACTTCAACGACGACTCCCTTGGTATCTGGGACGTGGAGGGATTCGAGATCGGGTCGAAGCTTGCGCCGCGTGAGCAGCTGAGGGCTCACCTCAAGACGATCTCAGAACACCCCGCTGATCGACAGATCGCGGTCGTCTGGTATTGCGTGAAGTCCAACGACGACCGGCTCACCCCGGCGGACATCGAGATGATCCGCGAACTCGACGCCGAGGGTCTACCCGTCATCCTGGTCCTGACCAAGGTCGACACCGGAATCAGCGTCATCCCCGGCAAGCGCTCGATCCCGAAGGGGGTCCAGGAGTTCGTCGACTGGCTCGAGAACCCTGTCGACGAGACCGACCAGCCGATCGACATCCCGTACCAGCGAGTGATCCTGACGGCGGCCCGCGACAAGCACGGAAAGGACTCGGGATATGGGCTCGGTGAGCTCGTCACCGAGACTCTCTCGCTCGCGCCCGAAGACGAGAAGGATGCGTTTCGCATCGCCCAGCGACTCAACCTCCCCTGGAAGCGCGAAATGGCTCGCACGGTTGTCGGAGCAGCTTCGGCTGCAGCTGCCGGAGCAGCCGCGGTTCCCGTTCCCGTCGCAGATGCCGCAATTCTGGCGCCGATCCAACTCGGAATGATGGGTCGCATCGCGATCATCTACGACCTCGAGATCAAGAGCATGCTCTCGGCCGGCGCCCTCGCGCAGGTCGGCGTGCAACTCGCGGGCAGGGCGCTCGCCAGCAGTTTGCTCAAGCTGATTCCCGGCGCAGGGAGCGTCATCAACGCCGGCGTTGCGGCAGCGCTCACCGGCGCGACGGGTGAGGGTTGGACGCGCCTGTGCGAGCAGGTGCACACGGGCAAGCTCGACCTCGATGCAGTGAACGATTCGTGGGGTGACTTCGTCCCTGGGTTCCTCGACGTCATCCGCAAGATGGCAGAGCAGAAGATCGCGAAGGGTTGAGCTGACCCATGACAGGGCTGTCCGAGGCCGACTGGGAGCATGATGCTCTCGAAACGCTCGCCGAGCCGCTCGGCTGGCAGCCGTCCAGGGGCGAGGACATCGCACCCGGGAGTGGACAGCGCGACACGTGGGATGACCTGCTCATTCGTCCCCGGCTCCTTGACGCGCTGCGTCGCCTGAACCCTGGCGTCCCGGGCGAGTATCTGCAGCAGGTCGTCGCTCAGATCGCTTCGCCGACCTCGCAGGATGCGATCACCGAGAACCACCGCGTCCATCAGTACCTGGTCGGTGGGTATCCGCTGAGCTACATCGACTCCGACGGGGTTGAGCAGAACCCGCGGCTGCGCCTGCTCGGAACGCAGCCGCACGAGAACGATTGGCTCGCCGTTAACCAGCTGACGCTGCGCCAGGGCGACCTGCATCGCCGGTTCGACGTCGTGCTGTTCGTCAACGGGATGCCTCTGGTCGTCGTCGAGCTGAAGCGTGCCGGCTCGGCATCGGCCGGCGTTGCTGAAGCGCATCGGCAGTTGCAGACGTATCTGCGCGAGTTCCCGATGGTGTTCCGGTTCTGTGTGCTGACCCTCGCCAGCGATGGGATCGCAGCCAAGTACGGCACCCCATTCACCCCGCTGAATCACTTCGCGCCCTGGAACGTCGACGACGACGGTGCACCGCTGAATCAGCCGCGGCTCGAGAACGGGATGTCGGTCGAGCCGCTCGATGACGCGCTCAATGGCCTGTTCAACCAGGAGCGGTTCCTGCAGCTCGTGCGCAGCTTCACGGCGTTCGACGGGAACTCCGACGGGCTGACCAAGCGCATCGCGAAGCCGCACCAGTACTTCGCGGTGACGAAGGCGGTCGGCTCGACGGTGCAGGCGGTCGAGACGAACGGCAAGGCCGGCGTGGTGTGGCACACGCAAGGGTCGGGCAAGTCGATGGAGATGGAGCTGTACGCGAACCTCGTGTCGCGGCATCCGAAACTCAAGAATCCGACCGTGATTGTCGTCACCGACCGCACCGAGCTCGACGGGCAGCTGTTCCAGACGTTCGATCAGAGCCTGCTGCTGGCCGAGAGGCCGGTGCAGGTGCGCGAGCGCGCGCAGCTGCGTGACGAGCTGAGCAACCGGGTCACGGGCGGGATCTACTTCACGACGTTGCAGAAGTTCGGGCTGACGGATGCTGAGAAGCAGTCGGGCACGCAGCATCCGCTCCTCACCGACCGGCGCAACGTGATCGTCGTCGTCGACGAAGCGCACCGCAGCCACTACGACGACCTCGACGGGTACGCCCGGCACCTGCGGGACGCGTTGCCGAACGCGACGCTCATCGCGTTCACCGGCACCCCGATCTCGTTCGCCGAGCGCGACACCCGTGCGGTGTTCGGCGACTACATCGACATCTACGACCTCACCCGTGCTGTGGATGACGGGGCGACGGTCCCGGTGTACTTCGAGCCGCGGCTCATCAAGGTGTCGTTCGCCGACGGTGCGAGCGAAGAGGACATCGACCGCGCCGCCGACGAGTACACGCTCGGGCTCGATGACACCGAGCGGGCGAGGCTCGAGGCATCCGTTGCCGTCGTCAACGCCGTGTACGGGGCGCCGGAGCGCATTGAGACGCTCGCCGAGGACCTGGTGCGGCACTGGGAGGAGCGGCGTGAGCGGATGAAGCCGTTCCTCGAGTCGCCCGGCAAGGCGCTCATCGTGGGCGGCACGCGCGAGATCTGCGCACGGCTCTACACCGCGATCGTCGCGCTGCGACCGCACTGGCACTCGGATGCCCTGGACTCGGGTCGCATCAAGGTCGTGTACTCGGGGTCTGCGTCGGATCAGCCGCCGGTGAGCGACCACGTGCGGCGCGACTCCGAGAACAAGGCGATCAAGGCGCGCCTGAAGGATGCTTCGGACGAACTCGAACTGGTCATCGTGAAGGACATGATGCTCACGGGGTTCGACGCCCCGCCGCTGCATACTCTCTACCTCGACCGACCACTCAAGGGTGCGTTGCTGATGCAGACCCTCGCCCGCGTGAACCGCACGTTCCGCGGCAAGAAGGACGGCCTGCTCGTCGCATACGCCCCGCTGGCCGACAACCTCGCCAAGGCACTATCGGAGTACACGGTCTCGGATCAGGAGCACAAGCCGATCGGACGCGACGTCGACGAGGCGGTGGCGATCGCGACCGAGCTGGTGGCGCAGATCCGGGATCTGCTCGCCGAGTGCGACTGGCGTGCCGTCGCGCGCGAGGGCGGCTCGCGCGCATGGCGAACCGCGGCGACCATGGCGACGAACTACCTGCGCGACCCGCAGAACCCGCTCAACGCCGAGGACCTCGGCTCGGAGCGGCTGTCGGCCCAGTATCGACTCGCGACCGGGCAGCTGGCGCGTGCGTGGGCGCTCGCATCCGGACGCGAAGGGCTCGCCGAACTGCACGACGAGATCGCCTTCTACGAAGAGGTCCGCGTGTGGATGGCGAAGTTCGACGCCGCCGAGCGGCAGTCGCGCGACGAACCGATCCCGGAGGAGATCTCGCGCCTGCTCGGAACACTCGTGGCCGACTCGATCGCACCAGGAGACGTCGTCGACATCTACGACGCCGCCGGCCTGCCCCGACTCGCTCTCGACGACCTCGGGCCCGAGTTCCTCGCGAAGGCCCAGGCAGCGCCGAACGCTCACCTCGCGATCGAGGCGCTGCGCAAGTCACTGACGGATGCCGGCGCGGCCGCGACCCGCGGCAACCTCGTCCGCCAGCGCGCGTTCTCGGAACGGATCGCCGAGATCATGAACCGCTACACGAACCAGCAGCTCACCTCCGCCGAGGTCATCGCCGAGCTTGTGGAGTTGGCGAAGGATGTCGCGGCCGAGGCCAACCGAGGGGCGACGTTCACGCCCCCGCTCTCCAGCGACGAACTCGCGTTCTACGACGCCGTCGCCACCAACGAATCCGCGATCGACGTGCAGGGTGAGGACGTTCTCGCGCAGATCGCGCGGGAACTCGTCGCCGTCATGCGCCGCGACGTGCGCACCGACTGGACCGTGCGCGACGACGTCCGCGCGAAGCTGCGGTCATCGATCAAGCGACTCCTGGTGAAGTACAAGTACCCACCGGACAAGCAACTCGACGCGATCAAGCTCGTCATGGACCAGATGGAGTCGATGGCTCCGCGGTATGCGGACGATCGGAGAGTCTGACAGGCGACAGAAGCGATCTGTCCCTCGACTTGGCGAGCCACGATCAGGCCGATGAATCATTCGGCGTCCCCTCATCGCGCGCACTACAGCCCGTCCGCGACCAGCCTGCTTCGGGCATTGCACGTATGGGGATGGGTGCTGTGTGGCGCTCGACTCAACTCAACATCACGGCCACAGGCGGCCGTTCAAGCTCGCGCCTCGTTGTCACGGGCGTCCGTGCGCCCGGATACAGTGACCGCCATGAGAGTCCTGCAATCACTCACCATTGCCAGCACGTGCGCCGTGCTCGCGCTGACGGGCTGCACCGCATCCGCAACGTCCGAGGCCGTGCCGACGCTCGTCACTCCGAGTTCCGCGCCAAAACCGACCCCGACGATCCCTGTCGGCCCAGTCGAGCTTACGGATGACGAAGCAGCAGACCTGTATCTCGCGATCGTCTGCCAGCGCAACATCGCGATGGAAGCTCTCAGCGATGCGGTCTTCGCGAAGGAGGACGAGTTCCTCAATGGCGGAACACCAGCCATGACGGAGATCCAGGCGGCCGCCGCCGAGGGACTTCGCATCGCACGCGCTTCAGTCGAGCTCGCAGACGACGACTACTACACCTGGCCGAGTGACGTTGCCGAGCATCTCAAGGTAGTCCGCGATGCAAACCTCGCCGCAAGTAGCAACCTCAGCGAGATCGCCAACGCGGACCGATTCGAAGACGCCTACTACTCCACGTGGCCGAACCAGGACACGGCTGCGGCTGCGGCGCAGGAGATTCGCTACCAACTCGGTCTGGACGCCGATACAACTGCCTCCTGTGAGGGCCACGAGACGGCGACTGATGATGCTCACAAGGAGATGACCGAACGTCGTGAGTACCTGGCGTCCTTCGAGGACGAGGACGCTGACTGACTACGCTCGGGATTGCAGCAATAGCGCACACCACGGAAGCCCCAGCTCCATCTGACTCTGCGCTCACCGGCGCGGCTTCACTGCGACAATGACCTGCCGGAGCTGAACAAGCAGGAACGTCGAACGAACGCCGTCAGACCCGCTCGGACCGTTCCCGTTCCGTGCAATGCTCGTTTGTCGATCGTCAGAGTGTGATGATCGCTGCTACTCGGCTTGGCGTCCGACGAGGTAGCTCATGCCTTCGAGCCGGCCGGCGTCGCGGGCTTTCTTGATCCAGTCGGAGGCGGTGCGGTGGGGGACGTTGAGTTCGACCTGCACGGCTTTGACGGGTGGGAGGCCGGCGAGGGCGGCTGTGCCGTAGAGGATCTCGATGGCGTCCATGCGTTCGTGTTTGGCGGTGCGTTTGACGACGGCGGCGGCCATCCATTCGGGGATGATGCGGCCTTCGGTGGCGGTGAGGTCGGCGACGGTGATCCAGGCGGCGTCGGGGTCGTCTTCGAGTTGCAGGGCGATGCAGTGGGGGATCGCTGATTGCAGGATCGTCTGTGGTGCGGTGCGGCGGAGGGCTGCCTGGTCGAAGTCGTCTCGGGTTGCGCGGTTGATGATCGTGGTGACGATGTAGCGGCCTTCGTTGGCGCTGTAGCGGGCTTCGATGGTGGTTTCGATGCCGGTGTCGTCGTCGGTGGCGGTCGCGATGAACGCGGGCGCGATGCGCAGCGCGGAGCCCACGGGCTGGCTGGCGGCGTCGGCGGACATGGGGGAGCCGTCGGGGGTGGTCACGTCGAGCTTCACCTCCTCAGTTTGCCTTACGGGGCGAGGAATTCGCAGATCTCTCTTGACTAAGTGTACTGATAACCCGTCTACTAGTGTCAATTCCGATTTGGGATGCGCAAAGGAGAGGTGTTATGACGACCGTGACGAACCGGGCATCCTCCCGGTTGAGCCAAGATTTCCTGAGTCCTGACGAGGTGGTGGCGCTGCTGCCGGGGTTGAAGAAGAAGACCCTGGCGCAGTGGCGGTACGAGAAGAAGGGTCCGCCGTACTACAAGCTCGGTCGCGTCATCCTGTACGCGATCGACGAGCTGGAGGAGTGGATTCGTCACTCGTCCGGTGAGGGGGATCTCCGATGAGCGGCGCGATGAGGATCGTCGCGGTCGCGAATCAGAAGGGCGGGGTTGGGAAGACCACGGTCACGATGCAGCTGGCCGCGGCGTTGTCGCGCCGGTTCCGGGTGCTGGTGGTGGATGTGGATCCGCAGCAGTCGACGGTGTGGTGGGCCGACAATGCGGGCGGCAACCTCCCGTTCGACTTCGCCGGCAACCAGCAGCCGCAGGTGCTGTCGCGGCTGCGTGATCTGGGCGGCGACTACGACTTCGTGCTCGTCGACACTCCCGGGTCGCTGGAGGACACGCGGACGCTGGAGACGGTGCTGGATGCGGCCGGTGAGGTGATCGTGCCGCTGGTCCCGGAGCCGCTGGCGGTGGAGCCGACGATGCGGACGATCACGCGACTGATCGATCCGAGGGATGTGTCGTACCGGGTGCTATTGAACCGGATCGACGCGCGCATCCCGTTGCAGCTGCCGCAGTGGCGTCATCTGCTGGACACCACCCTGGGGGTGCCGAGGTTCGACGCGTACCTGCGGCAGTACAAGGCTCACGCGGATGCCCCGATCGCGGGGCAGCTCGTGACGGATCTGCGCGACACGCGCCGCACCGCGGGGTCGATCTTCGACGTCACCCAGGTCGGGTTCGAGATGAGCACGGCCGGGGTGCCGGTGCTCGCCGGGAGGTGGTGAGCATGGCGAAGATCGACCTCGCCGGCCGCCTCGGCGATGCCCGCAACAGGGTCGCCGCCGAGACGACGCCCGCGCCAGGCTCGGGGCCCGGGCCGATGTTCGCGCGGCTGACACGCAAGGACGCGCGCGTGCGGGAGGACCAGTACGCGGCCCTCGGCACGCTCGCACGAGCACTGATGCGCCGCCGGACCGTGAAGACGGAACGGATCACCGAGAACACCCTCATCCGCGTCGCGATCGACGTGCTGCTCGCGAACCAGCACCTGCTGGCCGGGTCCACCGAGACCGCACTCCGTGACTCCGTGACCACGGCACTCACCGCATCCGACACTCCCGGACGTCCTGACTCCCGAACACCGGAAGGCTCGCAGTCGCACAGCCCTGGACCCCCGGAGTCCCGGCCTGCGGAAGTCTCGACCTCACGCAGTGCGGGAGTCGCGGACTCAGGAACTCACTCAGTGGCGGAGCAGCCGACCACCGAACCCCGGCAGTCGGCGAGTCCCGGACTTCCGCACTCGCGGACTTCGGGAGTCGCGGACGTCGGGACGCCGGATGCCGCGGACTCCCGGACTTCGGATGTTGCCGACTCCGAAACACCGGGTGTCGCGAACTCCCCGAGGTCGGATGCCGCGGACTCCCGGACTTCGGATGCCACGGACTCCGGAACGCCCGGCGTCACGACCTCGCCGAGGTCGGATCCCGCAGACTCGGGCATCGCGGGAGTGGCGGGGTCTGGCAGGACGGATCTCCGCGACGGCGGGAGTACGGGTGTTCCGGAGTCGCGGAGTGTGGGAGTGCCGCAGTTCCGGAGTCCGGTTCCCGGGTCGTCCGCCGCGGCCCCCGCCCGGCAGCGCGTGGCGGGGGTGGGGCGGTGATCCCGGTGACGCTGTACACGACGGGTCCGGTGTGTGATCGGTGCCGGGCGACGCGGGCGCTGCTGGACGGGCTCGGCATCCCGTACCGCGAGGTCGATCTGAGCGATCCCGACAATCGGGCCCTGCGCGTGGTCGTCGTCGACGTGCTCGGCTACACCCGGGTGCCGGTCGTGGTCCCCACCGGCGACAGCACCCCGTGGGCGGGTTTCCGCCCCGACCTGCTGACGCAGCTGATCGGCCGCCTCCACGAGGAGGAGAGCCGGCCATGACCGAGGACACCACCCTCGCCGGCGCCTCGCAGCCCGTCGGAGGGAACGACACCGGGGGGACGCCGCGGGCCTCCAACGCGCGGTGGCGGGACGCGAATGCCGAGAAGCGGCGCGAGTACGGGCGGCGGTGGCGGGAGGCGAATCCGGAGAAGGTGGCCGCGTCGAAGGAGAAGTACCGCGCCGCGAACCGGGAGCGGATCAACCGCCGCGAGGTCGCTGCCTCCCGCCGCCGGAAAGACCGCGCCCGCAAGCACGCCGCGGCCCTCCAGAAGCGCCGCGAGTACGACCGCCGGTACGCGCGGGAACACGCCGAAGAGCACCGCCAGCGGTCGAGGGCATGGCTGGCGCGCCGGTACCGGGAAGACCCCGCCGGGTTCCGCCGGCACCGCAACCAGCTGCAGCGCGACTACTACGCCCGCAACCGCGACAGGCTGCAGCAGAAGGCCCGCGACCGGTACCGCGACGACCCGACGGCGGGGAAGGCGAAGGCGCGCCGCTACTACGACCGCCACAAGGACGAGATCACCGCCCGACGCCGCGAGCAGTACCGGCAGGACCCGGAGAAGCGCCTCGCGTACAACCGGGAATGGCGCGCCCGCGATCGCGCCCGCAAGAAGGCCGGTCTCCCGCCCTGGCGGATCCGCCGCACCACGACCGCGGCCAGGGGGGAGAACCAGACCGCCGCCGACGCGTTCTTCGCACGCCCCGCCACCCCCGAGCTGATCGCGCGGGTGATGGCAGAGGACGCCACCCCGCCGCACCTGCTGGAGGCGTTCCGCGAGGAGAGTGAACGCATCCGCAACGCCTCGTTCGCCGCCGACAACCCGGCGGTCGCAGAACGCTGCCGCCGCGAGGCCGCGCGCGCTGCCGCCCGGGAAGCCGAAGAGGAGCGGATGGATCAGATCGCGAAACAGATCAATCAGCGCCTGCGCACCCAGCCTCGCCGCGGCCCGCGCCCGGATCCGGCCGCGCCTCACGGGCCCGGCGCCGGTGCCGGCGCCGGGTTCTCCACCGGAGGCCTGTCCCGATGACCACCCGCCGTCCGGGTGGGGAAGACTCGTCCCGAAAGGACACCACCATGCTCGACCGCAACACCGCCGAAAACGTCCTGAACCGTGCCGCGATCGCCGCGCTCGGCTACCACCCCGACAAGTCCGCCGACCAGCCGGGCTACACCATCGACGAAGACATTGACTGGGTCCTCGAACCCCTCCGCGGCCTGCCCGACGCCTACCGGCAGTCCATGCGGCAGAGGATCCGCGAAGTCATCACCGACCCCACCGGCCACCGCCACGCCTTCACCCGCGACATCACCGCACTCATCACCACCCCCTGATCGGGCGCACTCGCGGATGGGAGCGCGGGAGCGGGTTCCTGGCGGGGGAGTGTAGCGCCCTGCGGGCTGCTCCGTTCCGGCGGGCGGGGCATGTGCTCCGTCGCTCCGCTCCGTCCGCGCACACCCCGCCCGTCGGCACTGCGCACCCCTCCGGTCGCAGGGTCCGCTGAGAGCAGGAACACCCGCAGACCAGTCACAGGGTGGGATGTCCGGACCCCGGAGCACACTGAGATCAGCCGACAGGACCACGGAAGGAGGAAGGCGATGGATGGCGTTGCCGCCGGCGCGATGATCGCCACCGGGGCGCTCGGCGTCGCGCTCGTCGTGTTCCTGCCGTTCCTCGTCCTGACGCTGTTTCGCCGCGGCCTTGCCGGCGTGGTCCGCGCAGCCGTCACCGTCACCATGCTCGTGGCGGCTCTGATCGTGACCGCGAGCATGCTCGCCGGCCGCATCCCGGGGGATCTGGGCGGGGTCCTGGGAGCCTAGCTAGCGTGACGTCGCGGGGCGGGTGAGCGCGCGCTGCACGGTGCTCGTACTGACCCCGAGCACCCGGGCGATCTGCGCCAGCGACAGATCCTGATCCCGCAGCTCACGGGCGACCGAGACCCGGTCGGCCGTCATCACCAGCGGGCGTCCCGCACGCCTGCCCGCCGACGCGGCGACCGTCATCCCGGCGCGGGTCCGCAACCCCACCAGCTCACGCCGCAACCCGTCCAACGCGGCCAACACGTCGCCTGCCGGCACCTTCACGCCCGTCGACAGCGCCGGCTGCGCTACGCACTGCACCGCGACGCCACGGGCGGTCAGGCCCGCGCACGTGGACAGGAAGTGCCCGATCGCGTGCGACAGCCGCGGTGCGCTGGTCACCACCAGCACGTCACCCGCCGACAGCGACGCCAGACACCGCACCAGCTCCGGACGACGCCGCGGATCCCCGGTGCCGGCATCGGCGAAGATCACCTCGGCACCCGCACTGCGCAGCGCGTCACTGTCCCCGGCGGGATCGGTGTCGGTGACCAACGTGCGGGTGTACCCGACGATGCGGGTCACCGCGACACGCCTCCACGCTCAGGACCGGCGACCGCCACCACCGGCGCGGCACGGTCCACGGCCTCGCGCGGTGCCAGCAGCCGCCGCAGCCCGACGACCTGCTCCGCGTGACGGCCGAGCTGCACTGTGGCGACGTCGGAGTCGCGGGGGAGCGGCAGTTCCGGAACGATCTCCCGGATCGCCGCCTGGTGCAGCTCGAGCAGAGACTCCATCACCTCGCGGGGCGGATTCCGCAGCCCGCGCGCGAACTCGGTCACCCGGCGCAGTTCCCCCAGCCACGCCGCCGACTGCAGCACCGTCAACGGTCGCTGCTCCGCCGCCACCAACCCCGCCCGCGCCCCGAGCCGGTCTCCCTCACCGTCGAACACCACCACGCCGGACCGGTCCAGCACGCTCACCCGCCCCACCCCGGTCGAGGTCTCCGCGTCACCCGCGAGAGCGAGCGTCGCCTCCCACGCCCGCTCATGCGCCCCACGGTCCACCGGCGTCGCAGGCACACCCTCGCGCACGTTCCGCAGGTACCCCGAGGTGAGGGTCAGCAGGCTCTCCGCCCGCCGCGCACCCACCAGCACCAGACGGGTGCGGAACCCCTCCTTCGCGAACCGGTCCGCCACCGCAAGAACCGTGCCCGGGTTCGGGAACGACCCCTCCAGCAGCATCGACCGGCGCTCCGCCCGCGCATGGCCCAGGCAGCCCTGCAACCACGCGGCGGATGCCGTCGAGACCGCCTCCTCACGCGCCCCGTCATACCGGCGAGGGTCTGCCGCGGGAGGGTAGAACGCGCGCAGGTCACCCGCCCGCACCACCGCCATCCCGCCCTCGTACTCCGAGGCGACCCGGCCGATCGCCCGCGCCTGCCCTGCCCCCGGCTGACCGGCGACCACCACCAGCGTGGGATGCTCCTCGGCGGCTCCCGGCGGGAACACCACGGGAAGCACCTGGGTCTCGAGCACCGCGCGCACCGCAGCCTCGTCGAGCACACCACCCGCACCCGCAACCGCGTCCGCCACCGGCGGGCCGGCAAAGGCTCGCGCGGCGGCCTCGACCTCACGACGATCGAACCCATCCACCGCCACCAGATCGCGATACGCCGACGCCACGTCGGCGGTCGCCGTAGCGAGGTCGGCGTCGTTCTCGCGGGCGCGTTCGATCAGGCGTGCCAACTCTGCGGCTGCCGCCTCCCGCATCGCGGTGTCCGCGCCGGCATCCCCCAGACGCCACGCAGAGCCAGAAACGCTCATTCCACCCCCGTCGCGTCACAGCATACCGAAAAGGGTCTCACCACCGTTATGGGTCACGCTCCCACCCGGTGGAACAGACGGATACTCGCGCCAGCAGCATGAACCACGCAATCCACGGCCTACCGGCACAGCGCCACACACCTCGCCCAGACGACATCCCGAGCCCCGGCGACCACCCAGTGATCATCGAACACCTCCCGGAGAAGGAAAGACCGGAATGCACGCAGGCACTTTCTGTGAATCACCACGCGGGTTAAGCAAAACAAGGGTAGTGTGTGGGTGTGCGCGGGGGTCTGCAGCGGTGGAAGCGAGGGGTCGAGTCCCAGGGGGTTCGGCAGGCGATGGCCTACGCGTTCCAGGGCTCGTGCGACTCCCACCTGCGCTCCAGCGCCACGACCGGGGTTGAGACCCTCGCCGGGTACAGCCAGGTCGACGAGGCCGGGGTCGCGAGGTTCACTGTCGCTGCGGGGGAGGTCGCGGTCGATCGCCTGGACGCCGACCAGTTGCGGGTGTGGGTGGACGGGCGTGACCCGGCGACGGACGAGCGGCGCGGGCGCGAGCTTCTGTCCGCTGATGCGGACCTGATCCTGGACGGCACGATCAACGCGCCCAAGTCGTACAGCATCGCCGCGCTCCTCAACCCCGAGCTCGCGGCCGAGTTCGAGGCCCTGCAGGACCGGTTGCGGGACCGGATCATCCGCACCTGGCAGGCCGAGCTCAACGCGCGCCGCGGCGCCGGCGGACGCCTGCGCGAACCCCTCCACCGCATCGAGGTCGTCGAGCTCCGGCACCGCCGGTCGCGGGCACTGGACCCGCACATCCACCGGCACCTGTGGCTGAGCGTGAAGGTCCAGGGCGAAGACGGCAGGTGGTCCAACGTGGACACCCGGGTCGCGATGAAGCTCCACACCCTCATCAACGCCGAAGGCGAACTCGCCGCCCGCACCGACCCCGAATGGATCACCGCCCTCGCCCGCCACGGCTACACCCTCGACGCCGACGGCGAGATCACCGAACTCGCGCACGCCGTCCGGCCGCTGTCGCGCCGGTCCACCCAGATCGAAGCGAACCGGGCGCTCCTGCTCGCCGACTGGCACACAGGCCACCCGGGCCAGACCGCCGGCCCGGACGTGCTAAAGCAAGTCGACCGGCTCGCCTGGGCGAAAGCCCGACCCGACAAGCCCGACGCGCTCGACGAGACCGCCTGGGAGACCCTGATCCGAGACGAACTGACAGACATCGACCCGGCCATCGTCGCGACCCGCCCGCCCACCGCAATGGCACCCGTGCCGGTGGGGGCGGTCGATCGGGACCTGCTCGCCGCACGGGCGATCGTCGACGCCGACCAGCGGGCGACCTCCACCGGGGCCCGTTTCAGCATGTTCGACATCCGCGCCGGCGCGACCCGGGCGGTCGCCGCCTCCGGTGTCGTCGCACCCCGGCAGGTCCTCCAAGAGCTGATCGACGACATCACCGCCCGCGCCGCCACCGACACCGTCGACCTCCTCGGCGACGAGCCCGACCGGCCAGGGCACGTGAAGGCGTTCATGGCTGCCGCGACCGCAGCGCTCAAGGTCGACCTCGCTGCCAGACTCGACGCCCTCACCACTCCCGGTGCCACCGTCGACCCCGACACCGTCGACCACGCCGCCCAGCAGGTGCTCCCCGCCGACGCGGCACCGGATCCTGGACAGCGCGACGCCGCCGCCGCGATCGCCGGCACGGACCGGCTCGTATCGGTCACCGGGCCCGCCGGTGCCGGCAAGACCACCATGCTCCGCATCACCCGCGTCCTGCTGGCACGGCAGGGCCGCCGCATGGTCGTCGTCGCCCCGACCCGGAAAGCGGCGACCGTCGCCGCCCGCGAGATCGGCGCGACCACGTCCAGCCTGCACGCCCTCCTCGCCGACCACGGCTGGCGGTGGGGCCACGACGACGCCGACGCACCCACCTGGACCCGCCTGAGCCCCGGAACCATCGACCCCACCACCGGTCACATCTACGACGGGCCCAGACGCTTCCCGCTGCAACCGGGGGACCGGGTCGTCGTCGACGAAGCCGGCATGGTCGACCTGCACACCGCCCACGCCCTCACCCTCGTCTGCGCCGACACCGGCGCGGGGATCGCGATGGTCGGCGACCACCTCCAAGCCATGCCCGTCGGCCACTCAGGCGCCATGACCGCCCTCACCCGCCGCGCCACCGCCGTCGTCGAACTCACCAACGTGCACCGCTTCCGCGACCCCGACTACGCCGCACTCACCCTGCAGCTGCGCGACCCCAACACCCGCGACACCGCCCTGGCTGTCGCCGCCGAACTGCAGGGCCGCGGCCTCGTCCGCCACGTCCCCGACGCCGGCGCCGCACGGCAAGCGATGGTCGACGCCTACTTCCGCGAAGCCACCGGCCACAGAAGGGTCGCCCTCGTCACCGGCACGAACGACGAAGCCGACGCGATCAACGAAGCCATCCAGCAACGACGCCTCGAGGGCGGCGACCTCCACCAACGCCGCATCGCCGTCGGCCAGGGCGAACAGCGACTCCTCGAAGGCGACACCGTCCAAACCCGCCGCAACGACACCCACGCAGCCGTCGAGAACCGCGCCGTCTGGACCATCCGGCACATCACACCCGACACCCTCGAACTCGCAAGCCCCACCGACCCCGCCGACACCCGCACCGTCACCCGCGACTACGCAACCGAGCACATCCACCTCGCCTACGCCTCCACCGTCCACGGCATCCAAGGCGAAACCACCGACGTGTCCGTCGTCGGCCCCGGCGTCGACGCAGCTGGCCTCTACGTCGGAATGACTCGAGGCCGGGAACGCAACGAAGCCATCACCATCGCCCGTACTCCGGCTGCCGCTCGCGACGCACTCGCCGACAGCATGATGCGCGGCACACCAGAAGTCAGCATCGACGACTCCATCCGCGCAGCCCGCACCGAACTGAACCGCGCCGCCCGCACCCCCGACACCGCACCCACCTGGAACGATCGCGCACGACGCCCCTACGGCCACATCGAGAACATCCACCGTCTCATCGCGACCACCGAAGCCGCCGCCGCCGACGCGCGCGCCGCCGTCCACCGATCCGCCGACTGGATCGACAACGCCCAGCGACTGCTCCACGCCATGAACGCAACCGCCTCGTCAGGGAACGCACGCTCCCACGCAACCCCGGACACGGTCGAACCAGACCCCCGCGCGCGCACGCTGTCCGCCCGACTGGCCGACCAACGCGACGCTCATGAAGACCTGCTCACCGTGCTCGACGACGCAACCTCACGCATGAACGCCGCACACCTCGAGCACGCCCTACGCCGAAACCTCAGCCCGGCACAGCACCTCGCCGAAACCCGAGCCCGACAGACCGCCACAGTCCAGCCGCACACCACATCCTCGGGGCCCAGCCTCGGACTGTAAACGGGCGTCGTCCGCGCGGGAGAAGCTCACCCGGGATCGCATCCTCATCCCCAGATCTCCGCACTGGGGCACGTTTTCCACACCCCCTCCGCGTGCGCCACCACGGCGATAGCGTGGCGCCATGGGGGACGAGGAAGCGGGCGCGCAGCCCCGATGCCTGGAATGCAGCACGGTCCTGCGAGACATACCCGGAGGCTACGAATGCCGCACCTGCGCCATGACATACCTCCGGAGCATCAGCGCTCACCACGCGTTCACGTGAGCCGACGCGAGCTCACACGGCCTCTCCGGACCGGCTCCCCGACTCGCGGAAAGCGACTCTAGTCACCGGGCCTGCCCCAGTTCGCGACCGCCCCGCCTTGCGGGCCGTGCGACCGGATGAACGCCATATGGACGCGTTCGCAGGCCTCCCGGAGCGTTGTCGCCCACCCGAGCACGTCACCGCGCCAGATGGCCTTGTACCGCACATCCGTGCCGTTCATCACGCGCCGAATCTCCACGCGCCCGTACTCGTGCCCCTGAGGGTCGACCATCCGCCACACTCCCGGCGGCCCCTCGACGGCTGCAAGGATCGGATGCCACTCACGCTTGCTCTCCACGACCAGGATCCCTCTCTCCGGCCGTAGTCACACCGTATCGGTCCTGGGGGGACTGCAATGCAACCTCGATCCCCGCAAGCGGGCACCGCCCGGGAGGCGGAGCGGGCGTGCGTTTGCTGGCGCGTTCGATTGCCCTTCGGAGAGCCCGCACGGGGAGGAACAGGCTGCTACGCGGCCACGTGCCAGGTCGACTGGACCTTCACCCGGTGCAGATGCGGTTGCTCCTCCAGCACCGTCGTAGAGTCGTCGTCGCTCCACTCCAGGTCTCCGTCGGCGTTCGTCGTCGGATCCTGACCGTACTCCTCGGAGTAGTACCTCTCGAGGGTTTCGGTGTACTCGGACCCGTAGGCGTACTCCTCGAGCGCATCCCTCGAACCGTCGGCCTGATCCACGTACGACATGAACGGGTCCTCTTCGAGCGGGTCGATGTCGTCGGGGGGTTCCGGGTAGCTCGCCTCTTCGCGGGCCTTCGACATCTCCTGCTGGAATTCCGACGGGTTGTCCGGATCGGTCTCGGCCAGATCGTCGATGGCTTCTTGTACCTGGTCAATCGTGTCCTGCAGGTCGCTCAGGTCATCCATGCCGTCGCACCCGGTGAGCAGCAGCGATCCCGCGATCAGCACGGCGCCCATCATCGGTCGACGCCGGCCAACGGTCGTCGCAGATCGTCCGGTCATTGCGTCCCCCTCGCTGGCCGATGCGGGCACGCTAGCAGTCGGCGGGAGCGTGGACAAGGCAACCGACACAGCCAGTGCCGCCCACCGAACCCCCGCGTCACACGAGGGCTCCACTCGATCCCGCACCGGTCAGTGCGCGAGCGCCGCGGTCTGTGCGAGCGTTCCTCGGACGCCTGGGGCGGGACGCGACGTCCGTCTTTGCGTCGCGTTTCGCGATCATCGCCGAGACGTGCGGTCGCGCGTACACTGGCGGCGCGCGGCACCCGAGCCCCCGGCGTCCCCCCTTGCCTGGGGCCCGTGCACCTGTACTTCTGGTGTGATGTTGCGCGGTGGTCCCCTCGCCGACCCGGGTCCTGTGACACGCGGGGCGAGGGGACCGCCTCACCCCGCCAACACCCTCGGGATGCGAACGCCGGACGGGTTCTCGCCGCGATCCGTATCCGTGCAATGCGCGAAGTAGGGACGAAGCGTACGGGCCTGAGACCGTTCGATTGAGGTTCCCTCGCGCTGAATAGATCGGCGTGCAGGATCTGATTTCTCGTTCGGCGTGGGAGCGGGTACCTCGAGTTGAACGCTCCGCTCCCGGGGCGCCGCGGTCAGAGCACGACGAGGAAGCCGAGCACCGCGCTGATGGCCGAGAGTGCGCCGAGCACGATGGAGGGCGTCGCGTTCTCCTTGCGGCGGACGTGCACGGTGATGGCGCCGATCATGACGGCGGTCAGTGCGGTGGCCGCGATCGGAGTGAGCACGGGGGCGATGCCCGTCAGCAGCGGGAGGATCAGGCCGATGCCGCCGATCAGTTCGGCCGCGCCGATGAGCTTGACGGTCGGGTCGGCGAAGTCGTCAGCCCAGGCGAGGCCGCTCGCGACGAGCGCGGGCTTGGGCCGCAGGACCTTCATGGTGCCGGCGGCGATGAAGGCGAGGGCGAGCAGGGCGTTGACGATCCACAGGGCGACGATCATGGGAACTCCAGGGAAGAAAGATGGGGCCTGTTACTGTTTGTAAGCAACCCCATCATGTGTGATCTTCGAAGGGCATGCAAAAGGCACATGGATGTAAGCAGGTGACATGCGATGACGATCGCGCTTCCCGGTGAGCCGGCGCCGACCGGCTACGAGCGCTCGTGCGCAGGCGGCCCCGCCGGCAGCGAGCATGGTCGCGCGATTCGTGACGTCCTGGACAGGGTCGGCGACAAGTGGTCGCTCCTGGTCATCGGCACGCTTGGGCAGGAGAGGCGCCGGTTCACTGAGCTGCAGCGGCACATTCCCGGAATCTCGCAGCGAATGCTGACCCTCACTCTCCGGCAGCTCGAACGGGATGGGCTGATCACTCGAACCGTCCACGCCGAGGTGCCTCCGCGGGTCGAATACGAACTCACGGCACTCGGCGGCACATTGATCGCGCTCGCGATGGAGCTCGCGGACTGGGCGATCCAGAACCACCCACGCATCGAGACAGCCCGCGCGGCCTACGACGAAGCTCACCCGCGCTGAGGCAACGCCCGAGCACCTGCTTCGCTCGAACCGGCCAACCGGACGCCGCGTCCGGACCGGACCATCCTCAAACGGGCGCTGCGCGAGAGCGGAAGGTTGCGGGCGGGCTGGGAGGCGCCCGGTTGAGGTGCCTGGCAGAGTCGGCCAAGTCCGTCGCGTGTCCCCCGACGTCGCGCTGACTTGGGCGCAGCCTCCAGCCATCGCGCCAAGAGGAGCATCTTCGGCTGGGCAGAATGCGCTCCGGATGGCCCAGTACATCGGTCACGCTGCGCGCTGACTATCGGCTCGCTACTGCGACGTGGGTGAGTGCGGCCCATCCGGATCCGGGGCCGCGGCCGCGGGCGAGGACTCGTTCGTTGCCGCCGTTCGCGAATGTCGCATCACCGGTTTGCCATCCCTCGTGTCGATACCAGACGAGTGACCCGTCGGGCTTCACGCCGTAGAGGACGCCGTCGCCGCCAGAGATAACGTGGGTGAGTGCGGCCCATCCGGATCCGGGGCCGCGGCCGCGGGCGAGGACTCGTTCGTTGCCGCCGTTCGCGAATGTCGCATCACCGGTTTGCCATCCCTCGTGTCGATACCAGACGAGTGACCCGTCGGGCTTCACGCCGTAGAGGACGCCGTCGCCGCCAGAGATAACGTGGGTGAGTGCGGCCCATCCGGATCCGGGGCCGCGGCCGCGGGCGAGGACTCGTTCGTTGCCGCCGTTCGCGAATGTCGCATCACCGGTTTGCCATCCCTCGTGTCGATACCAGACGAGTGACCCGTCGGGCTTCACGCCGTAGAGGACGCCGTCGCCGCCAGAGATAACGTGGGTGAGTGCGGCCCATCCGGATCCGGGGCCGTGGCCGCGGGCGAGGACTCGTTCGTTGCCGCCGTTCGCGAATGTCGCATCACCGGTTTGCCATCCCTCGTGTCGATACCAGACGAGTGACCCGTCGGGCTTCACGCCGTAGAGGACGCCGTCGCCGCCAGAGATAACGTGGGTGAGTTCGGCCCATCCGGATCCGGGGCCGTGGCCGCGGGCGAGGACTCGTTCGTTGCCGCCGTTCGCGAATGTCGCATCACCCGACAACCTGGCCAGGTGCCGGTACCACCCCAGACTCCCCGCGCTGTCGGCGGCGTAGAGGATCGCATCCTGGGCGCCAACGGACGTGTCAAGTCTCTGACCCGATACGGATTCTCGGCACTGCAGCAGCGCGAAGTCCTCCGCGAGCGTCAGTGGCGTGTTTCGTCGGTCGATGGCGACGCGAAGTGAGGGCGAGTCTGGTGCCACATCCTCGACCTGAATCTCGATGCCGACGTCGGTCTGGTCAATCCACCTGAGCCCGAACCGACCGTGCTCAGACCGCCATAGGCCGCTCGCTGTCCCAATCTCCCCGTTTGGGGACGCGTAGAGGTTGATCGGCGGTCCGCTCGCCGTCACGTTCGTTCCGAGCGGAGCGGTCTCGAGCACGCCATTCGGCCCCCAGTCGATGTGACGGCCGACTAGTCGGTCGTCGCCCGATGGAGGCTGGGGTTGGAAAGTGGCTCCCTGCGTTTGGGGAGCGGCGATGTAGCCCGGTCTGCGCGCCAAGCTCCCACCTGCAAGATTCCCGTGCCAGATCGCGACACCGTGCTGTGAGATCGTCTTGTCGAATCGGCCCGCGGCCGTCGGAATGGCGGGTGAGCGATACTCGAGCATGAAGAATTCGTCCCCACCTCGCGAGCTGTCGTACAGCAGGACCGGGTCCGGGGCGTCTTCGGAAGGGTCCACGGCACTTGGGGCCGTTAGGTTCACGCAGAGGTGATCAGCGGAGGAGATGTCGTAGCTCTTCGGGCGGCACCAGCCGTAGATGGTCTTGTAGACGGCGTCCAGGTGGGTCAGCCCGGCGATCTTCCCTGCGAGTGACTCTGGGGTGTTCCACGCCCCGTCCTGCCAGGGCCCGTAGAGGTCTGTCATCGACGCGATGACGTGGAGTACTTCGTGGCCGACGAGCGCGGTCATCTTCTCGCCCGCTGTCCCTGCGGCATCGAGGCTTTCGGAGACCGCGACGCTCTGCAGCTTGAGGTCTGGGTTGTCGGTCAGAACGATGCTTGCTGGATCGGAGGGTCGTACGATCGCTTTCGAATAGGCGCCGGCGGCCACGAGAACCACGACGAGTTCCCCGTTCGTCAAGAGCCCGGTCTGGTCGTCGTCGAAGATGGAGAAGTCGATGTCCTCGGCAGCGGCCGTCAGGAGTTCCGTGCGGATCTGTTCCGACGAGCGCGGTTTGCCGGCTGCATCGAACCGCTGCGCGGAATAGATTTTCGGCGCTACAAGCGGCCCTCTACGTGAGAACCGGACCGCACCGTGCGAGACGTGTTCAATGAATGCCGCGACGCTGTCCGCCCGTTCGAAGAAGAAGTCGCGAAAGTACGCCTCGTCGTGCTCTGGTCGAAACTGTGGCCCGTATCCGCCGGAGCCAGAAGGCGTGCCGATGTAGCGGATCACCAGCATGTGCTGGTTTTCCCACGACTTCCGTGTTGCTGACGCGTACAGGCGGTCCTCAGGTCCCGGCATTTCTCTACTCCCTAGTCGTCTTGCAGCGCTTGTTCCAAGCGACGAGCCGGATCCCGGCAACTCGACCGTGGTACCGAATCACCGTTAGCGGCGCGCTGATATCAAAGTGACCCCGAGCGGTATCCGTTCGATATCCGTGTCGCGGAATCCGCCCGATGTCGAAGCAGCGCGCCTCATCGCCGCGCGATGACATTCGCTCGGTGATCGAGCGTCATCCCGCTCGTTGCATGAGTCCGGGCCGGGCTGTCGGTACTTGAGGTTCGTCTCTCTAGCGACGGACCCGAGTGTTAGCGCCGCGGCCATAGCGGACAGCTAACGCAAAGTCCCAGCCCGCCGGCACAGGGAGCGTGGAGACGCCGGCCACGCAGTCTTTTGGCTCGCTACGCGCTATTGGAGCATGGGCAGATGATCGATTGGGTTCGAGAGTGGCTCGGCGGCGGAGGCCCCTTGCTGATCCACGATCTTGGAGACCTGGGCGTCGTCATGTTCTTCGGGACGGTGTTCGGGGTGTTGCTATGCGTTGGGAGCGTCCTGGGAACGCTCCGTAGCTTTCGCGAGGATGGCGATCTGACTCCGGCGGCGGCCGGTGTTGTCGGATCAGTGGTCGGGCTGCCGTGGCTTTTCCGCGTCTTCGGGGATGAAGGCGCTGCCCTCGGTGATTTCGGAGGCTTTGTGACTACCTATCTGCCGATCTTCCCGTTGGGCGTTGCTGCGTTCAAGAGGTTCTTCGGGCGCCCCGGTAGCCGGACGGACATCACGTTCCATTGGATACGGGTAGTCGTCTTCGCCTTCCTCTCTGTACTTGATCGATTTGGCTTGGTGGGCTGCGAACCCGGAACTGACCTGGCCGGTTCCGTTTGCCAGCGGGGCCGAACTGACGGCAACGATCGAGCTCGTCTACTTCGTTGCCGCTCTCCTCTCCCTCGTCGCCGCGTATGTGGTGCGACTAACAAGTCGCCCACATACTCCGAAGACCCCCGAGGAAGCTTGATCCGTCGGGCGGATCCTCAAACCGGCATCGCGCGTTGCGGCGACCCGCTCGGGCGGGCGATCGAGAGGTCTGTCAGTTCCCGCCAGTGTCCTTCTCAGGGAGCGCGAGCCGCGTTGGTCATTCCGCCTCGCTATGCGAGCTCCTGCGCTCGCGTGATACAGGCTTGGATCGGGAACCTCGCGGGGTGGGGCCGAGTACCACCATGATGAGGCGCTGTTCGTCTTCTGGAAGTGGTTGGTGTCGGCTCGGTTGAGGCGTATTGGATCAGCGACCCCCGCTTGCCACCCAGGCCGCCACGGCTGCTCGGTTCGGGAGGCCGAGCTTTCGGAGGATCGAGCGGACATGCTGCTCGACTGTCCGTTCCGAAAGGAACAGCTTCGAAGCGATGGTGCGGTTGGTTTCGCCTCGGGCGAGCAGAGTCGCGACCTCGGTCTCTCTCGGTGATAGTGACGCGGCTGGTGCGGTGAGGGCGGATGTGGCGGCTCGTGCCCGCTCGGCGTGCCATCGTGCTCCCATAGCGGTGGCGCGCCGTTCCGCGTCGGTGTACCAGTCGGCGGCCGCGGCTCGGTCGCCGAGATGGGCGGTGAGCATCCCGAGTAGGTGGGCGACCGGTCCACCGTATGGAGTTGTCGCGCCGGCGGACACGTGCAGGTGGCTGATCGGGGTGAGGGTGTCGCGCAGCTGTGCGATCGCGGCGTGGTCGTCGGCGAGGATGGCTAGGCGAGTGAAAGTGGCGCTTGCGATGAGCCACTCGACGGCGTGTTCGGGCAGTGCGTCCAATCGGGGCGCGATGGTCTTCCAGATGGCGACCGCCTCGTCTGTTCGCCCGGCTCGCGCGAGTAGGTCCGCTCGCCATGCCTGCATCGGGTGGGGTGCGCCGGTTAGTGCAACCGTGACGTCTCGTTCGAGCGCGGCCGTGTCGCGGCCTGTTCGCTCATCGAGCGGATCTCGGAAGAACAGGTAGATCTCGTCGGCGTCGCGAGCGCCCGCCTGCCGTCCCATCTCACGTGCCCGATGTGCGAGGGTCGCGGCGTCGTCGCGGCGGTCTTCGATGAGCGCGGTGTTCGCGGCGATAAGTTCCAGTCGCCATTGCCAGACGGGCGCATCGGTTCGTGCGATAACGGCGGTGAGCGCTGAGACGGCATGTGCGAACTCGACGCGGAGCCCGAGCTGTATGAGCGCGTCCGCCTTCCAAAGCAGCCCCCAGCTCAGGATCTCGTCGTCGGCAGCTGCATGGCCAAGTGTTGAGAGGTTCGCGGCGAGTTCGAGTCGCTGCGAAACGCCAGTTGGGCCGAGCGCCCTAGCGTGGGCGGCTTGCAGCTCGACGAACCGCAGCTCGGCCTGCTCTGGGGGAATGATCGACGCGGGTGGCAGATTGGGTTCAGACCACGCGGTCGTGATCGCCGCGAGTTGCGCGGTCACGAGCGCGCGTAAGTCAGACGGGTCGGGTCCAAGCATCCCGAGCGCTTCGAGGCAAAGTGCCTGACGCGCCGCGGTCACAGTGCGGGACGTCAGCTGTGGTCCGCGCAGCGCGGCCGCCGCGCGTCCGACGATCTCCGCGTCGCCGAGTTCACGACCGATCTGCGCGGCCTCCGTGCTCAGCACCCACGCTCGTGCCTCGGATCCTCGCTGCGACTGACTCCGTGCTTCTGAGAGGAGCTGTTCGGCGCGTCGCCTCGACTGCCCCGCCTCGGACGCTCCCTGACCAGTACGCATTCTCTGCCTTTGCGTGTTCTCACGGATACCGCAGGTGTAACGCCGAGCCTAGCCTCGCGTGTGAGGGCGAAACAGCACGCGCGCAGCAGACGAAGGGTGCGCGGGAGACGAAGGGTCAGTGTGTCATGAGCAGATCAACGGCGCGGCTTCTCGGCGTGATCGCGCTGATCGGCGCGATTTGCCAGATCGGGTACGGCCTGCTGGCGGTGATGCAACCCTGGCCCGCCATCCTGAACCCGGGCGCGGAGGGCCTATGGATCGTCGTGAACATCGGCATGATCGCGGGCCTCGTCGGTTGGGCTGGGGTGGTCGCCCCCGGACGAACAGTGACCGTGGGCGCCGTTACGGCATCCGCGGGGTTCCTGCTGCGCATCGTCGCGGCACTCATCTCCGTCGTCGAGCCCTCGGCGGAGGTGCTTGCGCTGGTGCTGGGCAGCATCGGGCTGACCCTCGCCGGAATCGCAGTCGTGGCGGTGGGATCATTCCTCGTGCGGTCCCCACGTTCGGGGGTGGCGTGGGTGCCTGCGCTGGGGTTCGCGGTCGAGTTGGGCCTCGCGTCGATGTACTCGGCCGCCACCGAACTGCACTTCATGCTGCTCGGGCTTCTGTGGGGCCTCGTCTCCCTCTCGATCGCCGTGCTCGTGCTCACTTGCAGCCGGTCAACCGCGGACGCCGTGATTGTCGGGAACCGTGCGACAGCAGCGCACCGGGAGGAGAGGAACGCGCGGGCATGAGACACATCGGATGGGTCCTAGTAGCGGTGGTCGCGACTTTGCAGGTGATCGTGGGAACCTCGATGCTCCTGGGAGACCGCCACGCAACTTTCGGATCCGACACGGGAGTCCCGTGGGTGGTCCTCACCAGCACCTACCCCACGGTGGCAGACCAGGTGGACACGATGAGTGTCGCGACGCTCACCGGGACAGTCGTCATCGGGTCGCTCGCGCTGTTCATCGCGGTCTTCGCTCTCCGCACCCGACAGCGGTGGGCTTGGTTCGCGCTCTGGCTGTTGCCCCTATGGATGCTGCCCGGGATCGTCAGCCTGCTCGCCGTCGAGCGGTTCGCGGTCTTCGGCTACTTCGGTCTCACGCTGGTGGGAGTGACCTCCCTCGGCCTCCTCCTCTCGGCGCCCCACGTGTTCGACCGTCGCCGCGCACATACCTCGCAAGCGACCACGGCAGCCTGAGCGAAGTCATCGGCCACTTCGGGCTGCTTGACACCCGCCGAAGGCGATCCCCAAATGGGCGGTGCGCGGAGATGGCCGATTGTGGGCGGGGTCTCGGACGTGCGATATACGCTCCGATGCGTGCGCTCGATCGCTTCAGCTAGCGTGCCGCGGTCGCGACGGGCTCAAGGATTAGCAGACACGTGTCTCCGGAGCGCCCACTCCGGGGGCGATCTGGCGTCCATCCTGACCGCGCACGACACCTCATGCGCGGGGCACTCTGTCGCCGGACCGTGTGCGCACAACGGGCCCGGCTACACGCGAACCTCGACGCATTGAAAGGGTGCCTGCCCGAGGCGACCTGCGGAGGACGGCTCCCTCGCTGATCGTTCGGGGGGCGGCGAGGGAGCCGTCGCGCGGCGAACGCCAGAGACGTCAGACGCGTGATCCCGCGCAGGGGGGGTGCGGGGATCGGGTGCCGCGCAGGGTCAGTGTACGCGCGTCCAACCGGAACGCGTCGTCGCAGGTGGTGCGGAACAGATCCGCTCGCCGCGCGTCAAATTCGTCGGCGGCGATCACGCCGGCGTCGTAGAGCTGGGCAAGCTTGGCGAACTCGCAAACCGGGGTGCGCTCTGCCGGTGGCGGCCGGAAGATGCGGGTGGCATCCTGCATGGGGATCCTTCGTCTCCGGCAGACGCAAGTGAGCCTACTGCGCAATGAACCTCACCCGGACCGTCCGAAGGTGCTTCGCCCCCTACCGGCGGGATCCTCTTGCGGGCACTGCGCGATAGCGGAGGGTCGCGTGCGGGCCAACGACGGTGCGATTGGGATTCCTTGCGAGCCGGTCGAGCCAGTTCGTCCGGCCTATCCGTCGGCGCGGGTTCCGCGCTCCGCTCTCACGTCGTAACGTTGCCGCCAGCGTGTGCGGGGGTATGACCGCGAGAAGAGTCTGCAAAGAGGAGGCTTCGACATGAATGAGTCGACGAGCGGTTCGGGTTGGATGTCCGCGGCCGAGTTCCATCGGGCGCCGGGGGTTGCCGACTGGCGCGTCCCGGCCACGGGCCCACAGGCCGTGTTCGCAGCCACCTCTCTCGCTCACGCGGCCGATCTGGTGAAGCCCGTGGTCGACGCCGCCGAGCGAGCCGGCATCACGCCGGACATCGATGTACGTCCCGAGGGCGTCGTGGTCCGAGTCCCAACGAGAGACACAGCTGACATACCGGCGGGTGCGGCGGAGTTCGCTGCGGCGGTCTCTCGCGCAGCCACGGAACTCGAGCTGGTACCCGACCCGTCTCGCATCCAGTCGGTGGCGATCTACGTGGCCCAGCACTCG
Organism: Microbacter sp. GSS18; assembly: GCA_029319145.1. NCBI lineage: Bacteria > Pseudomonadati > Bacteroidota > Bacteroidia > Bacteroidales > Porphyromonadaceae > Microbacter > Microbacter sp. GSS18. The sequence continues at coordinate 1,696,399 of CP119753.1, read as the reverse complement.
CAGGCTGACAGCCGCCCGTTCTTCACCGCGGCGCTCGGCTACGAAGAGCTGGGCGACACGGATGCCATCGATCCGCTGCGCTGCGGACCGCAGCTGGCGTTCAATCCGATCGCGGGCGACGCGCCGAACAGGGGACGTACTCACCTCGACGTCTATGTCCCTGCCGACCAGGCCAAGGCGCGGGTGGATGCCGCAGTGGCGGCCGGCGGCAGGATCGTGAACGACACCAACGCTCCGGCGTTCTGGACTCTCGCGTCGCCCGAGAACCACGGCATCGATATCGTGCCGTGGACGGACACTCGCGATTGATGTACGCGCCCCGTCCGCGACCGCGCCGATCCTCGATCCGTAGCAGCGGGCGTGTTCGAGTTCATCGTCGGGCCGTTGGCCGGCAACCCGAGGAGACTGGGCAACCCGTTGCGCGAGCCGCTCGCGCCTTTTCGCCCAGCGCGTCGCGGCGAGTATCGAGTGCTCTATCGCATCGAGGACGACCGACTGGTCATCGAGATCGTCACCATCGAGCATCGTCGGGACGCGTATCACCGCCGCTGAGCGCCTGTCGGTCGAGATCGGCACCGCGGGGGGATGGGCGGAGCCAAGGAGTGTCAGAAGATGTGTGCTTCGAAGCTGGCGCGGAGCGGGCGCCGTCACCGCTTGGTGAACGTCACCTTGACCACGTCACCGATGTCTTTCGCGAGCTGGCTGGAATGCGGGCGTTGGCGGGGTCAGTCGATCAGCCAGTTAAATGCCCTGGCGACGAATTCTTTGGCCTTCTCGGTGACGATCGGGCCATGGGCGAGGACGACGGTGTCGAAATCCCAATCGAGCATGTGGAGTACAGATTCTCGCGCTGTCGTCCGCGGTCGGAAGGTGAGGCGGAGGTCGCGCGAAACGCCGCCGTCAGGACCCATGACTCCGCCGAGACGGAACACGGTATTGCTGATCGGATGTCGGGGTCGAGGGTTGTGAACCTGGATCGCGTCCTCGATGAGGAGTGTGCCGCTCGGCGCGTGGAGGAAAGCGGATTCTTGCAGCACCGAGCTGCCGAGCACGACGTGGTCGAGTTCGGGTGCCCATGATCTCGGGAGTCCGGCGCCCAGCACGCCCGTGAGTGGGAGGTCGCCACGCTTCAGGGTGAAGGGTGTCATCGGACTCGACCAGAGTTCGGCGTCGGGAAACAGCATGTGCCATCGGGCGAGCCGCCAGAAGTGCCGCGGAGTCGGGCTTACGAGGTAGCGCACGGGCCCGAGCGATGTCACTTCCGTGCGCGCCTCGTAGGGCAGCGGGACCGGTGACGAAACCCATACCGAGCCGTCACGGAGCTGCACCACCGACATCCGCGTCGTGAACGGCATGCCCATGTCCCGTGTCGCGGGTCCGTCGACGACGAACAGGCCGTCACCGAGAGAAGTCAACAAGCCCATGCGGCGAGCGTACGCCCGGGGCGATCCCCAGCCGCCACGATCCCGTTCCGGGCACTGCGCGAAGCAGGGGCGAGGCATACGGGCTCGGAGCTGTCCGAGTGAGGTTCCCCTGCGCGCCGGTTGCTCGAACGTACTCCAAGACGCGCGACCCCCTCTCGTGAGGGGCGAGCCGATACGGCCCTGACCGCTGTCAGCACCGTTGCTCCGGACACGCTCCCTTCCCCTACGGTCCTGCCGCGGAACGCACCCGCGCATGCGGGATGCTGGCGGGTGCGTGTTGACAGGCGTGCCATGGGAGAGGATCGTGAACCGCGTCAGCCACGGCGACGTTGACGACCCGGATGTGCAATGTAGCCGTCTCGGCGGGATCACCGATGACGAATCGGCCCCCGCGCACTCCGCGCCCTCGGGCGCTTCTCTGAATGTGGCAGCGATCCCGCGACACGCTGATCGTGACTCTCCTTCCCGGTGCTGGGCCGAGGCGGAGGCGGGGAGGCTGCGAGCAAGTCGAAGCGAGGAAGCTGAGATGAGTTGGATGAAGTCCCGTGCCATGCTGCTGGCGATCGCGGGGATCGCGGCCGTCGTGCTGATCGGAGGGCCCGCGTCTGCCGCGCCGGGCGGAGCAGGGTGGAATTCCGCCGGCGGTGACCGGTCGAACACCCGTCATGCCGCAAGCGAGTCCAAGATCTCTCCAGCCACCGTCGCGGACCTTTCGTTGAAGTGGGTGCTCAACACGGGTGGCGACGTCTCGGCGACGCCTGCGGTGGACGGCGACCGGGTCTACGTCCCGGACTGGGCGGGTAACTTGTACGCGGTGGACCGGTCGACCGGTGCGGTGGTGTGGCAGAGGCAGATCGAGGACTACACGGGCGTCCCGCGCGATGCGTCCCGGACCAGCCCCGCGTTCACCGACACCACCCTCGTCATCGGCGACAAGGGCGCGACCTCGAACGCGGATGGAAGCCCGTCGCTGGGCAACGGCGGCCGGGTGATCGCCGTCGACAAGCAGACCGGTGACGTGCGATGGGTGACCCAGGTCGAGACACACTTCGCGGCGGTGATCACGCAGTCGCCGACGATCTTCGACGGTGTCGTCTATGTGGGCGTGTCCTCGGTCGAAGAGGGTCTGGCGGGCCTCATCCCCGGCTACGAGTGCTGCACCTTCCGAGGCAGCCTCGCGGCTCTCGATCTCGAGACGGGAGCGATCCTCTGGAAGACCTACATGGCGCCGGAGGGCTACCCGGGCGCCTCGGTGTGGGGAAGCTCGCCCGCAGTGGATCCCAAGCGCGGGAGCGTCTACGTCGCGACGGGGAACAACTACGCCATCCCGGCCGACGCCCTGGCGTGCGTCGAAGCGGCGGGCGACGACCCCGATGCCCAGCAGGCGTGCCTGCCCCCTGACGACTACTTCGACGCCATCGTCGCGCTCGACATGACGACGGGAGCGGTGAAGTGGGTCACGCGGGCGCTTCCGTATGACACCTGGACGTGGGCCTGCCTCTTCGGTGCGCCATCGTGCCCCACGCCGACAGGCCCCGACTACGACTTCGGCCAGGCGCCGGCGCTCTTCAAGGTCAAGAACGCCGGCGGCGGCCCGCGCGAACTGCTCGGCGCGGGGCAGAAGAGCGGACAGTACTGGGCGCTCGACCCGGCCACCGGCGCAGTCGTCTGGGTCACCGACACCGGCCCCGGCGGCATCAACGGAGGGCTGCAGTGGGGGTCGGCCGTCGACGGCAAGCGGGTCTACACAGCGAACGCCAACAGCGACCAGGTGCCCTACCCCACCGCATCCGACCCCACGACCGGGATCTGGAGCGCCCTCGACGCAGCGACCGGCGAGATCCTCTGGCAGACCCGACCGCCGAACGGCGGCGGCGCATCAGGGCCGGCGACCACCGCCAACGGCGTCGTCTTCGGCTGCACGAACGACGCGGACGGCTGGATGTACGCGCTCGACGCGGCGACCGGAGAGGTCCTATGGTCGTTCGAGAGCGGTGGATCGTGCGTCTCGGGCGCCGCGATCTCCAACGGGATGGTCTTCTGGGGATCCGGGTACGGGTTCTATGGCGGAGCCTTCGGAACCCCCAGCAACAAGCTCTACGCGTTCGACCTTGGGTGACCGAGCGCACACGAGGAGAGTCGATGATGCAGATCCCGAAGCCGAGTTCGGAGGTTGCGGAGCTCTTCCGTCGTCTCGTGCCCGACGCGCCCAACGTGGCGGTCAAACCGATGTTCGGGAACCTCGGCGCCTTCGTGAATGGCAACATGTTCGCGGGCCTGTTCGGTGACGACATCGGAGTTCGCCTCATCGACCAGGCGACAGCAGAGCAGTTCCGAACGATCCCAGGGAGCAGGCCGTTCGGCCCGGCGGAGCGTCCCATGCGCGGCTACCTCGCCACGCCCGCGGCCTGGAGGGACGAACCCGAGCTGCTCACCGAATGGATCGGCCTCGCCCTGGCGCAGGTGAGCGCGCTACCGCCGAAGCAGCCGAAGGCCCGCAAGAAAGGATCCTGATACGCAGTTCTGCGCAAGGGCAATGTCGATACGCGACGATCCTCAAACGGGCACCGCGCGCAAGCGGGAGGTGCAGTCGCTGCGGGGTGCAATAGCGGCACCCTCCGGGCGTGTACGACAAAGTGGGTGTTGCGCGCGTGAGCTTCCTACCGAGGCGACTGCACGCCTGGTCGCACGCTACCTCGCAGCCTGCAGTGCTTTGGCAACGGTGTTCTGGAGGTCGTGCCAGGAGGCGATGAACTTGTCGACGCCTTCGTCCTCGAGCACCTGGGTGACGTCGGCGAAGTCGACGCCGATGCTCGCGAGGGCGTCGAAGTGGGCGTGGTCATGGGCTAGCGCTCCTCGTCGGTCTGCGTGGCGAGGTCAGCGGGTCGCTGTCGCGGCGTGGGGGAGGTCGTCCCTACTCGGGTGGGGGTCCGTGGGCGTGTTGAGCCGGCGGTCGTGGCGTAGCTTGACGATGTAGTAGACGTCGATGATGGCGACGGCGACGTTCATTCCGACCATCGGCCAGGTCTCGACCGCGGCGTTGTAGCCGACGAGGATGAGCGCGGCGATCAGGTTGAGGACGCGGAGCTTCATCATCTTTCCCTGAAGGAGGGAGACGATGAGCAGCGCTGATCCGAGCCAGCCGATGAGTTCGGTCATGCAGTGGTTCCGTTCGTGTGGTTGCCGCAGGATTCGCGGAGGACTAGTTCGAAGTCGGCGATCTCGCGCAATGGTTCGGCCGGGATCGTCCCTGTCAGGATCGCGATGGCACGTTCAGCCATGTGCGGGATGGGCTGACGGATCGTGGTGAGCGGCGGAATCGAGTAGGCGGAGTGCTCGGTGCCGTCGAAGCCGGTCACGGCGACGTCGTCGGGGACGGATAGGCCCAGCCGATGGCAGGCGAACAGCACCCCATAGGCCTGTTCGTCGGTCGAGCAGTACACGGCTCGTGGACGGTCCGGTCGAGCCAGCGCGTCCATCGCGACCTGCGCTGCGTGGGAGCGGGAGATCTCGCTCCGCAGTTCCACGACCCTCGTCCCCGGTGCCGAGGCGACCGCCTGATGGAATCCATCGCGGTGCTGTTGCCCGCCGGTGGATTCGGCTTGGGTGTTGAACAGGGCGATGGACGCGTAGCCGTGGTCGATCAGGTGGGATGTGGCAGCGCGCGCGGCAGCCGCATAGTCGATGGAGATGGTGGAGACCCCGGCGTCGGTGGGCACAGGATGCAGGGCGACCACTGGGATGCCGGCTCGGACGAGCGGCGACAGGTCGGGGGAGTCTTGGAGCGACACCATGACGACGGAGTCGACTCGCCGGTCGACGAACGCGGAGATGTGCGACGCCTCGCGCTTGGGGTCGAGACCGGAGTCCCCGATGAGGAGCAGGTTTCCACGGGCGGAGGCGGAGTCCTCCAGCGCGCGGGCGAGCTCGCCGAAGAACCGGTTCGCGATATCGGGGACGATGAGTCCGATCGACGAGGTGCGGCCGAAACTCAGGGCCCGCGCCAGTGCGTTCGGGCGGTAGTTCAGTTCCTCTGCCGCCCTGAGGACGCGCTCACGTGTCTCTGGCGCGACGCTGCGCGGCCCGTTGTTGAAGACATAGCTCACGACCGCTGTCGATGTGCCTGCGCGTTCCGCGACATCCTTGCCCGTGACCATGCTCACCTCTCTAATCGATTAGATGCCACTACGTTACCAGCAGGTTTCATCGCTAGAGAAGTCTTGATTTCTGAGGATATGTGTGTGTACAGTCCATCTAACCGCTTAGTCTAACCGCGTAGATCGCGGACCCAGCAAAGGAGACAGGGATATGAAACGACCGATTGCACTGGTGGTCGGAACCGCGGCCGCTGCAGTCGTCCTGGCGGGCTGTTCAGCTTCCGGAGGGAGCGCGACGGACTCGACCGGGGACGCAACCGGAACGGTCCAGTTCGTTGGGCCCGAGGATCCCGCGGTGTTCGAGCCGGTGATCGCGTCGTTCGAGGCCGAGTACCCGGACATCACTGTGGAGTACAACCAGGTGCCGTTCGATACGTATGCGACGACCATGCAGCAGCGCCTCTCGGCAGGCGACGACACGATCGACGTGTTCGCCGTCGACCAGCCCAACCTCGCGCAGATCGCCGCGCAGGGCTTCCTCGAAGACCTCAGCGACCTGAAGGACGCCGCGCAGGACGCGACTTCCGAGGCTCAGTACGAGATCAACATCTACGACGACAAGATGTACGCGCTGTCGATCTGGAACTCCACGCAGATGCTCTTCTACAACAAGGACATCCTGGATGCCGCTGGCGTCGAGTACCCGTCGGCTGACCCCGCCGACCGGTGGACGTGGGAGCAGGTCGAAGAGGCCGGCGTGAAGGCGCAGGAAGCCGGCATGGAGTCGGGCCTGCTGCTGGAGCAGGTCGAGGCGTACTACCAGCTGCAGCCGCTCGTCGAGTCGCTCGGCGGCGGTTCGGGTATCACCGGTGACGACATGCTCACCGTCGATGTCACCACCGATGGGTGGGTCGAGGCGATGGACTGGTACGCCCAGACGTTCGAGTCCGGATTCTCGCCTCGCGGTGTCGGAGGCTTCCAGACCAGCGCGGTGTTCACCGATCAGAAGACGGCGTTCTTCGTCGGCGGACCGTGGGACGTGGGCGGATTCGCAGCGAACGCGGACTTCAACTGGGGCATCGCACCGCATCCCTACTTCGACGGCGGCGATGCGGTCACCCCGACCGGCTCCTGGTCGTGGGGCATCAATGCCGCTTCGAACAACAAGGCCGCCGCACGAGCGTTCCTCGAATACGTCGCGCTGAACCCTGAGGGCAACCTCACGTCGACCGAGACGCAGACGATCATCCCCGCCAACTCGGAGGCCGCGGCCGAGTACCTCCCGACGCTCGAGGCGATGGGCGGAGACAACAGTGCCGGCGCGGCCGACCTGATCGCGTACGAGATCGACAACACCGCCGTCGCGCGTCCGGTGTCGGTCGGATACGTCCAGTTCGAAGCGCTGATCAACCAGGCCTTCGCCGACATCCGAAACGGATCCGACGCTGCCGACCGGCTCGAGCAGGCGCAGCAGCAGATCGAAGACGCCTGGAGCCAGTTGCGATGAGCACCAAAACCCGGAGGGTGGTGACCGCTTCACGCGGTCGCCCCCGCGGGGGTGGGGCCCGGCGGGTCCTGACCGGACCCGCCGGCATCGCCTTGCTGTTCCTCCTCCCCGCACTCGTCTCGCTGGTCGTGCTGCGGCTCGCGCCTGCCGCCGTCGCACTCGTCGACAGCTTCTTCCGGACCACGCTGCTCGGCGGCACCAGCTTCGTCGGCCTCGGGAACTACGCCGAGCTGTTCGGCAACCCTGACTTCCAGAACTCCATCGCCGTGACGCTGCTGTTCACGGTGCTCATCAACCCGCTGCAGATCGCCGCCGCGTTCCTCCTCGCGGTGCTGTTCACTCGTCGCGCCGCCGGCTCTCGCTTCTGGCGATCGATGGTGATCCTGCCGATCGCTGTGCCCCCAGCCGTGTCCGCGGTGATCTGGAGCGTCATCTACCGGCCCGACGGCCTCGCGAACGGGTTCCTCGCCGTCATCGGCATCCCACCCCAGCCGTTCCTCACCTCGCAGTACCAGGCGCTGCTGTCGATCATGATCCTGCTGTCCTGGATCGGTGTCGGCTACTGGATGATGTTCCTCATCGCCGGGATCAACGACATCCCCGCCTCCTACTACGAAGCGGCATCCCTCGACGGAGCATCATCGTGGCGGCAGCTGTGGGCGATCACGCTCCCGCTGGTCCGACGCCCGCTCGCATTCGTGCTCGTCGCCGACACCGTCTCGAACTTCCTGGTGTTCGCCCCCGTGCAGATCCTCACCAAGGGCGGGCCGAACGGCTCCACGAACCTGCTCATGTACGACATCTACACGCGCGCCTTCACGTTCGGCGACATCAACCGGGCTCAGGCCGAAGTCGTGATCCTCGTGCTCATCACCGTCGTGATCGTCGCGCTCCAGTTCCGGCTCCTGAAGACGGAGGACTGACATGACCGACACCGTTGTCCGCTCACGTCGCGGCATGTCCCGGCGCACAGTGCTGTTCGTCTGGAACACCCTGCTCGCGATCACCGTCGGCCTCGCGTTCCTCATTCCGCTGTGGTGGTCCTTCATCAACTCGCTGCGCCCCGGCGCGGAGACCTTCAGCTACCTCAACCCGCTGCAGTGGCAGACCTTCTTCACCGCCACGCCCACGCTCGAGAACTATCTGGCGCTCCTCGACAGCGACCTCGGCCGAGCCATCCTGAACTCGCTGTTCGTGAGTGTGGTGACCGTCATCGTCGGACTCGGAGTGTGTGCCACCGCCGCGTACGGTCTGTCCGCGTTCAAGTTCCGCGGCCAGGGTGTGCTGTTCTCCGTCGTGATCTTGTCGTTCCTGATTCCGTTCGACGCGATCGCGATCCCCCTCGCGGACATGTTCCGAGACTGGAACCTGCAGAACACGTTCATCGGCCTGATCCTGCCCGGCATCGGCAACGGGATGGCGATCTTCCTGCTCCGCACGTTCTTCCTCGCGATCCCGGAGGAGCTCGTCGAAGCGGCGCGCCTGGATGGGCTCGGATGGTGGGGTGTCTTCACCCGCATCTACCTCCCGCTGTCCCGCCCCGCGCTGATCGGCGCCGGCCTGATGCTGTTCCTGTTCCAGTGGCAGGCCTACGTGTGGCCGCTGCTGATGGGAACCGACGACGAGCACATCCTCGGCCCCGTCGCGCTGTCGAACCTGCAGGGACAGTTCCAGGTCGACTACGGCGTGCTCTTCGCCGCATCGATGGTCCTCGTCCTCATCCCGCTGGCGATCATCCTCGGATTCCAGCGCTACTTCATCCAGTCCGTCAGCACCACCGGTCTCAAGTAGCCATGGCTGAGACCTCGAAAGGGGGCACACCCGTGCCCAGAACACACCGCGTCATCCTCGATACCGACATCGGCAGCGACGTCGACGACCTGATGGCCCTCGCCCTCATCCTCGGCACACCGACCATCGATCTGCTCGGCGTCACCACGGTGTACGGCGACACCGCGCTCCGCGCCCGCATCGCACGCCGGGTCCTGTCGCTCGCCGGACGCGAGATCCCCGTCCACGCCGGGGAGTCCACCCCGCTGTCGGGCCGCGAGGTCTGGTGGGCGGGCCACGAAGGCGCCCTCTACCCCGACCTCGACGCCGAGCACTACGACTCCGACGCAGCCGCGCAGTACCTCGTCGACACCGTGCTTGCCGCTCCGGGCGAGATCGACATCATCGCAATCGGACCCCTCACCAATATCGCGAAGGCCATCACCGCAGACCCGCGATTCGCCAACGCGGTGCGGCACCTGTGGGTCATGGGCGGCGCGTTCGCAGACCGCGAGCCGGAGCACAACTTCCGCAGCGACGACACCGCCGCCCGGCAGGTTTTCGGATCCGGGATCCCCACGACGATCACCGGACTGGAGATCACCCGCAAGATCCACATCGACCACTCCGACCTGGAACGCATCGCTGCCAGCGGCGAGCTCGGCCGACTGATCAACGACGAAATCCGACAGTGGTGGCAGTTCTGGAACACGGAGTGGAACGTTCCCCACGACCCGGTCACGGTCCTGACCATGACCGACCCGAGCCTGTTCCAGCTCGGCGCACCCGGCACCGTCCACATCCACGCCGGCGACGACGAGGGCGTCAGCGACCGGCCCGCCGGCGACGGCAACACCCGAATCGTTGTGAACCTCGACGTCGCCGCGGTCTCCAAGGCGATCGTCGACGGCATCGTCCACGCCACGCGCCCCACCACCGCGGCCGGGAAAGCGACGTGAGCACGCCCAGGCTGACGGTGGTCGGTGCGATCAACATCGACATCACCGCGCACGTCTCCCGCGCCCCGCACCGCGGCGAGACCGTCGCCGACGGAACCCTCACCCGCCACCCGGGCGGAAAGGGCGCGAACCAGGCGGTCGCGGCCGCCCGGCTCGGCGCCGACGTCCAACTGATCGGTGCCGTCGGCGACGACCCCGACGGGCGGATGCTCCGCCAGGGCCTCGAGAAGACCGGAGTCGACGCGACCGGAGTCCAGACCGTTGACCAGCCGACAGGGACCGCGCTGATCGTCGTCGACGGGGACGGGGAGAACTCGATCGTCGTCTGCCCCGGCGCCAACAGCCACATCGACGCCGCCCGTATCGCGCTCGCCGACGACGCAGCCGTGCTCGCCCAACTCGAGGTGCCCCTCGCCATCATCCAGCACGTCGTTGAATCCACCACCGGGTTCGTCGCACTCAACGCCTCACCGATCACCGAACTCCCCGCGGCGCTGCGGGAACGGGTCGACCTGTTCATCGTGAACGAGACCGAATACGCCGCGCAGCCGTGGCTGAGCGATGCCCGGCTGGTGGCGCTCACTCTCGGGTCCCGAGGCGCGATTCTGTACCGCGACGGCGAAGAGATCGCGCGCGCGTCCGCCGCCGCCACACGCGTCGTCAATACCGTTGGGGCCGGGGACGCCTTCGCCGCGGCACTCACCGTCGGGCTTCTGCGCGAGGATCCTCCCGCCGCGGCGCTGGCGCGGGCGTGCGCCGTCGGTGCGGCCGCCGTCGCCGACCCCGCCTCACAGCCCAGTCTCCGATCGCTGCCCACGTACGACGGGCTCGCATGAGTGCGGACCCGATCCTGGAGTTCCCGAAGATGAACGCACCCAACGACTCCCCGGCGTCACCGCGATCGCTCGCACGCCTCGCCGCGCACGCCATCAGAGAAGGATCCGGCATCGATAAGGTCGACCTGGCCGTGACCCTCGGCAGCGGATGGAAGCAGGCAGCGGGCCGTCTCGGCACCCCCATCGCGCGGATTCCGGCAACCGAGATCCCCGGATTCCACGCGGCGGCGGTCGCCGGTCACGCGGGTGAACTGACGATCATCCGCACTGCGCGCGGTGCATGCGTTCTCGTGATCGGCGCGAGAACCCACCTGTACGAGGGACACGGCACCGAGGCCGTCGTGCACGGCGTTCGCGTCGCCGCCGCACTCGGCGCGAAGATCCTGGTCCTGACGAACGGCGCGGGAGGTGTCACCGCCGACCTCGCACCCGGGCAGCCCGTCCTGATCAGCGACCACGTCAACCTCACCGTTCGCTCGCCCATCGTCGGTGCGAACTTCGTCGACCTCACCGACCTCTACGCGACGAGGCTCCGGGACCTCGCCCGGTCCGTCGCCCCCTCACTCGCCGAGGGCACCTACGCGCAGTTGCCCGGGCCCCACTATGAGACACCCGCAGAAGTTCGCATGCTCCGAACCCTGGGAGTCGATCTCGTCGGCATGTCCACAGTGCTCGAAGCCATCGCCGCGCGCGAGGCAGGGATCGAGGTCGTCGGGCTATCACTCGTCACCAACCTCGCAGCGGGTATCCAAGACACCCCCCTCAACCACGCCGAGGTCCTCGAATCCGGCGCTGTCGCGGAAGCGCAGCTCGGCTCGCTTCTCGCCAACCTGATCGACCGATTCCTCACGGCTGCGGAGTAGCGGGCACGCGAGACGACGCGGTGGATCCTCACGCGGGCATCGCACCGAGATGGTGCGTCGCGTGCGGGCTCACGGGGGCGCGGTTGGTGTTCGGGTTCCGATCGCGCGGCCGCGCTTCAGCTGTCGCTGGTGCGCGCGAGCAGTTCGTCGAGGATCTCGTCTTCGTGCTGATACGCGTACATGTGCCCGGCGCCGGCCGGCCAGGTGACAAGGCGTGCGTTCGGGAGCCTTCGGACCAGACGCTTCGCCGCCGCGTACGGGGTGTTCTTGTCATCGGCCCCATGCCACCAGGTCACGGAGGTGCGCACCATCGACGAGTCGATGTCCGGCCAGGTGCCGAAGGCGGCGAGAGACTCGTCAGTCCACCCTTCGACGCCCTGCCGGAAGGCCTCGCGGATGCTGCGGGCGAAGACCTCCCGCCACGCTTCGTCGCGGATGACCGCCTGATCCGCGGCGGGTGCGGTTGACATGATGTCCTCGAACGAGCCGAGCGGGTCGGCGCGCATCCGCTGCATCAACGGTTCATGGATGTCCCGGATGCCGTCCCAGTCGCTGCGTGACGCACACGCCCACACAGCTCGGTTGAGTCCGATCATGCCGTGCGCCTCCGCGGGCTCCAACGGCGAGATGCCGGCGAGCACGGTCGCGGCGACCACCCGGTCGGGGTGACGAGCGCACAACGCGAGGATGTGCGGTGCCGCTCCGCTCCCACCCGACACATAGGCCCGCGCGATGCCGAGGTGATCCAGGATCGCGGCGACGTCGTCCGCATGTTCCGCGAACCCGCGCCCCGGGAGCCGCGTGGAACGGCCGAACCCAGGACGCTCCGTCGTGACGACGAACAAGCTGCGCTCGTCCCACGGATCCGTGTCCGAGCGGATCGCCCACCGTGAGCTCGGAGTACCCGGAAACCGGACCAGCGGGACGCCACCGAGCGGACCGTACTCCGTCCACGCGACCGTCCGCCCATCGGGCAGGACAAGCTCTTCGTCACGGAACTCCATACCCATGCCCCCAACGCAGCGGACCAGTCCGGCCAGCCTACGATCCCCCTGCGGGCATCGCACGACAGCGGGCGCCGCGTGCAGTCGGGAGTGTGCACGAAAGACGGACGGGAGTGTGCGTTCAGTCACTCGGTCATTCGGGCAGGGATGTCGCGGCTGGAGTGGAGCACGTGCCGGACGTCGACGAACTCGGCGGTATCGAAGTAGATGATGACGTAGGGGTAGGTTCGCAGGGCGAAGACTCGGACGCCGGGGATGCCGAGTTCGACCTCGAGGCGCGGGGATCCGATGGCCGGGTGGTTGCCGACTGCTTCCAGTGCGGCTTCGAACTCGTCCAGCAGGCCGAGCGCGGCATCCAGCGCACCGTCGTCCAGGTAGTAGGCGATCGCGGATTGCAGTTCGGCCTCCGCGCTGGTGCGTGTGCGCACCCGCTTCCCGGTCACCGGGCGGCAGTGCCGTCGCCGGCGGCGCGGATCTTGCCGCGCAGCCGTTCGAAGTATGCCCCGTCCATCGGCTCGGAGAACTCCGCATCCGCTGAGGCCAGGATGCGCTCACGGAGAAGAGACCGATCCCGGTCATATCGAATCAGTTCGCGGACATACTCGCTGGTGGTGCCGAAGCCTCGTTCGGACACCTGCTCATCGACGAACTGCTTCAGCGAATCGGGAAGCGAGACATTCATCGTGACCATGCCGCCAGCATACGAGCGTTGGCAAGAATTGCCAAGACTTTGGGTGGTCGACTCCGCGGGGGGATGGGCGGAGCCGTGGGTGGTCAGAAGATGTGTGCCTCGCAGGTGGCGAGGAACGCCACCCGGCGGCGCTGGAGTTCGCGGTAGACGGTGGCGCGTGAGACGTTGAACAGCTCGGCGATCTCCGTCTGGGTGTACTCACCCCGGTCCTGCACGTCGAACAGGAGCTTGCGCTGCGTCATCGACAGCTTCGGCTGCTTGCCCTTCAAGTGACCCTTCGCGCGGGCCACCGCCATCCCTTCTTTCGTGCGCATGCTGATCAAGTCGCGTTCGAACTCGGCGACCATGGCGAGCACGTTGAACAGCAGCCGACCCACCGGGTCGGTGGGGTCGTATCTGCTCCCGCCGAGACTGAGCGCGACGCCCTTCGTGGTCAGCTCGTCGGCGATGTCCCTCGCGTCACGCACCGACCGGGCGAGCCGGTCGAGCTTCGTGACCACGAGGGTGTCGCCTTCCCGGACGGCGGCGAGCGCTTCGCGCAGTCCGGGCCTGGCCCGGTTGGTGCCGGTCAGTCCGTGGTCGACGTAGATGTCCGAATCGAGGACTCCGAGTCGCAGCAGGGCGTCCCGCTGCGAGGTGAGATCCTGATCGGCGGTGGAGACTCTGGCATAGCCAATCTGTATTCCATTCATGCCGCGAGCGTCCCACCGGGAGCGCCCACGCGCACCCGGCTTGGATCGTCTTGCGGGCGTTGCGCGATAGCGGCGGGTCGTGGGCGGGCTCTCCGGCGTCCGATTGGGGGCATTGGTCGAGCATGCCTGAGCGTAGTTGGCGGCCGCGCCCGATTCGGTCGCGGGCACAGCGGTCACACGTTTCCGGGGTCAGCCGATCGCACCGGATAGAGTGAGCGCATCGCCCACACGTCGAGGGATCGCGTCGCGGACATCGGGGAGGCCCGGAGTCTGTTCCCGGCGACGCAGGAGTCGGTGTATCTGAACACCGCGGCGGTCGGTCTCGCGAGTCTGCGGCTCTCCGCGGCGCTGCGGCGATACGTCGATGAGTGGACCTCGTCGGGCCTCGACTTCGTGAGGGGTGAGGCGGCGGCCGAGGCGTCGCGGTCGATCGTCGCGGGCCTGATCGGCGCCGACCGATCCGACGTCGCGCTGATCCCCTCGGTGTCCGCCGCTGCCGGCCTGGTCGCCGCGCAACTCGCGTCCGAGAAGCCGGCCGGCGGCAACGTCGTGATCGGCGAGCGGGAGTACAGCTCGAACCACTTCCCGTGGCGGATGCTCGCCGAGCGCGGTTGCGAGGTCCGGCAGGTGCCGTTCCGCAACGGCGGGCTCGAACCCGACGACATCGCCGCCTTCGTCGACGGCGGCACTCGACTGGTCGCCGTCAGCGGCGTGCAGACGGCGACGGGTCATCGCACCGACATCCCCGCGGTCGGTCAGATCGCTCGTGCCGTCGGCGCGCTGCTGTTCGTCGACGGGTCGCAGCTGGTCGGTGCGGCATCCGTGGCCGATGACCTGCACTGGATCGACGTCCTCGCGGCATCCGACCACAAATTCCTCCTCAACGCGGGCCGCGGTGTCGGCTACTGCTATCTGTCGCCGCAGGCGCAGACCCGGCTCACCCCCGTCAACGCCGGCTGGAAGGCAGGAGCCGAGCCCTTCGCGAGCTTCTTCGGACCCCACATGCAGCTCTCGACGACGGCATCCCGGTTCGACAACTCGATCAGCTGGCTCGCCGCAATCGGCGACGAAGCCGCCCTATCGGTCTTCGACACCTTCGGCGCCGAGAACATCTACCGCCGCAACGCGCAACTCGCCGACCACCTCCGGTCCTCACTCACCGATGCCGGATGGGCCCCCGCCGATCTGCCCAAACCCAACCGGAGCACGATCGTCTCCGCGCCCCTCGGCGACCGCGACGCGGGAAAGCTCCTCGCTCACCTCCGGGAGCAGAGGATCATCGCCGCGGCCCGCGACCGCCATCTTCGGCTGTCGGTCCACTTCTACAACCACGAAGACGACATCGCGAGGGTCACCGCGGCTTTGAGCACGCTTTGACCGGCATCGATGCGCGCGACGGTGTGATGCGCGCGGAACGCGGGCCTTTCGCCCCTGCTGCTCGCGGCGGGCCACGCCTATCGTGCATCGTGAGGGGCTGAACGCACGACCCTGGTCATCGATCGACGTGACGGGCCGTGCCTATGGGGCCTCGAGAAGCGAGGAGGCTGTCATGAGTCACAAGGCGGGCGAACTGGAGCGGATCGCGGTCGAGGGTTACCACTACTTCTACCCGCTGATCCTGATGGATGCCACGCAGAGGGTCGCGACGGGCGGCGGGAGTGGCGGCACTGTGAACAGCTTCGTGCACAAACGCGCGTTTCCGCCGGGTGACTTCCGGGATGTCGTGCGGCCGAACTTCGACACTCTGTATTCCACGGCGTGGCTCGATCTGCGCGATGGCCCGCAGGTGCTCACTGTCGGCGAGCCGGTGCGCAGGTTCTTCATGCTCCCGCTGCTGGACATGTGGACGGATGTGTTCGCCGTGATCGGCACCCGCACGACCGGTGACGACGCGGGCGAGTATGCGATCGTCCCACCGGGATGGTCGGGCGCGCTGCCGCACGGGATGGCTCGGATCGACGCCCCCACCTCGCGTGTGTGGGTTCTTGGCCGCACGCAGACGAACGGGGTCGCCGACTACCCCGCGGTGCACGCCGTCCAGGACTGCTTCGATGTGCGACCACTCGCCGGCCGGCAGCACCCCGCGGAGCCGGAGGCTTCGCACGACGCGGTCGCGCCTGTGGATCACGTAGCGGCGCTGTCCGGTGTGGAGTTCTTCGCCCGCGCTGCGGAGCTGCTGACAGTGGATCCTCCTCACCTCACCGACCAGCCGATCCTGAGCAGGCTGCGCAGGCTCGGCATCGAACCAGGCCGCCCGTTCGACGCTGGCGGCTCCTCACCCGAGGTGCTCGCAGCGATGAGCGCGGCGCCGAAAGAGGCCGTGGCGCGCATGGCGGTGGCCATCGGGAGCGCGACCCCCACCGTCAACGGCTGGTCGACGCGCCGCGCCGGCATCGGGGTCTACGGAACGGACTACCTGATCCGAGCGGCGGTCGCGATGATCGGGCTCGGCGCGAACCTTCCCGAGGATGCCCTGTACCCGCTTCTCGCCACCGACGAGGACGGTCACGAACCCGTGGGCGAGAAGGACTACGTGCTGCACTTCGACGCCGACGAACTGCCGCCGGTGGATGCGTTCTGGTCACTGACCATGTACGACGGCGAGGGGTTCACCGTCCCGAACCGGCTGGATCGATACGCGCTCGGCGACCGCGACCCGCTCGTCTACGCCGACGACGGAGCCCTCGACCTGCTGATCAGCCGCACCAGCCCCGGCGGACCCGCCGAAGCCAACTGGCTCCCCTCACCCCCCGGACCCCTGGGGCTCACCCTGCGACTCTACGGTCCGCGCCCCGAAGCGCTCGACGGTCGCTGGAATCCACCCACTCTGCGGCGAGCGTGACGCACCCGAACCGCAAACGCCACGATCCTCATACGGGCACTGCGCGGAGCAGGAGCGAGGCGTGCGAGTCTGACGCCGTGCGTTTGAGGTTCCGCCGCGCGCGACGTGGAACCGGCTGCCGGATTGGCGTTCGGGTATGGCGGGCGCGAGCGTCCTGTCTCCGGCACCTCGTCGAGTTGGGCTACCGGAGCGTTCCCGTCAGACCACTGTGGCCTGCGGGCGGAGGCCGGTGAGCGCTATGTCGGTATAGAAGTCGCGGTCGTCTGGTGATCCGACGCGGACTGCGTGTTCGACTCCGCACAGGAGGTGCTGCACGCGGGTCGGCGTCAGGTCAGGACGCACGACGCCGGCTGCGACAGCGCGATCAAGGACGCCCGCGAGCCGGGCATGTACGTCGCGCCGGAGCGCGCGGGTTTCGGGCGCGACGTCCGCGGCGAGCAGTACGCGTTGGAGCCCGCCGTCTTCGAGTTGAAGGGCGACGGTGGCGCGGATCAGGTCCTCCAGAGCCTTGCCGGGGTCGGTCTCCGCTTCGGCCATCCGCGCGAGTTCGTGCAGCCGCACGAGTGTGTCGGTCGCGAGAGCCTCGACCAGCGCCTGAACGGTCGGGAAGTGGCGGTAGACCGTGCCGACTCCGACGCCGGCCGCGCGCGCGATGTCGTTGAGGCGGATCGCCTGCACGTCGAGGCCGCGGGCGGCGTCGAGCACGCGGGCCCGGCTCCGGGCGGCGTCGGAACGGAGTGAAGTCACAGCGCAAGTCTCCCACAGAAACGGATAGAGCATCCGTATCAGTGTATGTTGATACGGATAGTTCATCCGATTCGCGTTTGGAGAATGACATGACCTGGGACCCCACCCGCCTCCCCGACCAGTCCGGTCACACGTTCGTGGTCACTGGCGCGACCGCCGGGATCGGCTACTTCGCCGCCGAGCAGCTCGCCGCCACAGGCGCGCATGTCGTGCTCGCGGGCCGCTCTGCGTCGAAGCTCGAGACCGCGCGTGCCTCGATTCGAGAGCAGGTCCCCGACGCATCGACTTCTGCCGTCATTGTGGATCTCGCCTCGCTCTCATCGGTGTCGCGCGCCGCGGGCGCGCTGGCGGATCTCCCGCGCATCGACGGGCTCCTCCTCAACGGGGGTGCAATGGCCCTCCGGCGAGGAGCGACGACCGCCGACGGCCTCCCCGAACTGCTCGGCACTCACGTCGTCGCGAACTTCGCATTGCTCGCCGAGGTGTTGCCCACGCTTGTCGCCTCCGGGCGAACGGGCGGCCCGTCGCGAGTCGTCCACACGTCCACCGGCTTCGTGAACAGATTCCCGGTGTCGATCGAGGATGTTTCAGCGCCTGAGCGCAACGGGGTCCGCGAATACACGAAGGCAAAGGCGATCACCGAAGTACTCGCCTTCGAGCTGGATCGTCGGCTGCGAGCGGGCAAAGCACCCGTTGCGTCGCTCGTGGCCCGACCGGGGGTCGGAGTCGACGCGCGAACACCCGCCCGACCCGGCATCCGGGATGAGAACACGCCCTACCGCCGCAACCCCTTCACGCCTTTCGCGCAGGGCAAGGACACAGCCGCATGGTCCGCCGTGCGTGCGCTGACCGACCCCACCGCCGCGGGCGGCGACTACTACGGCCCGACCGGGTCTATGCGAGGCCTCCCCATTCAGGTGACCCCAACCGCCGCCACGAGATCGCCCAGACCAGACCTCGCCGCCGACATCTGGAGCCAAGTCGAGGCCCTCGCGCGGATCACAATGCCAGTCCCCACAGGTGCCACTCGCTGACGAAACGACATCGGCAATCGATCCGAACTGACGCGTACACGCCGCACCAGAGCTGAGGATCCGTCAGCCTTCGGGCGCCCGATTCGGCAGGTCCCCGGGTGAGTCATGCGGCGACCGCGCGCATCATTGCGCCGCGACGTGCTGAATGATGGCCACCGCAACCTGGCCCGCCACCTCTGGCAGGATGACCTCAACCAGCCGATCCTGTCGTCCTTCGCCGCCGCCTCGGGCGAGCGTCGGGATGGAGCCCCTGCTGTCCAGCCCCGGGGGACGCCGGGTGGCGAGCGACGCCGGCAGGCCAACGGCGGATCTCAGCCGCACACCGATAGAACTGAAACGGATACGCCGATGAAGAGGACCCTGGTTTCGAACGGCAACCCGATGGAAATGGTGGTCGGCTTCAGCCGGGCCGTGCGTGTCGGGCCATACGTCTGCGTGGGTGGCACCGCGCCAGTAGGGCAGGACGGGCGGACCGTGGGTGTGGGCGACGCAGCGGCACAGGCCCGGCGCTGCCTCGAGATCATCCAGACCGCGCTCGAAGACGCAGGCGCGCGGCTCGAAGACGTCGTCCGGACCCGGGTGCTGCTGACCCGCATCGAAGACTGGAAGGCGGTCATCGACGCACGCGCAGCGTTTTTTGCGCACATCCGGCCCGTCGACACCATCATGCAGGTGCAGCGGTTCGTGAACCCGGAATGGCTTGTCGAGTTCGAAGTGGACGCCGTCATCTCCGACGGCACGCCGCCCGACGAAGTGGGGCCGCGCTAGAACCGCGCCCGTGGGGGGTCTGGGCCGGCCCGAAGTCAGCGGGGTGACTCCCGCGGGCCGCCTCGAGGAGAGCGCGACGAAAAGCAGCAGTACGTCGACGGGCTGCGCCGCCCGTGAAAGCAATCCTGTGGATCGATGCGATGGGGCCGCTGGTTATCCGCCCGCCGGGGGACGAGGATCCTCATCCGGGCAATGCGCGGTTGGGGTGCCCGTGTGGCACTTGGCGATCAGACCGCTGAATCTGAGTCGAACCGATTGGGTCGCCCTCGCCCAGTTCGCCGGCCGGCAAGGAAGGCGACCGCGACGAGACCGATCGTCAGGATGACCCATCCGACGATCGTGATGCGCGACAGGAACAGACCGTCGGCGCCGGGAACGAACGTTGCGTCGGCGAGAGGTTGATACGCGAACCAGCCGAACGTTACCGGAGTCAGCAAGCCGACGATCAGCACGACGGCACCTGCCGCGACTACTGCGCCGGCCATCGCCCACGCCACGATCGTTCTCTTTCGTTCGCCCACGCGACGACCCTATCGAGGAGTCGGTCCGCTGGATCCCCGACCGGACGCCGGCCGCTTCGGTGGCGGCCGGTACGGTCAGAGTATGGAAACCGGGGCTGTGGCATCGAGTCTCCCCGACACGTCCAGGTCGGTGCTGTGGCGGCTGATTACCGCCGCGACCCTCCTCCTGCTCGCAACCATCGCGCTCATCTGGCTCGTCGCCGTCCCGATCGGAACCGGGGTCTGCCCCACGGTCGATCCGCCGCCGACGAACTGCCAATCGTCCTACCGGGCCGGAAGCGGCCTGGTCGCGACGCTCGTCGCTGTCGGAATATGGGTCGCCACGATCGCCGTCGCGTTGGTGTGGCGCCGCGCAGCACGCTCGTTCGTCGTGGCGGGAGTGGTGATCCTCGCGCTCGCTCCCGTCGTCACCTACCTCGCGGTGGCGTGGAGTCCCGGGTTCACCCTCGCCGCTGCCGCACCCGCGCCACCGACCGATGACCCGGTGGGTCAATGGGGGGAGATCAGTGAGAGATCGGCCTACCTGACGATCCTCGAGGATGGGACCGTCGCAGGCAGCGACGGATGCAATGGCTTCGGCGGAACCTGGTACCTCACCGGCGGGGTCGTCGAGTTCTCCGACATGATCACGACCCTGATGATGTGTCCTCCCCGACACACGGACCTGCGCGGGCCCGCCGTCACCGGGATCGCGAAGGGCGACCTGCTGTACGTGCTCGACGCAGATGGGCACGTGAGCGGCATACTCCCGCGCGCGGTAGACGACTAGCGCCTCGACCAGCCCCGCATTGCGCACGGCCGATCCATCTCCGGGCGGGTAGCACGTACGGATCGCGCTCTAACTCAGTCCAGCGCGATAGTGTAGACCTCGGGCCACTCCTCGAAGTGGATCTCCACACTGATCGCGTCACCGGAGACACCTGCGGGGAGATCGAATGTGTGGGTCGTGGGCGCCATGTCTGCGGTGCACGTGGTGCTCGGTGAGGGTCCGAATGTGACGGACACGCGGTCGTCTCTCGAGGCGCTCACCTCGGTCGCCATCGCCGGACAACTCGAACTGCCCAAGGTCACGACCGCAAACGACTCGCCGCGGTCGATCCACACCGCAGCCGGTCCCTCGCTGAATGGGTCGAGCGTGACACCGTCCGGCACGCCGCGGCTGACCGATCCGACCCCAGGGTTCGCCGCGCAACCGGCGAGCACGATCACGGCGAGGCAAGCTGCAACCGCCGACGCCGCGCGCGCGAATGAGCTCATGCAGTCCATTTTGGCGCAGGCGACGCGCCCGCCGCACACTCGGTCGTCCTGCGGGCCGGATGCTGTCTCGCAGTGTTCGGGTTAGGTCATGGCGAGAGTTGTCAGTTCGAGCCGGACGAACCGGAACTCGTCGCGGGTGAGGACGACAGTGACGAGGGTGGCCGCGTCGAGTTCGGTTCCGATGCCGACGACATGCGGATCTGTGTCCAGGAGGACCGCTGGGCGGTCGATTCCATCGACTCGCAGGACCGCGTTGTGCTGCACGCTGGCGATGGTGATGTCCGGTGCTGGAGGGAGCCCGCCCATCGCGCCTTCGAGTCCCCGTTCTCGACGGAAACTGTTGTTGAGTACCTCGGTGGTGTGATCCACGAGGGCCTCGGCGAGCGACGGCCGCCTCGCGGTGTCGCGATACCAGCTGCTCCGCACGGCCTCCCAGAGCATCGGGTATCGCTGCCGGTCGGTCTGCTCGATGAGCCACTTCGGTCGCGGCCATGGCGGGACCTCGTCTAGCGCAAGCTGCACGTCTTCGTCGAGTTCCGCGAGGTTGGCAGGGTCTGCCCGATCCGCAGGGTTACGGATCACGACGTACGACACCCCGACATGCGCGCGGCGCAAGCCGGAGCCGTCCGATCCGCCACCGAATGACGATAGGCCAAACATCTCGATCGTCGGCTGAGGAGCCAAGCCGAACACCAGGACAGGCCACCGGGCGATGCGCTCCCACTGGGCGTCCATCGGATCCGGCGCGTCGACGCCCATCACTCCCTCGAACTCCATGCGACCGAGTCTCCTCCACGGCCGCGACCACACACCAGGGTGAGGAATCGACGCGCGTGGGCGCCGTTCGGCGATCACTCATCAGGTTCTGCGAACCCCGGCGCTGGAGCGTGCACCCAGCGGCCGGCGCACGACAGGGAGACAACCGAACGGCACGCAGCCCGGTCGGTAGGAAGGATCTCAAACGATCTATTGACTATCGATGGATATCTATCGATACTCGATGCATGAATCTCGATCTTCCGCGTCCACCACTCGCTTTGGTCGTCACCACCGAGGCACTCCTGGGTGCACTGTTCCTCGTCGGCCTCGGCGCGATCGCGCTTCTTCCCAGCTTCTCCACGAACGTCGCCACGAGCCTTCCCGAGTATGCCGACCTCCGGGATCCGCTCCTCGCGGTTGCGATGACCTTGACGATTCTGGGTCTCATCGCCCTCGCGATGGTGATGCTACTCGTGCACCGCATCTACCGCGGAACCGTACTCACGCGCCCGTCTCTCATTTGGGTCGATGTACTTGTGGCCACCTTCGGGTGTGCCGTCCTGTTGATCATCATTGGATTTGTCGTGATCAGCAACGGCCAGGCGGGCAGCCCGTTCCTCGCACTCATTCAGGCGATGGGCTGCCTCACCCTCGTCGCAGTCGCCTGTATCACCCTCGTTCTGCGGTCGCTCCTGCGAAACGCCATCGTGATGCGCGCCGAGCTGGACGAGGTCGTGTGATGACGATCCGCATCACCATCGATCGCATGCTGGCCGAACGCGGAATGAGCGTAGGCGACTTCGCGGACGCGATCGGCATCACCCCGGCAAACGTCGCAGTGCTCAAGAACGGACGCGCGAAGGCCGTGAGGTTCTCGACACTGGATGCGATCTGCCGAGTCCTCGACTGCCAACCCGGCGACCTGCTTCGCTACGAAGCCCAATAGCCAGCCTTGCCCACAGCCCACCGAACAGTCAGACGCACCACTGGCGCCATGCCGGTCGTCCTGCGGGCGCCTGTGCGTGAGGCGGGTGTCAGCGGGGGCGCTGCACGAACGCAAGCATGAGATACGGCAGGTGATCTCGCGGGACGACGGCGGTAAGGGTGCCGCCGCTGGGGAGCTTTGCACCTACTGCGTAGACGAATGGGTCGGTGTCGATCTCTGAACCCGAGACGACAGCCCCATCGATCGACACGTCGACGCCGCCACGCACAACACGCTCTGAGGTCAGGGCGGGCGACGACCAATCGTGCACACCAAGCCCAAGCTGATCGCGGAACTGGTTCATGAGGACGTAGTTCGTGTGCTGCACCAGCAACGCCTCGAGGGTGCTGTACTCAGTCTCCTCACGATGCCAGGTCGTCTGCACAGCCTCCCAGAGCATTGGGAACCGCATCCGCTCGACGGACTCGACCAACCAGGCCGGCCGCGGCCAGGGCGGCACCTCGTCGATCGCACGGCGCGTGTCCTCGTCGAGGTCCGCGAGGTTCACCGGGTCGGACTTGTCGACCGGGTCCCGCCACAGCGTCGCCGACATGCTGACAGTCATCGCATCGATGCCGCTACCGCTACCGGTGGTGGAGACAGCGAAATCCACGAACTCTACCGACGGCTGCGGGACGAGCACGACGATCGGGACCGGCATGTCCTTCAGCCGTTCCTCACGTTCGAGCCGCGGGTCAGGCGCATCCTCGGGGAGAACTCCAGCGAACTGCATGAGGCCATCCTCACCGAACACCCACGCAATGCGCCAGAGTTCAATCGCTGCCGGGCCTCGTACCTCGCTCTCGAGCGTTCGCGAGCCGGTCCTTGAGAGTGCAGCGTCGCGGCGCAAGCGGGCCTGGCGCAGTGCTGGGCCGGGACCTGTTCGTTTGACCGGTGCGCTGACGTGCTCGTCGGTCGGAGGTCGATTGGTGCGTGGCGTGAGCGCTGTTGTCGACGTGGTGGGGCGGCGGGAGTACGCTGACTCCCGCCGCCCCGTGTGCTCTTGGTTGGGTCTGGTCAGCGGCTGATTCCTGCGCCGGTGTGCGAAACCGGTGTGGCTGCTGGCCCCGTAGCGTTCGCTGCGGGGCCGTCAGCTTTTGGGGTGCGCTCGACGCTGACGTTGGTGTACTTGAGTGAGGCGGCGACGTTGTCGGCGACGATGTCGCGGGTTTCGCGGGCCTGTCCGGTGGTCTGGTCGGTGTAGGACCCGAATCGGAGGTCGCCCGCGACGAGCACGGAGTCGCCCTTGTGGAGTGAGGTGGCGACGTTGCGGGCCTGCTGGCTGAACACGACGACGCGGTGGTAGACCGTGCCGGCGTCCTCCCATCGGCCGGTGTTCTCGTTGAGGCGGCGGTCGTTGACGGCGACGGTGAAGCGTGCGTAGTCGTTGCCGCTGTCGCCGGTGCCGTGGTCGGGGTCGCCGGTGAGGTTGCCCTCGATGGTGACCGGGATTCTGGTGGTCATGGTGTGTCCTTTCTGGTGGGGCCGTCGCCCGCGGGGCGGGTGGCGGGGTGCGCGTGGGACCGGGTGGTCCACGCGTCCCATTCCTGTTCGTCGGTGACGGTGTTCCAGGAGCGGGGTCTGTGGGGACGGTGGCCGTTGCTGCATCCGCCGGCGTAGTGGTTGCGCAATCTCGGGAGGGCGAGGGCGAGGCGTTCGTGCCAGCCGATGGGGCCGTAGCCGGTGTCGCTGTCGTCGAAGGAGGCGACGAACGCGGTGTGGAGGGCGGCGAGTTCGTCGACGAGTCCGGGGTGTTTCCACCAGCAGTCCGGGACGATCATGAGTGAGATGTCGTATCGGGTGGTGAACCATTCGACCCAGGGGCGCAGGGCGCCCCACGCGTCCGCAGCGTCGTCGTCGTCGAGGGTGTACCAGTTCACGGGACGCCCGCCGGGCATGGGGTCGCCGCCGGCGCGCGTCGTGGGGTCTACGCCGCCGGTGATGCTGCGGCCGGTGGGGCGTGTGGTGGGTGTGGTGAGCTCGGCGGCGAGGGCGCCGTCGACGTCGGCGTCGGTGTAGTCGGGTTCGGTCATGGGGCTGCTCCTTCGGCGGGGGCGATCGCGGCGTGGAGTCTTGGGCGGAGTCGCTGGAGGGCTTGGTGGGTGGCGTCGCGGCGGGTGCGGTGGCGGGCGAGGACCTCGTCGCGGTCGATCATCCGGTGGAGTGCTTCGTGGCAGTAGGGGTGCAGCGGCAGCAGGTCGGTGTGCTTCTCGAAGGCTTTGAACTCGCCGGCTTGCACGGTGACTCCGGCGTAGGAGAGGTGGTGCAGTTCGAGCCTGTCGGGGGTGGCGCGGTGGCCGCATCCGGCGCATTCGAGGGGGGTGTGGGTGCGGGCGTGGTCGCGGAACCAGCGGGCGCGGCGGGCGTGCCAGGCGGGGGAGGCGAGGAACCCGTCCCGGTACAGCGGCTTGAGTCCGCCGCGGCGACGGTTGCTCATGACCACTCGCCTTCGGGCTGCTCGGTGCTCGGCGCCGGTTGGAACGGGCGGGTGCGGGCGGCGGTATCGAAGACGGCGCGCTGTTCGGTTTCGAGGTGCTGCTTGCCGGCGCGGATGTCGGCGGCGTCGGCGCGCTGGTCCCAGCCGGTGAGGTCGAGCAGCACGTTGCGTTGGTTGCGGTAGGCGAGGAGCCCGGCGGTCTGGGGGAGGCGTCGGATCTCGTCGACGGACATCAGCGGGCGGCGTTCGTGGTGCTCGCTGGTGTTGTGTCCGTGGTGCTCGCTCGACCAGGAGCGTTGGGTGCGGCGGGTGTCGCGGTAGCCGAGGAGGGTTTCGACGTCGCGGAGGTGGTTGACGTGGCTGGCGCCGCCGAGGAGAAGTTTCGCGGTCGCTGCCGCCCAGATGGTGTCCGCTTCGGCTTTCGACCAGGATGTTTCGGCTTGGGAGAGGGCTTGGAGGACGACGAAGGTGCAGATGCCGCGGCCGCCGCCGTCGGCCATGGTGCGGGGCAGGCTCTGCCACCGGAACATGTTCACGATCTCGTCGAGGATCAGCCCGAGCGGATGCTGCAGCCGGGCGCCCGGGGAGGCGAGCGCTCTCTTGCGGGCGACTTCGACGATGTCGTCCATCAGCGCGCCGAGCCAGCCGCCCATCGCCGCCGCGCCCGACGCGGATCCGATCAGGTACAGCGTGTTGGCGGCGTCGAGGAACTCGTGCGGGTCGAAGACGGGGTCGCCGGGGCGGGGCATGAGGGCGTCGCGAATCTGGGGGACGGCGAGCGGGGTGACGGCGCTGTGCACCCCGAACCAGACGGATGAGACCAGCTTCTCGTCGCCGCTGAGGGTTGCTTCGAGGCTTTCGGCCCACCCGGGGGTGCCGTCGGTGCGGAGCACGCGGACGGCTTCGCGGGCGAGGGTGGGGGAGGACCCCCACTCGTACAGTTCGCTGATGTCGGCGCCGGAGACGGCGGCGGCGTGCAGCAGCCGGCCGAGGACGACGCCGGATGCCTGCGCCCACTCCTGGTTCGTGTGCGACGCGCCGAGGGCGGTGCCGGTGATGATGGCGTTGCCGCGCTGCATCGCGACGAGGGGGTCTTCGCAGCCGGCGATGGGGTTGATGCGCAGCGGGTGGCGGATGCCGGAGAGCCCCTGCGGGTCGAACACGTTCACGTCGCCGCGTCGCTGCCGCATGCGGAGGGTGGCGGTGAGGTTGTCGTTGGTGGTCGAGGTGGTGATCAGCGGCCCTGACCAGTCGAGGATCGCGGAGATCAACACCCGGTACCCCTTCCCGGAGCGGGGCGGGCCTTCGAGGGCGACGGAGTCCTCGATGGACACGTATACGTCGTGGCCGCGGGAGGCGCCGACACGCCAGCCGACGTCGGTGGGGGTGGGGCGGGTCAGGTCGGGTCGCAGCTGCGCGGCACGGCGCAGGACCGCTTTCCCGGAGAGGTGCTCGCGGATGTCGGTGCTGGTCGCGAACCCGGGGCGGGAGCGCAGCTCGGTCAGAAACGCCCGGTCGGACTGCCGGTAGCGGCGCACCCACCGCAGCAGCATCACGGTCAGGACCAGGACGGTCAGGATGGCGGCGAGGTCGGCGACACGGACCTGCCAGACGGGGAGCGTGCACGAGGCGGGGAGGGTGTAGCCGTCGGGGTCCCCGGTCACGGCGAGCCAGAGGCCGGCGAACAGGTGGTCGGGTTCGGGGCGGGTGCCGCAGACCAGCTGGGTGATCGCTTCGGTGAGGAACCCGAACGCGACGGCGAGGACGACCGCTGCGGCGATCATCACGGCGATGGCTCTTCCGAGGATCGGGTTCATGGCTGTCTCCTGAGTCCGGTGTCAGTAGAGGTGGGTGGTGGCGGATGCGGCGGCTTCGGTCCAGGCGTCGCGGGTGCCGGGCTTGAGGGTGTCGTGGCGGAGGGGTCCTGCCTTGAGGGCGGGGTCGAACGGGATGGGGTGGACGGCGCGGACGTGACCGGTGAACCCGTCGGCGATGTCGAACACGTCTCGCATCGACGCGCGTTCGGCCTGGGTGACGATGACCACGGCGTTGTCGGCGAGGCGCGCGGACCGGGCGTCGCGGCCGCGGAGCGCTTCGAGGAGCAGTCGGGCGGATTCGGCGGATTCGCGGTTGGCGAGGGTGGGGATCACCAGCTGGTGGGACGAGTCGATCATCCGCAGCCACCGGTCGGCGGATTCGTCGTTGCCGGAGTCGAACACCACCAGACGGTAGAACTTCGCGGCGACCTGCATCAGCTGGTCGAACTGGGCGGTGGTGATGCG
Source organism: Microbacter sp. GSS18 (assembly GCA_029319145.1). NCBI lineage: Bacteria > Pseudomonadati > Bacteroidota > Bacteroidia > Bacteroidales > Porphyromonadaceae > Microbacter > Microbacter sp. GSS18. The sequence goes on along the minus strand of CP119753.1, from coordinate 1,668,924 downwards.
CTGGTCGGTGGCGAGGAGTTCGGGGTTGGAGCGCAGCACGTCATACCGGTCGCCTGACTGGTGGTGCACGAACCGGGTCATCGACGACACGGTCGCATCCGCGTCGAGAAGCACGCCGGCTGCGGGGATGAGGTCGCGGATGGTGCTGTCGTACACGCCTTGCTCGGTGCGCCAGCCGAGGGTGCCGCGGGTGTCGTTGTTGTCCCAGGCGAGCACGTTGCCGCCGCCGTGGCGGGCGTAGACGGCGGCGAGCATGGCGGTGGTCATCGTCTTTCCGACGCCGCCCTTGCCGTTGACGACGGCGATGCTGCGGCAGCCGGCCCATTGCCGGGACACGGCCTGGATGGCGTGCTGCCGGCGGATCTGCATTGGCGACGGCCCGAACCCGAGCCGCACCCGGATGCCACGCCACCCGGCCGGCGTCGGCAGGTCACCGGCCGGGGAGATGAAGGAGGGCCGGGGGGATGATTCGACGTGCACGGTGGAGGAACCGGTGGCGCCGGAGTCGATGTCCGCGGGGATGTCGGCGGGCTGCTGCGGCTCCGGCGCCGGTTCGGTGGGGATCTCGTCGGCGGGGTCGGGGAGTGTGGGGAGCGGGGTGAGGGTGCCGTCGGGGTCGATGAGGAGGCGGTGGTCGCCGCGGTCGCCGCTGGTGATCAGCTCGATGGGTTCGCCGGTCCGGTCCGCTTCGGTCACGGCGGTGCGGATGATCTCGTGTCTGATGTCGCTGCCGTCGGGGACGGCGACGGTCAGGGTGCGGCCGCCGGGGAAAGTGAGGGTTGCGGCCCTGCCGACCACGGCGGCGTACGCCCGGTGCGTGCCGGGGGCGACGAGGGTCATGATGGCTCCTTCACGGTTCCGGCGGCGAGCCACCCCGACAGGCCCGTCGGGTCTTCGGGCTCGACGGGTGCAGGCGGGTCGGGCCACAGCTGGTCCAGGTCGACCGGCGGCTCGTGGATGGTGTGGTCGTCGTGGAGGGTGACGGCGTCGTCGGTGGCGAACAGGTCGCGTTCCCAGTCGGTGGAGGTGGCGAAGCAGTCCACCAGGTACGCGTACTGGCCGACGTACGCGAGGAACTCGCCTTTGCGCAGCACCCGGGCGGTCTCGACGTGCGGGGCGGGGAGGTTCAGCCGCTGCCGCAGCGCGGTCTGCTCCTGGTGGTTGACGCGGAAGATGAACTTGTTCTCGATGTCTCCGACGATCGAGTACGCCAGGGACCGTTCCAGGGAGGCGGCGTCGCCGACGGCGTCGAGGTCGCCCATCTTGTGGAGGATGACGATGTTGCTGATGCCGTAGTGGCGGGACAGCTTCAGCCACTGCTGGAACATCTGCAGCGACGCGAGCGACGTCATATCGCGCCACCCTTCCTCCCGGACCACGTACCGGGAGCGCTTGGCGGCGCGGTCGCTGATGACGGCTTGGATCCAGGCGGTGGAGCACACCTGGGTGAGCTGCGCGGCGAGGTCGCCGCGGGCGAACAGCTCGCTGGTGTCGGTGACGACGATCGGGGCGTCCTGGTCGAACGTGACGGTGGATTCGTCCTCGAACAGCCCCGACAGGTCGCCTTCCACGAACCGGCGCAGCACGAACCGCGGCTGCACGGCACCGGCGGCGGCGCCGAGTTCGGCATCCGTGGTGGTCGCGAGCCGGCCGAGCTCGGTGTAGACGCCGCGGAGGGTGGGGCGGTCGCCAGTCGCGGTGATGCACGCCTCGAGGGCGTCGAGGATCGCGGCGTGCTCGATGGCGGTGAGCCTGGCGTGCAGGGCCATTTCGATGATCGCGATCAGCGTGGTGATGCGCCGCTGCCGGACCATCTGCTCGTCCTGCTCGTCGGTCGCGTCGGTGCGGCGCGGACCCCGGTCCAGGGGGTTCAGGCGGGCGCCGGTGCCGCCGCCGAGCCGGATCACCTTCCCACCGGGGATCGCTTCGGCCACCTGCACCCATTCGCCCTTCGGGTCCGAGGGGACGACGACCTGGTGGCCGAACGCGATCGACCGGGTGGTGAGGGTCTTGATGGTCGCGGACTTCCCCGACCGGTACGCGCCGAGCACGAGGATGTTGGTGGACAGGGTGGAGCGTTCGGTCTTGTCGCTGTACGCCTCCCACGGCGAGAAGTGCCACAGCGCGTCCGCGTTGAGGTCGACGCCGACGATCGGGCCGCGGTGGCCGAGGCCGGCGTCGGCGACGAACGGGTAGATCCCGGCGATGTGCTGCGACGTCGCCTGGTGTGCGGGAATGTCGGGGCGGGCGAGGTTCCAGTACCCGCCGCGGATGATCCCGGGACCGAAGGGACCTGCGACGGCGGGCTCGGGCAGGTTCTGTCCGGTGCGGCTGCTGCCGGCGGTGGGGGTGTCGCGGGTCTCCGCGTGGATCTGGCGTGCCTGCTCCCGCCGCTGCCGGCGGGTCGCCGTGGCGGGGGTGAAGGTGTATGCGCGGCGGGCCATCAGCGCATCCCCATTCCCAGCGGGAGCGCGTTCACCATGAGCGCTTCGGCCTGCTGGCCGTACAGCACCTGTGCTTCCATGCCCGCCGTCGCCAGGGCGTTGCGCATCCCGGCGACGGCCTGGTCGAGGAGGACGTCGGTGCGGGCGGTGACGGTCAGGTAGGCGCCGTACCGGAACTCGCCGTGACCGGCGACGATCTCCTGCTCCTGCTTCTCCAGCGCCTCCCAGTCGGCCGCGTCGGCTGCGGACCCGTCGGCGCCGCGCTTCGCGCGCAGCTGCTCGTTGCCGCGCCACACCTTCTTCTCGTCCCGGATCCGTTTCAGCGCCTTCGACACCGGCACCGGGGTCAGCACGAGGGTGAGGATGTGGGTGACCGCTTCACCGGTGTGCGGGTGGCGGGCGAACACCAGCGGCGACACAAACCCGACCGGGGCATCCGACCGCGGCCACTCATGGATCCACATCGTGGTGTGCACACCGCTGTCGGTGTACACGACCCCGTTGCGGCCTTTCGGCTCCTCGAGATACATGGGGCCGATCGCGGCCGGGTCCACTCCGTGCTCCCCGTCGGGGCGGTTCTGCAGGTGGGTGGCGGACTCCGGGTCCACCGCCACGCGTGCCAGCTGGGCGACCTCGCGGGGGGACAGCCACCGTCGCACGGTGATCTTCGCGGACTGGAGGGCATCGGCGAGGTTGCGGGTCTCCAGTACCGCGAGCGCGCTGATCGCTTCCTTTCCGCCGCCGAGTGCTCGCACCTGTCCGCCGAGCGCGACGAGGTCGAGGGTGAAGGTGAGGTAGTTGCGGTGCGCGACGGCGAACCGTTCCCCGGCGTCCATCACCTCCCGGTAGTTCGCCGTGACGGGGGAGTGCGGGTCGAGCCTGCGGTCGTGCTGCACTTTGTCGAAGTGGTCGCGGGCGGGGCGGATCGTGGTCGGCAGGGTCCTCTCCTGCAGCGTGACCCGTTTGATTCCCGGCCGCTGGGTGAACGCGGCCAGCACGGTCGACCACTGCCGGGACAGGTCGTACCGCTCCGGGGTGTCGTGCATCAGGAATCCCTGCACCTCGAGCTCGGCGGTTACCGACACGGTCCGGTCGTGCGGGTCGTAGACGGTGGCGATGCCGTCGACCTCCCACAGCTGGATCGATGCGCGCACCCCCGGCAGGTTCAGTGTCCCGGCGAGCTCGGTGCGCTCGGGACGGAACTTCTCGGTCGTCGCCCCGGCGCTGTGTCGCAGCTGCTTCATGAGCCACAGTCCCGCCATCCGCGGGGTGGAGACCCCGTGGATGCTGGTCAGCGCGGTCACCCCGAACAGCAGGTACAGCGGTGCGGCGTAGAGCAGCCCGGGCGGGCCGAACTGGTTCACGCCGACCAGCACGATGATGCCGGCGACGGTGAGGAACCCGAGCTGCCAGCCGTCCATGCCCATCACGACGCCTTGCCGGGAACGGCGCGGCAGCCGCACCGGGCGCACGAGATCAGGAGTAGCGGTCATCATCTGCCCCTTCCAGTGGGAGAACTATTCGGTGACGGCGGCGGCGGCGCGCCACCACCGGGTGCCGGCCGTGCCGGCGTCGGACGCGACCCCGCACCCGTGGAGCCTGCTGCCGGGGCAGTGGTCGGCGGTGCGCCAGCACTGCCCCCGTGGGGCGTCCCGGACCCGCCACGTGGCGTTCCGCTGCCGGCCGTGCTGGGCGTCGCGGCGCCGGCGGGTCCGCCTGTGCCGGTGCCGCCGGGCGGGCGTGAGGGTGCGGGTGCTCCCGGGCTGCCGCCGCTGCGTCCGGTGGGGCCGGTGCCGCGCCCGCCTGCCGATGCGGCGGATGCGCCGCGGGGGATGCCGGCGGGGGAGGAGCCGACCCGGGTGGGGATGCTGACGACGCTGCGCGCGGCGGCCCCGCCCATGCGGCCGGTTCGCGATCCGACGGCGGAGCCGACGCTGTCGGCGGCGGCCGCGCCGACGAAGCTGAACAGCCCGAACACGGCGAACGGGGCGAACGCGACCAGCACGAGGCCGACCAGCAGCGGCCATGACTGCGGATCCCAGATCGTGGTCACCGTCGACAGGCCGTTGATGATCAGCGTCACGAACCCGATGGTCAGCGGGCCCGTCAGCAGCAGCACGACGACGGCCGACACGTACCGGACGACCCACTGCGGTCCGATGCCGCGGACGGGGAAGATCATCCAGGCGACGGGGCCGACGGCGATGAGGGCGGCGAGGACGATGTTGCGGAAGGTGAACACCAGCATGAGCAGCAGCATCCCGAGCCAGAGCATCCCGTGGATGATGAACGCGAAGAAGTAGTTCGCCTGCCCGCCCGCCCACATCACCGACTGCAGCGTCGAGAACAGGGATGCCGGGCCGTCGCGGTTGAGGATGTACCAGGTCATGTCGTCGACGGTGTTGAGCAGGTGACCGGTCAGCCACAGGCTGATCGGGACGGCCGGGACCGCGATGAACGATCGCACTAGGGCGCCGACGAGCTCGTCGCGGTCACCGGAGACGATGGCAGCCGCTACGGCCCACACCATTGACCCGAACAGCACCATCAGGATCGCCCACTGCCAGAACGACCACTCCGTGACCGCCGCGTCCCACAGCAGACTTCCTGTGTCGAACCGCATGTTGTCGGCGACGGCGAACATCATCGCGGTCGTCGCGAACGCCATCCCGCGCCCGGCGTTCTCGAACGTCACGCACACGACATCCCCGAGACTGCACCCGTACTCCACGATCACGGGTGTGCCGCCATCGCCCTGGATCGTCGCTTCGTGGTCTTCGAAGGTCGTGCAGACCGTGGACCGCTCCCCGTTCACCAGGACATTGAGGAAGCACGTTTGCGCCGTGATGTCGGATGCCGCGGTGGGCGTGCAGGTGATCTGCCCGCCCGCGGAACGGCAGTCCACCGGATACGCCGGCGCCGACCACGGCTCACCCGTCACCGCAGCTGCCGCCGCTCGCGGCGCCGCCGTGCCAGCGGCCGCCTGCACCGCGGCCGATGCGGATGGCGCCCATCCTGATTCCGCAGCAGTCGCGGGGAACTGCACGGCGAACCCCAGCGCCACCCCGAGGAGGGTGCCGACGAGAATGCTGCGCAGACGGCGGGAACGCATCAGAATCCGAAGTCGAAGTTCACGAACCAGGCGAACAGACCGGACGCGGCGCCGAGGACAGCGGCGGCGATGAAGATCCACAGGATGTTCTCGCCCGCCCAGGTCCGCACCCGGTCGGACGCGAGTCCTCGGAAGGCGAGGGCCGCTCCGGCGATGATCAGCATGATCAGCACTACGAGCATCGCCCCGGCGAGGATGTAGGACGCGACGACTTGGAAGCCGGCGAAGAACGGGGCGGTGAAGTCCGGCTGGATGTCGGGGATGTCCACGTCAGCGGGACGGGAGATCGATGGCATGTTCGCTCCTTGCATCGGGGGTCGGTTCGGAATCACTTCAGCGGCAGGCCGCGCGCGGCCATGAACGGTTGCGGATCGATCGGCAACCCGTCGACCTGGACTTCGTAGTGCAGGTGGCAGCCGAACGAGTTGCCGGTATTGCCCTCCGCGCCCAGCGGAGTTCCCACATCCACCTCCTGCCCCACGGAGACCCGCAGCGAACCCCACTGCATGTGCCCGTAGAGACTGACGAGCCCCTCGCCGTGGTCGATGCGAACGGTGTTGCCCCACCCGAAGAACGCCCCGGCGGTGACCACCCGGCCGCCACCGGCGGCGTAGATAGTCGCGCCGCAGCCCTGCGCCATGTCGTAGCCCTTGTGGTCGGTGGAGCAGAACGCGCACCCGGCAACCGGGTTGTATCCGAACCCGCGGCCCTTCGAATACGCCCCCGCCAACGGGTACCCCCAGTCGCCCGACACGGCAGGAACCGGGCCGTCCGTGTCCGGGGCAGTGGTGTCGGCGGTGGACTGCGCGGCGATCGCCAACGGCACCGCCGCGAGCAGGCTGACGTTGACCGTCGCGATGAGCACGACGCTCAGCACGATCCCGATCACCAGGCGTCGTCCCGTCCTCGTCCTCGCGAGGGCGGCAGCGGCGGCGACCGGGACACCCATTACGGCTCCAACGGCTCCGTGAAGTACCGGACCACCTTGCAGTCGCCCACCGACTGACCAGAATCCGGCGTCGGCACCGAACCCGGCCCGCACAGCACCTGCACGCTCACCCGCGCGACCTCGTCGTACGACACATCGCCGCCAGAACCATCCGACCGGACGAAGGTGAGCACGACATCCGCGGTCCCGATCGACATATCGCCGGACGCGTCATCCGACACCGGCTGGAATGCCACGTCACCGGTCACCGCAGCGATCACCCGACCGTCCTCCCCGGCAAGCGAATCCCACTGCTCATCAGGAAGCACGACACCCTGCCGCATCTCGAGCTTGGCGGCATCCATCACATCCGCCTGATCCTCGGCGGTCGTGTAGCGGGTATCAGCTGTGAACCACGTGTCCAGGTACGCCAGCCACTCCCGCCGCGTGCTCAGCTGCGTGTCGAACGTCGACGCGGCTGCCAGCGCAGCCCGCACGTAGAGGTCGCGGTCCGTCGTGATCGGCTCGGGCACCCAGCCTCGATCCGACGCGGACGCGTCCACCACCTCGCCATCGTCTCCCGGAGCGCTCGACGTCGGAGCCGGCGTGCCGGCGGTCGAGCCCGACGGTGACGGTGCCGGCTCATCGGGCTGCGAGAGGATCGCCGCGACGATGATCGCCACGATCCCGGCCAGCAGGACCCCTGCGCCGAGGATCGCCCATGCCCTGCCGCGGCCGCGCGTGCTGCCCGTTGCCATCATTGCCAGCCCTCCCGAGAATCCAGGACGGCCGCCACAGACGAAACCGAAGCCACACGCAGTAGATGCCGCACCGGAATCCTACGCAGACGGCGAACGTTCCGAAATGGAAAACCCGGGGAATAACAGGCTAGAAACATTCCCGAAATCGGGCCCGGCGCACCTCGCGGGGGAACAGACGTGGATCCCGACGGTACAGGCAGAAGCGCGAGCTTGTCTGTAGGAACTTTGGGGGACAAGACCACTATCCGGCACGCGAGCCGGTGCGGAGCGAGGGGTCGAGTCGAGGTCATGCCTGGACTGTACAGCAGTTCACACCAGAAGTGAACGGATAAAACGCTTACTGTGGAAAGTGGTCCTCACTCCAAGGACTAGGGGAGAATCGGCACCATGCCCAAGTACGCCCGGCCCGCAGACGGCGAAGACGCCGAGAACGCCATCGCGATCCTGGGGAATATGGTCAAAGCCGGCATCATCCGCTACCTCCGCACGAACCCCGGCGTCACCAGGAAGACCATCGCCGACGCCCTCCAAGTCCCCCCGACGACCGTCGTCCCCTACCTCCGCGAACTCGAAGAAGCCGGGCTCCTCATCGCCAACCCGCCCCGCACCGAACGCCGCCGCGGCGAATGGCCCACCTACAGTGCGAACAACGAACGGGTCGCGGACCTCTACCTGCGACTCGGACAGGCGATCGGGGAGCTGTAGCCGGCGGTGCCGCTCCGACTCCCCGTCGCGTGGGTGCCGCACGCAACGGTGCAATTCGCGTATTCTGATTCTCAATACGCGAAACACGCGTCAGACTCCGGAGCGCGCATGGGCAGCATCCACCCGTATACGAACGCAGCGGGCAAGAAGCTCTACCGCATCGTGTACCGGCGCCCCGATCACTCCCAGACGCAGGAGCGTGGCTTTGCGAGGAAGCTCGATGCTGAGCGACGCCTGCGGGAGCTCGAGTTCGCGAAGGATCGTGGCGAGTACATCGATCCGTCGTCGGCGCACGCGACTATTGACGCTCTCGGAGTCGAGTGGCTGGCCCAGCGTGAGGGTGTCCTGAAGGCCTCATCGTTCCGCCCGCTGCGGTCGGCGTGGGAAGTCCACGTGCAGCCGAAGTGGGGCAGCCGAGGTGTTGGAAGCATTCGTCACTCGGAGGTCCAGTCCTGGGCGTCAAGCATCAAGGGAGGATCGACGACGGTGCGGCGCGCGCACGGCATCCTCGCCGGCGTGCTCGAGGGCGCCGTCCGCGACCGCCGCATAGCGAGCAATCCTGCTCGGGACATCGTGCTTCCTGCGAAGTCGAAGGCTGCCCGTCGCAACTACCTCACCCACGAGCAGGTGCAGGTCCTCGCGGACCGCTCGGCTCACCCCGAACTTGTGCTGTTCCTCGCCTATACCGGCCTCAGGTGGGGGGAGGCGACCGCCCTGCGCGTGCGCCACATCGACGCCCGGCGGCGACGTGTCACCGTGCAGGAGAACGCGGTCCTCGTGTCGACCGAGGTGCACGTCGGAACCCCGAAAACCCACCGATCACGCTCCGTGCCGTACCCGGCGTTCCTTGCGGAGATGCTGGAAGCGGCAGCGAGCGGCAAGTCGCGCGATCAGCTTCTGTTTGGCGACGGCCACAACCACGTGCGCCTGCCGGCGAGTCGCAACGGATGGTTCACACGCTCCGTCCGCGCCGCCCAATCGGCCGACGCGACCTTCCCGCGGATCACTCCCCACGACCTCCGGCACACGGCCGCCAGCCTTGCTGTGCAGGCCGGAGCACACGTGAAGGCGGTGCAGCGGATGCTCGGCCACGCATCCGCCGCGATGACTCTCGATGTGTACGCGGACCTCTTCGACGACGACCTCGACGCCGTCGCCGTCGCGCTCGACGCGGCGAAGCGCTCGCGAAGTGTTGCCAATCTGTTGCCAGAAGACTGATCGTGGCGCCTCAACGGCTAGTCCCAGAAAGCAAAAATCCCAGGATCACCTGGGATTTTTTCTGTGCCCCCGACAGGAATCGAACCTGCGACCTTTGGTACCGGAAACCAACGCTCTATCCCCTGAGCTACGGAGGCGCACCGGTCGAGATTACCACCCCCGAGAGGGCTCCCCGTGCCTCTCAGCCCGGTGTACCGGCGCGGTCGTGCTCGTCGGCGTCCGCCGACACCCCGCCCGCGCCCTGCAGCGCGACGATCGCCGCGGCGAGCCTCTCGGCGAGATACGCGTGCCCCTCGGTGGAGGGATGGTCGCGGCCGGCGCCGGTGTCGATGACATCGAGGTAGTTCGACGCCACGATCCAGTCCCGCGAGAGCGGGGAGATGTACCACCAGCCGCGCTGGGCGGCGAGGTCGGCGAGATCGGCGTCGATGCGAGCCGTGGCCTTCTCGACCGGGAGCACCTGCGGGGCGGGCCCGAGGATCACGAACGAGGCGTCGGGATAGATCGCCGCCAGATCGTCCCAGGCGGCGTTCACGGCGTCCCGGTATCCGTCGGCGGGGAGCGCGCGGTCGTTGATGGTGCCCTCGACGATGACGAGGTCGTACGACGCCGACGCATCCAGCGCCGCGATGCGCTCGCCGTAGGGCGGCCCGTCGATCCCGGGCCTGAGGTAGCCGCTGCCGCGGACGCCGTCCACCGTGGTCCGCCATCCCAGCAGGTCGTCCATGAGGTAGGCGAAGCCGAGTTCGGGGACCCGCGCCGCCGACCCGTACACCCACGAATCGCCGAAGAGCAGCACCTCGGGGGAGTCGGGCAGCACCAGCGGGGCGACGGCCGCCCCAGGCGGCTCGGCGGGCACGGCGGCGGGGGTCGTGGGGGCCGCCCAGGGCCGTGACACGGCCACCGCGCACACGGCGGCGACGGCGATCGCGAGGAACCCGAGGGCCGCCCACGAGCGCTGGGGACGACGCCGTCCGGATGCGGGCATGCAAAGAGCGTAGGCGACCGGGGTCGCCGGGGCGAAACGCGTGCGAGGATGGCCGGATGCAACGTGTCGTGACCGCCGAACTCGACCTCGACGTCGTGGCCTCCGTCGACCTCATCTGCCAGGTCGCGGCGGCCACTCAGGTGCCCCTCCTCGACGAGCAGCTGACGTTCACCCAGGGCGATCGCGTGTACACGCCGACCGAGATCATCGACCAGTCCGGCAGCCGCCTGCACCGTCTCCAGGCCGAGCCCGGACGCCTCGAAGTGCGCTACGAGGCGACCGTCGACGGGCGCACCCCGCACGCGCGCACGAGCGACCTCGAGGCGATCTCGTACCTGCGTCCGAGCCGCTACTGCCAGTCCGACGAGGTCTTCCAGCAGGCGCGTCGCCAGTTCAAAGGCATGCAGGGTCACGAGCTCATCGGCGCGGTGTCGGACTTCGTCGCCACGAGCACCACGTACACCCCCGGACTCAGCCACGGCACCGACAGCGCCGTGACGACGCTCATGACCGGTCAGGGCGTCTGCCGCGACTACGCCCACGTGGTCATCGCGCTGCTGCGCGCCATGGACATGCCCGCGCGGTACGCGGCGTGCTACGCGCCGGGACTGCAGCCGATGGACTTCCACGCCGTCGCGGAGGCCTACCACGACGGCGCCTGGTACGTCATCGACGCCACGCGGCTGGCGAACCGGCACTCGCTGGTGCGCATCGCGACCGGACGCGACGCCGCCGACTGCGCCTTCCTCAGCTATCACGGCGGGGCGGTGAGCCTGCAGCGCATGCTCGTGGACGCCTGGGTCATGCCCGAGGCCGAGGACTTCGAGGCCGACGAGGACCCGCTGGCCGCGGTCGAGCGAGACGCGGCATCCGACCCGGCCGGCGACGACTACACCGAGCTGGTCCAGATCGCCTGACACGCAGCGGCGAGCCGGCGCCCGGCAACTAGAATCGACGGGTTATGAATCCTGATGCGCTCTCCGCCGCCCTGCTCGACGTCATCGCCCCGCTCGCCGAGGCGCGACGCCCCGGTGCGGCCGAGGGGCTGACGGCGGCCGACCTGCCGCTGGAGCGCCCGAAGAACCGCGACCACGGCGACTGGGCGTCCAACGCCGCGCTGAAGCTGGCCAAGAAGGTCGGCGCGAACCCGCGCGAGTTCGCCGCCGACATCGCGGCGGGGCTCACCGCCGTCGACGGGATCGCGAGCGTCGAGGTCGCCGGCCCCGGCTTCATCAACATCCGCCTCGACGCCGCAGCCGCCGGCGCCCTCGCGAAGACGATCGTCGACGCCGGCGCCGCGTTCGGCACCAACGACAGCCAGCGCGGCAACACCATCAACCTCGAATTCGTCAGCGCCAACCCCACCGGGCCCATGCACATCGGCCACACGCGGTGGGCCGCCCTCGGCGACTCGATGGCGCGCCTGCTGCTGGCCAGCGGTGCGACGCTGGTGCGCGAGTTCTACGTCAACGACGCCGGCGCCCAGATGGACCGGTTCGGGCGCTCGGTGCTCGCGCGCGCCAAGGGCGAGCCGATCCCCGAGGACGGCTACCCCGGCTCGTACATCGACGTGCTCGCCCAGCGCGTGCTGGCGGCCGTGCCCGACCTGCCGTCGCTCCCCGACGACGAGCAGCTGGTCATCGCCCGCGACCGCGCCTACGAGTTCCAGCTCGGCGACCTGCAGGTGTCGCTGGAGAAGTTCAACGTCCACTTCGACGTGTTCTTCAGCGAGCGGGTCCTGCATGCGAAGGGCTCGGCCGGCGAGCCGAGTCTCGTCGACGAGGCCGTCGACCGCCTGCGCGAGCAGGGGCACGTGTTCGACGCCGATGATGCCGTGTGGGTGCGCACCACCGACTTCGGCGACGACAAGGACCGCGTCATCCGCCGCTCCAACGGCGAGTACACCTACTTCGCCGCGGATGCCGCCTACTACCTCAACAAGGGCGACCGGGGCTTCGCGCACAAGATCTACCTGCTCGGCGCCGACCACCACGGCTACGTGCACCGGCTGAAGGCCCTCGCGGGGGCTGCGGGCGACGACCCCGACACCGACATCGAGGTGCTCATCGGCCAGCTCGTGTCCGTCAACGGCGCGCGCCTGTCCAAGCGCGCCGGCAACATCATCGAGCTCGACGACCTGCGCGACTGGCTCGGCACCGACGCGCTGCGCTACTCGCTGGCGCGCTACCCGGCGGACTCGCCGCTGACCCTGGACCCCGAGATCCTCAGGCGGCGCACCAACGACAACCCCGTCTTCTACGTCCAGTACGCCCACGCCCGCACGCACAACGTCGGCCGCAACGCCGCCGAGTCCGGCGTCGACCGGTCGGAGTTCGCCCCCGAGCTGCTCGACCACGAGACCGAGTCGGCGCTGCTGGGCGCGCTGCAGGAGTTCCCGCGCACGGTCGCCTTCGCGGCCGAGGTGCGCGAGCCCCACCGGGTCGCCCGCTACCTCGAGGAGCTCGCCGGGCTCTACCACAAGTGGTACGACAACTGCCGCGTCATCCCGCTCGGCGACGACCCCGTCACGGCGCTGCACCGCACGCGCCTGTGGCTGAACGACGCCACCGGCCAGGTGCTGCGCAACGGCCTGGACCTGCTCGGCGTGAGCGCTCCGGAGCGGATGTAGCCGGTGGCGGGCGAAGACGACAACCCCACGGTTCCGCTCGGCGAACGGGGCGCGAACCAGACCGCGCCTCTGCCGGACGCGTCGGCGCAGTGGGTGCTCGCGACGCCGCAGAGCACGGCGAAGCCCCGGCGCCGGCGCCGCGTGTGGCCGTGGTTCGTCATCGGAGCCGCGGCGCTGGTCGTCGTCGCGGCGGCGATCATCGCCGAGCCGATCGCCCGCGGCATCGTCCAGGGCGGCGTCCGCGATCGCGTCATCACCGAGCTCGACCTGCCCGCCGACCAGCCGATCGACGTCCAGATCACCGGACCCGTGCTGCCGCAGCTGATCCTCGGCACGTTCGCCGAGATCTCCATCTCGTCCCAGGACGTCTCGTTCGACGCCTTCACCGGCGACGTCTCGGTGGTGGCGCAGGGCGTTCCGGTGCGCGGCGGCGACATGGCGGCGGGCTCGGCCGAGATCCGCATGGACGAGCAGCAGCTCCGCTCGCTGCTGTCGACCGTCGATGGATTTCCCGCCGAGCAGCTCGAGCTCGACGCGCCCGACGTGACGATGTCGATCGAGCTGTCCGTCTTCGGCTTCACGACGCTCCCGATCGGCGTCGCGCTGACGCCCTCGGCCGCGGACGGCGAGCTCGTGCTGACGCCGGCGTCGATCGAGGTGGGCGGCATCGAGGTCTCGGCCGACCAGCTGCGGGACCAGCTCGGCGGCGTCGTCGACACCGTCGCCCGCGACTGGCCGGTGTGCGTGGCGCAGTACCTTCCGGCGGGCGTCGAGCTGACGGCCGCCGCCGTCGTGGGCGTCCAGTTCGTGGCCGGATTCGACATCGACGGCGGCATCGTGTCCGACCCCGCGCTGCTCGAGAACGGCACGTGCGGCTGAACCGCGGCGCGCGCCGAGACATCGCATGACACACGGCACGGGCACCACCCCCGGCGTGTCATAGACTTCAAGCACTGCTCGGCGCGTGAGTCATCCGGCCGTGGCACCCGCCGTCCGGCGACAACCCGATGGCGACACCGACCTTCACCGATTGGCTTCACCCGTGTCCGCCGCACCGCACTCCGACACCCCGGCCCCGGCATGGCTGACCCGTCCGGACGACCCGAACGGCCTCGCCGCGGGCGTCTGGCCTGCCGACGCCGTGCGCGACGACGCCGGCGCGATCGTGCTCGGCGGCGTGAGCGCGGTCGCGCTGCGCGAGCGCTACGGCACGCCGCTGTACGTGCTCGACGAGGCCGAGGTCCGCTCGCGCGCACGGCGCGCCCTCGACGCCTTCCGCGCGGCTGCCGCCCTCCACGGCGTGCAGGCGCGCGTCTACTACGCCGGCAAGGCGTTCCTGAGCACCGAGGTGGTGCGCTGGGTGACCGAGGAGGGCCTCGCCGTCGACGTCGCCAGCGGCGGCGAGATGGCCGTCGCGCTCGCCGCAGGGGCCGATCCCGCGCGGCTGGGCTTCCACGGCAACAACAAGAGCCTCGCCGAACTCGAGCGCGCCGTGGCCGCGGGCGTCGGGTCGATCGTCGTGGACTCGCCCATCGAGATCGAGCGTCTCGCCGCGATCGTCGAGCGCACGGGAGCGACCCAGCCGGTGCTCGTGCGCGTCAACAGCGGCGTCCACGCCGAGACCCACGACTTCCTGGCCACGGCGCACGAGGACCAGAAGTTCGGCTTCGCCCTCGAGGACGCGCCGGCGGCCGTCGCCCGCATCCGCGAGGTGCCGGGGCTGACCTTCGTGGGTCTGCACTGCCACATCGGCTCGCAGATCTTCGGCACCGCCGGATTCCGCGAGTCCGCCGCGCGCGTGCTCGAACTCCACGCCCAGCTGCTCGCAGGTGGCGAGATCCCCGTGCTGAACCTCGGCGGCGGCTTCGGCATCGCCTACACCTCCGCCGACGACCCCACCCCGATCGAGGAGCTCGCGGTCGGCATCGTCGGCGCCGTCGCGCAGGAGTGCGAGGCGCGGGGGATCCGGATGCCGAACCTCGCGTTCGAGCCCGGGCGCGCCATCGTGGGCACCGCCGGCGTGACGCTGTACGAGGTCGGCACGACCAAGCCGGTGCGCCTGACCGCCGACGCGACGCGACTGTACGTGAGCGTGGACGGCGGCATGAGCGACAACGCCCGCCCGGCCCTGTACGGTGCGGACTACTCCGCCCGCATCGCCTCGCGCCGGTCCGGCGCGGATGCGGCGCTGGTGCGCGTCGTCGGCAAGCACTGCGAGTCGGGCGACATCGTCGTGGACGCCGAGTACCTGCCCGGCGACGTCGCGCCCGGCGACGTGCTCGCCGTGCCCGCCACCGGTGCTTACTGCTTCTCGCTCGCGAGCAACTACAACTTCATCCCGCGCCCGCCGGTCGTCGCCGTGTGCGCGGGAACGTCGCGTGTCATCGTGCACGGCGAGACGATCGACGACCTGCTCGCGCGCGACGCGGGGTGGGAATCCGACCCGACGGAAGGGAACGCATGACCGACTACCGCCGATTGAGGGTCGCCCTGCTGGGAGCCGGAGCCGTCGGCTCGCAGGTCGCATCGCTGCTGCGCAAGCACGGCGACGAGCTCGCCGACCGTGCCGGCGCGACGCTGGAGGTCGTGGGGATCGCGGTGCGCGACCTCGACGCCCCCCGCGACGTCGAGCTGCCGCGCGAGCTGCTGACCACCGACGCCGAGACGCTCATCGTCGGCGCCGACATCGTCATCGAGCTGATGGGCGGCATCGAGCCCGCGCGCACGTACCTGCTGCAGGCGATCAACTCGGGCGCCGACGTCGTCACCGCCAACAAGGCGCTGCTGGCCACCCACGGCCCCGAGATCTTCGAAGCCGCCGACCAGGTGGGCGCACAGGTCTACTACGAAGCCGCCGCCGCCGGCGCGATCCCGATCATCCGCCCGCTGCGCGACTCGCTCGCCGGTGACCGCGTGCAGCGGATCATGGGCATCGTGAACGGCACGACGAACTACATCCTCGACCGCATGGACAAGGAGGGCGCGGAGTTCGCCGACGTCCTCGCCGATGCGCAGGCGCTCGGCTATGCCGAGGCCGACCCCACCGCCGACGTCGAGGGCTTCGACGCCGCGCAGAAGGCCGCGATCCTCGCGAGCCTCGCCTTCCACACGTCGGTGCCGCTGGACGCCGTCCACCGCGAGGGCATCACCGCGATCGACAAGGGCATGATGGACGCCGCCCGCAACGCCGGGTACGTCATCAAGCTGCTGGCGGTGTGCGAGCGCATGGCGACGGCGGATGCCGAAGGAACGCCCGGCGAGTCCATCTCGGTGCGCGTCTATCCGGCTCTGGTCGACCGCGAGCACCCGCTGGCGAGCGTCCACGGCGCCAACAACGCCGTGTTCGTGCAGGCCGAGGCCGCCGGCAACCTCATGTTCTACGGCGCGGGCGCCGGGGGAGTGCAGACCGCGTCGGCCGTCCTCGGCGACGTCGTGTCGGCTGCCCGTCGTCACATCGCCGGCGGCGTCGGCGTCGGGGAGTCCACCCGCGCGAACCTGCCGGTGGTCGACATCGGCCAGGTGACCACGCGATACCAGATCACGCTCGAGGTCGTCGACCAGCCCGGCGTGCTCGCCGCGGTGGCCGGCGTCCTCAGCGACGGCCGCGTCTCGATCGCGACCGTCGAGCAGACCGTCGCCGGAGAGGACGCCGAGACCGCTCGGCTCGTCATCGGCACCCACAAGGCCCAGGAGCAGGACCTCAGCGACACCGTCGACAAGCTCGCCGCGAGCGGCGTCGTCGAGCGCGTCGTGTCGGTCCTGCGCGTGGAAGGAGACTGAAATGGCACACGTCTGGCGCGGAGTCCTCCGCGAGTACGCCGACCGGCTGGGCGTCACCGACGCCTCGACGGTCGTCACCCTGGGCGAGGGCGGCACGCCGCTGCTGCCCGCGCCCGCGCTGTCGCGCATGACCGGCGCGGATGTCTGGGTGAAGTTCGAGGGCATGAACCCGACCGGGTCGTTCAAGGACCGCGGCATGACCGTCGCGCTCTCGCGCGCCGTGGAGCACGGCGCCGAGGCCGTCATCTGCGCCTCGACCGGCAACACGTCGGCGTCGGCCGCAGCCTATGCCGCGCACGCCGGCATCACCGCGGCGGTGCTCGTGCCCGAGGGCAAGATCGCGATGGGCAAGCTCAGCCAAGCCGTCGCCCACAACGGCCGGCTCATCCAGATCCGCGGCAACTTCGACGACTGCCTCGAGATCGCGCGCGAGCTCGCCGACAACTACCCGGTGCACCTGGTGAACTCGGTCAACCCCGACCGCATCGAGGGCCAGAAGACCGCCGCGTACGAGATCGTCGAGGTGCTCGGCGACGCTCCCGATTTCCACTTCATCCCGGTCGGCAACGCCGGCAACTACACCGCCTACTCGCGCGGATACCGCGAGGAGGCCGAGCGCGGCGTCTCCACCCGCGTGCCGCGCATGTTCGGCTTCCAGGCCGAGGGCTCGGCGCCGCTGGTGCGCGGTGAAGTGGTGAAGAACCCCGAGACCGTCGCCAGTGCCATCCGCATCGGCAATCCGGCCTCGTGGGAGCTCGCGCTCGAGGCGCGCGCGGCGACGGACGGCTACTTCGGGGCCATCGACGACGAGCGCATCCTCGCGGCGCAGAAGCTCCTGGCCGGAAGCGTCGGCATCTTCGTGGAGCCGGCCTCGGCCATCAGCGTCGCCGGTCTGCTCGACCGCGCCGAGGCGGGGGTCGTCCCGGCAGGCGCCCGTGTCGTGCTCACCGTCACCGGCCACGGCCTGAAGGACCCGCAGTGGGCGCTTCGCAACGCCGACGGCTCGCAGGTCGAGCCCACCGTGGTCGACGCCAGCACGTCCGACGTCGCCGCGGTGCTCGACCTGGCACCCGTGGAGGCCTCGGCGTGACCACAGCCCCTGTGCCCGCAGCCGGCCGCACCGTCGTGGTGCGCGTGCCGGCGACGAGCGCGAACCTCGGCCCGGGGTTCGACACGCTCGGGCTCGCGCTGAGCGTCTACGACGAGCTGACGGTCACGGCTCTGCCCGCGGGCGAGCTCGAGATCGACGTCGTCGGCGAGGGCATGGGGGACGTTCCCCGTGACGCGTCGAACCTGGTCGTGCGATCGATCGCGTACGCGTTCGAGTCGGTGGGGCGGCGGATGCCGGGTCTGCGGCTGCAGGCCCACAACGTCATCCCGCACGGGCGCGGCATGGGCTCGTCGGGCGCCGCCGTGGTCTCGGGGCTGCTCGCGGCCAAGGGGCTCCTGGAAGGCGATGTCGAACTCGGCCCCGAGACGCTCCTGCGCCTGGCCACCGAGCTCGAAGGCCACCCGGACAACGTAGCCCCCGCGCTGTTCGGCGGTCTCACGATCGCGTGGATGGACGACGACGGGCCGCAGCACAAGCAGCTGATCGTCCACCGCGGTGTGTCGCCGCTGGTGTTCGTGCCCGAGTCGACGATGTCGACGAGCGTCGCCCGCAGCCTGCAGCCGCTGCAGGTGCCGCGCGAGGACGCGGTGTTCAACGTGTCCCGGTCGGCGCTGCTGATCGCGGCGCTGACGCAGAGCCCCGAGCTGCTGCTGGCGGCGACCGAGGACAAGCTCCACCAGAGCTACCGCGCGCAGGCCATGCCCGAGACCGACAAGCTCGTGCGGACGCTGCGCGCCGCGGGCTTCGCCGCCGTCGTGTCGGGCGCGGGGCCGAGCGTCCTCGTGCTCGCCGACGGCCCGGGGCGCCGGCTCCAGGCGGCGGCCCTCGCCCAGAAGACGGTCGAGGGCGCGTGGGAGGCGCTCATGCTCGCCGTCGATGTCAAGGGTGGTACAGTGAGGGAGTACGCGGAGGGTTCCACGTAACCCGTGAATCTGGCCTCCGTCGCAAATCTGCGAAACCACCGCACAGCCTCTTTCTGCTGTGGGATTTCGAGCATCCGGGCGGTCTTCGAGCCGCCGAACAGCTCCTGAACCGGCAGAAGGCCGGTCGGCGACTGCCTGCAGCGTCGTGCGGTTCTGCATATCCGATCGTTTTTCACAAGGGAGAACTCGTGGAGTCCATCTCCGAGATCCACACCGACGCCCAGGGCGACGAGCGCGCGGACGCGCCCGAGCAGCCGCAGGACGCCGCCGCCGAGCAGGCCGCCGAGGCCCCCGTCGAGCAGGCCCCCGCCGCCGCCGAGCCCGAGCCCGAGGCCGCCGTCGAGCAGGCGCCCGCCGAAGAGCCGGCCGAGGCTCCTGCCGACGAGGCACCCGCCGAGCAGGCGCCCGAGACCCCCGCCGAGCAGGCTGCTGCCGAGCAGGGCCCCGAGGCTCCTGCCGAGCAGGCGCCGGCCGACGCATCCGCGTCCCCCGACGCCCAGGCCGCCGACGAGCAGCCGGCAGCCGAGGAGAAGCCCGCGCGGGCCCCGCGCAAGCGCGCGCCGCGGCGCGCCAAGAGCTCGGACGTGACGGCCGAGACGCCCGCGGCCGATGCCGAGACCGAGAAGCCCTCCGAGGGCGCCCCGGCCGCCGAGACCGCCGAGGCGGAGGTGGGCGACAAGCCGCAGAAGTCCCAGAAGTCCCAGAGGTCCCAGAAGTCGCAGAAGTCCCCGAAGGCCGAGAAGCCGGCCGAGGGCGCCGAGGCCCCGGACACGGCCGACGGATCCGGCAAGGGCGGGACCGCCACGAAGGACGAGGGCGCCGAGGCGTCCGAGGACTCGGGCAAGGCCGCGGAGCCTTCCGCGGAGGGCGACGGCGGCGCCGGTGACGGCGAGCAGGCCTCGTCGGGCCGCAGCCGCAGCCGCAGCCGCAGCCGGAACCGCAACCGCAACCAGAACCAGAACCAGAACGGCCAGGGCGGCGGCTCGTCGCAGAGCGGACCCTCGCAGGGATCGCAGAACGGCGGCAGCCAGTCCGGCGATGACGAGGAGACCGGCGGCGGCCGGGGCCGCAGCCGCAACAAGCGCCGCGGCCAGGGCAGCGCCGACGAGTTCGAGACCGAGATCGGCGAGGACGACGTCCTGATCCCGATCGCCGGCATCCTCGACGTGCTCGACAACTACGCGTTCGTTCGCACGACCGGCTACCTCCCCGGCCAGAGCGACGTCTACGTGTCGCTCGGTCAGGTCAAGAAGTACAACCTGCGCAAGGGCGACGCCGTCGTCGGCGCGATCAAGCAGCCCCGCGAGGGCGAGCAGTCGAGCCGTCAGAAGTACAACGCCCTCGTGAAGGTCGACGCGATCAACGGCCTGTCGGTCGACGACGCGGCCACGCGTGTGGAGTTCGGCAAGCTCACGCCGCTGTACCCGCAGGAGCGCCTGCGCCTCGAGACGGCACCCGAGAAGCTCACGCAGCGCATCATCGACCTCGTCGCCCCGATCGGCAAGGGCCAGCGCGGCCTCATCGTCGCGCCGCCGAAGGCCGGCAAGACGATCGTGCTGCAGCAGATCGCGAACGCCATCTCGCACAACAACCCCGAGGTCCACCTCATGGTCGTGCTGGTCGACGAGCGTCCCGAAGAGGTCACCGACATGCAGCGCACGGTCAAGGGCGAGGTCATCGCCTCGACCTTCGACCGCCCCGCCGAGGACCACACCACCGTCGCCGAGCTCGCCATCGAGCGTGCCAAGCGCCTCGTGGAGCTCGGCCGCGACGTCGTCGTGCTGCTGGACTCGATCACGCGCCTCGGACGTGCGTACAACGTCTCGGCGCCGACGTCCGGTCGCGTGCTGTCCGGCGGCGTCGACGCCTCGGCGCTGTATCCGCCCAAGCGCTTCTTCGGCGCTGCGCGCAACATCGAGAACGGCGGATCGCTCACGATCCTGGCCACGGCGCTCGTGGAGACCGGCTCCAAGATGGACGACGTCATCTTCGAGGAGTTCAAGGGCACCGGCAACAGCGAGCTGCGACTGTCGCGCCAGCTGGCGGACAAGCGGATCTTCCCGGCCGTCGACGTGAACGCCTCGAGCACGCGTCGCGAGGAGATGCTGCTGTCGGGCGACGAGGTCAAGATCACGTGGAAGCTGCGTCGCGCCCTCGCCGGGCTCGACCCGCAGCAGGCGCTCGAGGTGGTGCTGGGCAAGCTCAAGGAGACGCAGTCGAACGTCGAGTTCCTCGTGCAGATGCAGAAGTCGATCCCGGCTCCCGCGCGCGACGGCCACGGCGGCGGGCACAGCCACTCGCACGACAACAGCATCCGCTGACCGGCGGCAGCGCCACGTGTTCGAGTCCGTCAAGGGCCTGATCGACGAGCACCACGCCGTCGAGCAGCAGCTGTCCGACCCCGCGGTGCACGCGGATGCCGCGCTTGCCAAGCGCGTCAACCGGCGCTACGCCGAGCTGTCGCGGATCGTGAAGGCCCACGAGGACTGGCTCGCGGCATCCGACGACCTCGAAGCCGCTCGCGAGCTCGCCCGTGAGGACGAGGCGTTCGCCGAAGAGGTGCCCGGCCTCCAGGAGCGCCTGGCGCACAGCCAGGAGCGCCTGCGGCGCCTGCTGATCCCGCGCGATCCCGACGACGCGCGCGACGTGATCATGGAGATCAAGCAGGGCGAGGGCGGCGCCGAATCGGCGCTGTTCGCGGCCGACCTGCTGCGCATGTATCTGCAGTACGCCGCCTCGAAGGGGTGGAAGACCGAGCTGCTCGAGCGCAACGAGTCGGACCTCGGCGGCTACAAGGACGTCCAGGTCGCCATCAAGGGGTCCTCGAACGATCCGTCGCAGGGCGTGTGGGCCCACCTGAAGTACGAGGGCGGCGTCCACCGCGTCCAGCGCGTGCCGGCGACCGAGTCGCAGGGACGCATCCACACCTCCACGACCGGCGTCCTCGTCTTCCCCGAGGTGGACGAGCCGGAAGAGATCCACATCGACCCGAACGACCTGAAGATCGACGTCTTCCGCTCGTCGGGGCCTGGCGGCCAGTCGGTGAACACGACGGACTCGGCGGTGCGCATCACCCACGTGCCGAGCGGGATCGTGGTGTCGATGCAGAACGAGAAGTCGCAGCTGCAGAACCGCGAGGCCGGCATGCGCGTGCTGCGTGCGCGCCTGCTGGCCAAGCAGCAGGAGGAGCTCGATGCGCAGGCGGCCGACGCCCGCAAGTCGCAGATCCGCGGCATGGACCGCTCCGAGCGCATCCGCACGTACAACTTCCCCGAGAACCGCATCGCCGACCATCGCACCGGCTACAAGGCGTACAACCTCGATCAGGTCATGGACGGCGCGCTCGAGCCGATCATCCAGTCGTGCGTCACCGCCGACGAGGAGGAGCGCCTCGCGGCGATCGGCGCCTGAGAGGCCTCAGTGCCGGAACGACTCCGTGTGATCGGGGTCGTCGGGCAGCGGGGTCGACAGGCTCTCGAAGAAGTCGGTCGCGTGTCGAAGGTCGGCCAGGAACAGGTCGGCGAGGTCGCGTCCGAAGCCGTTGCGGATCACCACGCGCAGTCCCGACACGTCCGTCAGGTCGGCCGGCAGCGAGTACGCGGGGACCTGCCAGCCGCGCTCGCGCAGCTTGGCCGAGACGTCGTACACGGTGAACCGCGATTCCCCGGCGCGGATGCGGAAGAGGAACACCGGCAGCTGCGAGCCGTCGGAGAGCAGTTCGTACGGCCCCATCTTCGCGATCTCCGCCGCCGTGTACATGGCCGCGTCGCGGCACGCCTGCTGGATCTCGCGGTAGCCCTCGAACCCGAGCCGGATGAAGTTGTAGTACTGCGCGATGACCTGGTACCCCGGCCGCGAGAAGTTCAGCGCGAACGTCGGCATGTCGCCGCCGAGGTAGTTGACGTGGAAGACGAGGTCCTCCGGAAGATCCGCGGCCGTGCGCCACACCACCCAGCCGACACCCGGGTACACGAGCCCGTACTTGTGGCCCGATGCGTTGATCGATCGCACGCGCGGCACACGGAAATCCCACTCGAGGTCGGGATCGATGAAGGGCGCGACGAAGCCGCCGGATGCCGCGTCGACGTGCAGGGGGATGTCGGGGCCTCCCGAGGCGTGCAGCTCGTCGAGGGCGTTCGCGATGTCCAGCACCGGCTCGTAGGATCCGTCGAACGTCGAGCCGAGGATGGCCACGACGCCGATCGTGTTCTCGTCGCACAGCTTCAGCGCCTCCTCGGCGTTGAGCTGGAGCCGCCCCTCCTCGATGGGTGCGTAGCGGGGCTCGACGTCCCAGTAGCGGCAGAACTTCTCCCACACCACCTGGACGTTGATGCCCATCACGAGGTTGGGCCGCTCGACGGGCAGCCCGGCCGCCTCGCGTCGCTGCCGCCAGCGCCACTTGAGCGCGAGGCCGGCGAGCATGACGGCCTCGCTCGAGCCCGTCGTCGACGTGCCCGTCGGGCTCTCCGCGTCGGGCGCGTGCCACAGCTTCGAGACGATGCTGACGCAGCGTCCCTCGATGGCCGCCGTCTGCGGATACTCGTCCTTGTCGATCATGTTCTTGTCGAGGGACTCCATCGCGAGCGCCGTCGCCTCGTCCTCCATGAACGTCGTCACGAACGTCGCGAGATTCTGGCGCGCATTGCCGTCCAGCATCAGCTCGTCATGGAGCAGCCGGTACGCCACGCGCGGATCCATGCCGTCGGCGGGCAGAGCGTCCTTGGGGATGCCGTGGCGCATGCCCGGCCGCGCGTAGACGGGGGCGATGGCGAGTCGTTCGAGTTCGAGGGCGTCGAGGGAGTGGAGGGCCATGGCCCGACCCTGCGCCTGATCGTGTCGCCCCGCGTCATGCGGCCTGCATGAAATCCGGGAGAGGCCACACGCGACCCGCGTGTCGCGCCGGCACGATGGCCGCGCGGCATCCGCGGGTCTAGCCTGGCGGCATGATCATGTTCCTCATCCGCACACTCGTGTTCCTGGCCTCGGCGGCCATCGGACTCATCGTGGCGGACCTGCTGCTCGACGGCTTCACGATCGACTGGTCCGACTGGTGGGGCTTCGTCCTCGTCGTCGTGATCTTCGCCATCCTGCAGAGCGTCCTGTCGCCCTGGACCGCGCGCTTCGCCAAGCGCAACGCACCCGCGCTGCTCGGCGGCGTCGGCATCGTCTCGACACTGATCGCCCTGCTGGTGGTCGTGCTGCTGCCGATCGGCGGCCTGAGCATCACCGACCTGCTCTCGTGGATCCTCGGGCCGGTCATCGTGTGGCTCGTCACGGCGCTGGCGACGATGCTGCTGCCCATGATCTTCGTCAAGAACAAGGTCGAGGAGCGCCGCGACGACAAGAAGTGACCGGCGTCCCCGCTCAGATCATGTATTCGGGGGTGGTCAGCAGCTTGCGCTTGTCGAGGTTGTCGTTGCGCGCGCGTGCCTTGGCGGGGATGCCCACCAGGATGCTGTCGGCCGGGGCGTCACGCGTCACGACCGCGTTGGCCCCGACGGCGGACCCGGCGCCGATCGTGATGGGGCCGAGCACCTTGGCGCCCGCGCCGACGGCGACGCCGTCGCCGATGGTGGGGTGACGCTTGCCGCCGTTGCGGGTGCGGCCGCCGAGGGTCACGCCGTGGTAGAGCATGACGTCGTCGCCGATCTCGGCGGTCTCTCCGACGACGACGCCCATGCCGTGGTCGATGAAGAAGCGACGGCCGACGGTGGCCCCGGGATGGATCTCGATGCCGGTGAGCCATCGCGTGACCTGCGAGCCGGCCCGCGCGGGGAAGCGGAAGCCGCGCACCCACAGCGCGTGCCACAGGCGGTGCGCCCAGATCGCGTGCAGGCCCGGGTAGAGCAGGGCGATCTCGAGCGACGAGCGCGCGGCGGGGTCGCACAGCTTCGCCGTCGCCAGGTCCTCGCGGAGCCTCTCGATGGGATGCAGGCTGGTGCTCATGCGCTCTTCTCCTCTGTGTCGCGCAGGTGGGCGTAAAGCGCGGTGCTGAGATAGCGCTCACCCGCGTCGGGGATCACTACGACGATACGCTTTCCGGCGGCCTCGGGGCGCCCCGCGATCTCGAGGGCGGCCCACACCGCGGCGCCGGCCGACATGCCCGCGAGGATCCCCTCATCGGTCGCCAGCGCGCGCGCGATGCGGATCGCGTCGTCGAACTCGACGTCGATCACCTCGTCGAGGACCGAGCGGTCCAGGACGTCGGGGACGAAGTTCGGGCCGATGCCCTGGATGCGGTGGCCGCCGGCGCGCCCCTCGGTCAGCAACGGCGAGTCCTTCGGCTCGACCAGCACGACCTTCGCATCGGGCTTGCGCTCCTTGAGCACCTGGCCGACGCCGGTGACGGTGCCGCCGGTGCCGGATCCGGCGACGAACCAGTCGATGTCGCCGTCGGTGTCGGCCCAGATCTCCTCGGCCGTGGTCCGGCGGTGCATGGCCGCGTTGGCGGCGTGCTCGAACTGTCGGGCGAGGATGGCGCCCTCGGTCTCCGCGGCGATGCGCTCGGCGGTGGCGACCGCCTCGGTCATGCCCTTGTACGGGTCCGTCAGGACCAGCTCGGCGCCGTAGGCCTTCAGCAGCGTGCGGCGCTCCTTCGACATCGACGCGGGCATCGTCAGGATGACGCGGTAGCCGCGGGCGGCGCCGACGAGCGCCAGGGCGATGCCCGTGTTGCCGCTGGTGGATTCCACGATCGTGCCGCCGGGCTTCAGGTCGCCCGCCTCCTCCGCGGCGTCGACGAGCGCGACGCCGAGGCGGTCCTTCACGCTCGAGCCCGGGTTGAAGAATTCGAGCTTGGCCACCACCTCCGCATCCAGATCGCGCGTCAGCGCGTTCAGGCGCACGAGCGGCGTGCCCCCGAACGCGGAGGTGATGTCGGCGTGGATTCCGGGCAACGTCGGCCTTTCGATCGGAGCCGGCGGCGGGGGAGCGACCCCGCCGCCGGGTGTGTCAGTTGTCGCGCAGGTCTTCGAACAGCGGCGTCGAGAGGTACCGCTCGCCGAACGAGGGGATGATCACGACGATGTTCTTGCCGGCGGCCTCGGGGCGCGCCGCGACCTGGAGAGCCGCCCAGATGGCGGCTCCCGACGAGATGCCGACCAGGATGCCGTCCTTCGTGGCGACCTCGCGGGCCGTCGCGATGGAGTCGGCGAACTCGACGTCGATGACCTCGTCGATGACGCCCTGGTCGAGGATCGCGGGGATGAAGTTCGGGCCGATGCCCTGGATCTTGTGGGGACCTGGCGTGCCCTTGGTCAGCAGCGGGGAGTCGGCGGGCTCGACGGCGACGACCTTGGCATCGGGAACGCGCTCCTTGAGGACCTGGCCGACGCCGGTGATGGTGCCGCCGGTGCCGATGCCGGCGACGAAGTAGTCGACCTTGCCGTCGGTGTCGCGCAGGATCTCCTCGGCCGTGGTCTTGCGGTGGATCGCCGGGTTCGCCTCGTTCTCGAACTGACGGGCCAGGACCGCGCCGGGGGTCTCGGCGACGATCTCCTCCGCCTTGGCGACGGCGCCCTTCATTCCGCCCGCGGGATCGGTCAGCACGAGCTCGGCACCGTATGCCTTCAGCAGCAGACGCCGCTCGATCGACATCGACGAGGGCATGGCGAGGATCACCTTGTAGCCGCGCGCGGCGCCGACCATCGCCAGGGCGATGCCGGTGTTGCCGCTGGTCGCCTCGACGATCGTCCCGCCCGGCTGGAGGGCGCCGGATGCCTCGGCGGCGTCGACGATGGCGATGCCGAGACGGTCCTTGACGCTGGAGGCGGGGTTGTAGAACTCGAGCTTGGCGAGGATGTTCCCCTCGACGCCTTCGGCGATGCGGTTGAGTCGGACGAGCGGCGTGTTGCCGAACGCGGAGGTGATGTCGGAGTGGATACCGGTCATGTCGGGGCCTTTCCGGAGCGGTTCTGCTGACGGCCAACCAGCCTAGGCGCGGGTCTATTCCGACGGGCCTTTGTGACGCTGTGAGGCAACGGTGTCGCTCGCGGGAGCGCTTATGGTGGAAGGCGCCCATGGCATCACCCGACCCCTCCCTCGCGCTCGGCGCGCTGCTCCGCAGTGCCGTCGAGCGGCTGTCGCGCGCCGGAATCGCCGACGCCGCCGTCGACGCCGAGCTCCTCGCCGCCCACGTGCTCGGCAGCGGCCGCGGCGGCGTCCAGGCCGCATCGATCCGCGGCGACGCCGTCACGTCCGATCAGGCAGGCGCGCTCGAGGAGCTCGTCGAGCGCCGCGCCACGCGCGAGCCGCTGCAGCACATCACGGGCACGGCCCCGTTCCGCCATCTGGAGCTCCGGGTGGGGCCGGGCGTCTTCGTCCCGCGCCCCGAGACGGAGCTGCTGGCGCAGGTGGCCATCGACGCGCTCCGCGCCGCGGCATCCGCCTCGCCCATCGCCGTCGATCTCGGAACCGGCAGCGGCGCCGTGGCGCTCGCCATGGCCACCGAGGTGCCGCACGCGCGCGTCGTCGCCGCCGAGAACTCCGTGGACGCCTTCATCTGGGCGCGCGAGAACTTCGCGCGGTACGGCGGCGAGAACGCCCGCGTCGCGTTCGTCGACCTCGCCACGGCGTTCGGCGAACTCGACGGAACCGTCTCGGTCGTCGCCTCGAACCCGCCGTACGTGCCCGACGCCGCGATCCCGCGCGATCCGGAGGTGCGGTTCTTCGATCCGCCGGCCGCCCTGTACGGGGGCGAGGACGGACTCGACGTCGTGCGCGTGCTCAGCGGCGTCGGCATGCGTCTGGCGCACCCCGGCGGAACCCTGGCGATCGAGCACGGCGAGTGGCAGGGCGGCCCCATCCGCGAGCTGCTGACCGCGGACGGCTGGCTGGCCGCCGCCACCCATGCCGATCTGACGACGCGCGACCGCGTCACGACGGCGATCCGGCCGCCCGGCCCGTCGGCACCCGCGCCCGCCCGCGACTAGACTGTCGGCGACATGTGCCCCCTCTTCGACACCCGTGACGAGGCCAATCTCCTCGCGGGCATGCGCCAGGCGCGCCAGGCCATCGCCCGCGGCGAGCTGGTCGTCGTGCCCACCGACACCGTCTACGGCCTCGCCGCCGACGCCTTCTCGCCGACCGCCGTCCAGCGACTGCTGGACGCGAAGGGGCGCGGCCGTCAGTCGCCCCCGCCCGTGCTCGTCGCCGGCGTCACCACGCTGCGCGCGCTGGTGGCCGAGGTGCCGGAGCCCGTCGAGCGCCTGGTGGAGGAGTTCTGGCCCGGCGGTCTCACGATCGTCCTGCCCGCGATGCCGTCGCTGTCGTGGGACCTGGGCGAGACCCGCGGCACCGTCGCGGTGCGCATGCCCGCCCACCACATCGCCCTCGAACTGCTCGAGGAGACGGGCCCGCTCGCGGTCTCGAGCGCCAACCTCACCGGCAAGTCCCCCGGCGTCACGGCGGCCGAAGCCGAGGTGATGCTGGGCGAGTTCGTCTCGATCTACCTCGAGGCGGGCCCCACCGAGACGGGGATCTCGTCGACGATCATCGACGCCACCGGGCTCATGCCGGGAGGCTCGGGGACCGTCCGCGTCCTGCGCGAGGGCGCGATCGACCGCGAGGCGCTCGGCCGCGTGCTGGGCGACCTGCTCGAGCCCGAGGAGGGCGCCGACGCGGACGAGCCCGCGGCGACGGAGGGCGACGCCGACGCCGAGGCGGACGAGCACTCCCATGAGGGCGACGGGGCCGGCGCCGATGCGACGACCGAGGACGCCCCCGACGCCGCGCCCGCAGATGCGGGCGACCGGGCCACGACGCCGACCGAGGAGGGCTCGGCGACGGACGACGCCTCTGCGCAGTCGCCGTCGCCCAGCGCCGGCGCGTGAAGCAGTACGTCTTCATCGCGCTCTTCACCGCGACGATCACCCTCGTCCTGGCGTGGGCGATCTGGCGGATCAGCCTGAAGTACAAGCTCTACCCGGGCATCCGCGAGCGCGACGTCCACAAGACCCCGACGCCGCGGCTCGGCGGCATCGCGATGTATCTGGGCGTCGTGGCGGCCTTCGCGGTCTCCGCGGCGCATCCGTTCTTCTCGATCATCTGGACCAATCCGCAGCAGCCGATCGCGCTTCTGGCCGCGACGTCGCTGATCGTCGTCGTCGGCGTCGCCGATGACCTGCTCGACCTCGACTGGATGATCAAGCTCGGCGCCCAGTTCGTGGCCGCGGGGATCATCGCGTGGTTCGGGGAGCTGCAGATCTATGCGCTGCCGATCGGCGGCATGACGGTGTGGTCGGGCTGGGTCAGCTTCCTGCTGACGGTCTTCTCGATCGTCATCGTCATGAACGCGGTCAACTTCATCGACGGGCTCGACGGGCTCGTCGGGGGAGTGGCGCTGATCGCGAACGCGATCTTCTTCGCCTACTCGTACCTGCTGGTGCGCGACACCGGCGCGAGCACCTACTTCACGCTGGCGAGTTTCATCGCCGCCGTCCTGATCGGGGCGTGCATCGGGTTCCTCCCGCTGAACTGGAGTCCGGCGAAGCTGTTCATGGGCGACGGCGGCGCGCTCATGCTCGGGCTGCTGATGGCCTGCTCGGCCATCGCGATCACCGGCCAGCTGGACCCCGCGATCATCGGCGACAACGACGCCTTCGGCCGCTCGCAGCTGCTCGGTGCGTTCATCCCGATCCTGCTGCCCATCGTCATCGTCTTCCTGCCGCTGCTGGACTTCGGCCTGGCCGTCATCCGGCGCATGCGCGCGGGCAAGTCGCCGTTCGCCCCCGACCGCAAGCACCTGCACCACCGCATGCTCGACCTCGGTCACAGCGACCGCGACGCCGTGCTGATCTTCTACGCGTGGACCGCCGTGGTCGGCCTCTCGGTGCTGCTGATGTACATCGGCACCGGGCAGGACTGGCCGGGCGAGTACCTTCCCGGCGTCGCCTTCGGCGTCGTCGGAATCGCGGCCTGCCTCGTCGTCACGCTGCTGCCCCCCACCCGGCGCCGCCGGGAACCGTCCACCCCCGAGCCAGCCACCCAGGAGACCCGATGAGCCGCCCACCCGTCTCGAGCACGCCCATCCTGCGCACGACGCTGCTGTGGTCCGCCGGCGTCACCGCGCTGCTGGCCGTCGCCGGCGCGATCATCGGGTATGCCGTCGCCGGCATGCCGGGGCTGTGGAGCGCGCTCGTCGGCGTCCTCGTCGCCGCCCTCTTCCTCGGGATCACCGGCGCCAGCATCCTGGTGGCCAACCGCTGGTACGGCGACGACCTGTACGTGCCGCTGTTCTTCGGCATCGTGCTGGGCGGCTGGCTGCTGAAGTTCATCGTCTTCCTGGTCGCTCTCGTCGTGCTGCGCGACCAGGAGTGGGTCGAGCCCACCGTCTTCTTCTTCGCCCTCGTGGCGAGCGTCCTGGCCTCCCTCGCGATCGACGTCGTGGTGATGCTGCGGATGCGCGTCCCGCACGCCAGCGACGTGGAACTGCCCACCGAAATCAGCGAGGACTAGGCGCGCACTCGGGTGGCTCTCAGATTTGATAGGCTTATCCGGCGCCCGCCCGCTCGCCTCGCGAGCGCCTGCGGAGCGCGACTCACCGACCATCGTCGCAACGGTCCCGCACCGATGCCCCGAAGCTGGAGTCAGCGCTGTTCACTCAAGCTGCGACCCTGATCGCCCCCTTTGCCGCTGAAGAAGGTCCCGTCTTCCACGGGCCATCGATCGAGGAGTTCTTTCCGGCCCCGATCATCCAGCTCTTCGGCATCGAAGCCCTGTCGATCACTCGAATCAACCTGATCCAGTTCCTCGCGACGATCGCGGTCGTGCTGATCTTCTGGCTCGGCACGCGCCGTATGAAGGTCGTCCCCGGGCGCTTCCAGAGCGTCGTCGAGATGGGCCTGGACTTCGTGCGCGTCAACATCGCCCACGATCTGCTCGGCAAGAAGGACGGCGACCGCTTCCTGCCGATCCTCACGACGATGTTCTTCATGATCCTGTTCATGAACATCACGGGAATCATCCCGTTCCTGAACATCGCCGGCACCGCGGTCATCGCCGTCCCGCTGGTCCTCGCGATCATCTCGTACGTGACCTTCATCTACGCCGGCATCAAGAAGAGCCCGAAGAACTTCTTCAAGAACTCGCTCTTCCCCTCGGGCGTGCCGTGGCCGATCTACATCATCGTCACGCCGATCGAGCTCATCTCGACCTTCATCATCCGCCCCGTCACCCTGACGCTGCGACTGCTGATGAACATGATGGTCGGCCACCTGCTGCTGGTCCTCTTCTTCGCCGCGACGCAGTTCTTCCTCCTGGACCTCGGCGGCTGGTGGTCGGCGCTGGCCGCCGGCAGCCTCGCGTTCGGCTTCGTCTTCACCCTGTTCGAGATCCTGGTGGCCGTCCTCCAGGCCTACGTCTTCGCTCTTCTCACCGCGGTCTACATCCAGCTCGCGGTCGCCGAGGAGCACTGAGCGGGTCGGCTCGCTGCCGCGCCCAACAACCAACCGAAAGGAAACACCCGTGGACGCAACTACGGTTCTGGCCGCCGTCACCGGCAACGTCGCGACGATGGGCTACGGCCTCGCCGCCATCGGCCCCGCCATCGGCGTGGGCATCGTCGTCGGCAAGACCATCGAGGGCGTCGCCCGCCAGCCCGAGCTCGCAGGCCGCCTGCAGGTGCTCATGTGGATCGGTATCGCCTTCACCGAGGCGCTCGCCTTCATCGGCATCGCTGCCGGCTTCATCTTCGTCTGATCGCTGACACCAGTCCAAAGGAGACAGGATGCTGAACGCTCTTGTCGCGTACGCCGCGGAAGAGGGGGAGACCCACAACCCCCTCATCCCCGCGTGGTACGACATCATCTGGTCGGCGGTCTGCTTCGTCGTCATCCTCTTCATCTTCTGGAAGGTCGCCCTTCCCCGGATGAAGAAGCTGCTCGACGAGCGCTCGGCGGCCATCGAGGGCAACATCGCCAAAGCCGACGAGGCTCAGCGCAAGGCCGAGGCCGCGCTCGAGGAGTACACGTCGCAGCTGGCCGAGGCCCGCAAGGAGGCCGGTGAGATCCGCGACGCCGCCCGCGAGGACGGCAAGAAGATCGTCGCCGAAGCCAAGGAGAACGCCTCGGCCGAGGCCGCCCGCCTGACCTCCGCCGCGCACTCGCAGATCGAGGCCGAGCGCCAGTCGGCGTTCGTGTCGCTGCGCAGCGAGGTGGGCACGCTCGCCCTCGACCTCGCCGGCGGCGTCATCGGCGAGACCCTGTCGGACGACAAGAAGGCCCAGGCCGTCGTCGACCGGTTCCTCGCGGAGCTCGAGGCCACCGAGGCGGCGAAGTAATGGGCAGCGCGACCACTCAGGCGCTCGCGAAGACCACGTCGGCGCTGACCACGGCGTCCGGCGTGGACCTCGCGGTCGCGAGCGAGCTGTTCGCCGCGGCTCGGGCTGTCGACTCCTCGTCGCACCTGAGCGGCGCGCTCGCCGACTCCGCGGCTTCCGTCGAGGCCCGTCGCCGGGTCGTGTCGGACGTGTTCGCCGCAGCGGTGTCGTCGACGACCCTCGCCCTGCTGACCACCGCGGTCGAGCAGCGCTGGTCGTCGACGGCCGACCTCGTCGACGCGATCGAGGAGCTCGCGGTGCGCGCGGCCGCAAAGGCCGAGCCGAACGCCGACGTCGAGGGAGATCTCTTCGGGTTCTCGCGCACCGTCGCCCAGAACCCCGAGCTCGAGCTGGCGCTCGGCAGCCGGCTGGGCGAGGCGTCCGCGAAGGGCACGCTCGTCGAGTCGCTGCTGGCCGGGCGCGCGAGCGCGGCGGCGACGCTCATCGCGGCATCCGTCGTGCAGCACCCCCGCGAGCGGCGGGTGCGGCAGCTGCTGAGCCGTGCGATGAACATCGTGTCGGACCAGCGGGGCCGCACGGTGGCCACCGTCTACGCCGCCGCGCCTCTCAGCGCAGCGCAGACCGACCGCCTGGCCGGTGCGCTCGCCAAGCGCTACGGCACCGGCGTGTCGCTGAACACCGTGATCGACCCCACCGTCGTGGGCGGCCTGCGCGTGCAGGTCGCGGACGACGTCATCGACGCGAGCGTGTCGGCTCGACTGGCGGACCTGCGCCAGCGGCTGGCGGGCTAACAGACTTCCCGCCGCAGGCGGAGACTTCGGGGCCGAGGCCCCACCGAACGAAGGAAGACAATGGCAGAACTCTCTATCAGCCCCGACGTCATCCGTGACGCGCTGAAGGACTTCGTCGCCGCCTACGAGCCCACCGGCGCGGCGGCCACCGAGACCGGCACGGTCATCGACGCGGCGGACGGCATCGCACACGTCGAGGGACTGCCCGGCGTCATGGCGAACGAGCTCGTGCGCTTCGAGGACGGCACCGAGGGCCTCGCGCTGAACCTCGACGAGCACGAGATCGGCGTGGTCGTCCTGGGCGACTTCTCCGGCGTCGAGGCCGGACAGTCCGTCACGCGCACCGGCGAGGTCCTCTCGGTCCCCGTCGGCGACGGCTACCTGGGCCGTGTGGTCGACCCGCTCGGCAACGCGATCGACGGTCTCGGCGAGATCGCGACCGAGGGTCGTCGCGCCCTCGAGCTGCAGGCGCCCGGCGTCATGCAGCGCAAGAGCGTCCACGAGCCGATGCAGACCGGCATCAAGGCGATCGACGCGATGATCCCCGTCGGCCGCGGTCAGCGTCAGCTGATCATCGGCGACCGCCAGACCGGCAAGACCGCGATCGCGATCGACACGATCATCAACCAGAAGGACAACTGGGCCTCGGGCGACCCGACCAAGCAGGTGCGCTGCATCTACGTCGCGATCGGCCAGAAGGGCTCGACGATCGCGTCGGTCAAGGGCGCGCTCGAAGAGGCCGGCGCCATGGAGTACACCACCATCGTGGCCGCTCCCGCCTCGGACCCGGCGGGCTTCAAGTACCTCGCCCCCTACACCGGCTCGGCCATCGGCCAGCACTGGATGTACGGCGGCAAGCACGTCCTCATCATCTTCGACGACCTGTCGAAGCAGGCCGAGGCCTACCGCGCCGTGTCGCTGCTGCTGCGCCGCCCGCCGGGCCGCGAGGCGTACCCCGGCGACGTGTTCTACCTGCACTCGCGTCTGCTCGAGCGCTGCGCGAAGCTGTCCGACGAGCTGGGCGCGGGATCGATGACGGGTCTGCCGATCATCGAGACGAAGGCCAACGACGTCTCGGCGTACATCCCGACCAACGTCATCTCGATCACCGACGGTCAGATCTTCCTGCAGTCCGACCTCTTCAACGCCAACCAGCGTCCTGCGGTCGACGTCGGCATCTCGGTGTCGCGCGTCGGCGGCGACGCCCAGGTGAAGTCGATCAAGAAGGTCTCGGGAACGCTCAAGCTCGAGCTCGCGCAGTACCGCTCGCTCGAGGCGTTCGCGATGTTCGCCTCCGACCTCGATGCCGCCTCGCGTCGTCAGCTCGCCCGCGGTGCGCGTCTGACCGAGCTGCTCAAGCAGCCGCAGTACTCGCCGTACCCGGTCGAGGAGCAGGTCGTGGCGATCTGGGCCGGCACCAACGGCAAGCTCGACTCCATCGAGGTGGAGGACGTGCTGGCCTTCGAGCGCGAGCTGCTGGACTACCTGCGTCGCAACACGTCGATCCTCGACACGCTGCGCTCGACCAACGTCCTCGACGACGACACCGTCGCCGAGCTCGACAAGGTGACCGACGAGTTCATCCTCGAGTTCCGCTCCGGCAAGGGTCAGGCCATCGCCAAGCCCGGCCACGAAGAGGTCGCGGCCGCCGGCGCCGAGGGGACGCAGGAGCAGATCGTCAAGGGCCGCCGCTAAGGCGCGCGCGGACAGGGATCATGGGCGCACAACTCCGGGTCTACAAGCAGAAGATCTCCTCTGCTCAGACGACCAAGAAGATCACGAAGGCGATGGAGCTCATCGCGGCTTCGCGCATTCAGAAGGCGATGGCGCGCGTTCGCGCGTCGGCACCCTTCGCGCGAGCCGTGACGCGCGCCGTCTCCGCCGTGGCGACGCACTCCAATGTCGATCACCCGCTGACCACCGAACGCGAGACCATCAGCCGCTCCGCCGTCGTGATCTTCACGTCGGACCGTGGCCTGGCGGGCGCGTTCAACTCGCAGATCCTCCGAGAGGGTCTCGAGCTGGGCGAGCTGCTGCGTCAGCAGGGCAAGGAGCCGGTGTACTACCTCGTGGGTCGCAAGGCCGTGGGGTACTTCCAGTTCCGCAAGATGGCGAGCGCGGCCGAGTGGACGGGTGACACCGACACGCCGCACTTCCACACGGCCGAGGAGATCGCCGCGGCGCTGCTCGACGCGTACGACCGCGGCGGCGCCGACGGCGGCGTGGACGAGATCACCCTCGTCTACAACCGCTTCGTCAGCATGATGACCCAGCTCCCCGAGCGCGTCCGTCTGCTGCCGCTCGAGGTCGTGGAGGCCGAGGAGGGCACCGGTCAGGTGTACCCGCTCTACGAGTTCGAGCCGGACCCCGAGACGGTGCTGGACGCCATCCTGCCGGTGTACATCCAGAGCCGGGTGTTCAACGCCCTCCTGCAGTCCTCGGCGGCCAAGCACGCCGCGACGCAGAAGGCGATGAAGTCCGCCAGCGACAACGCCGACAAGCTCATCACCGACTACACCCGCCTGCGCAACAACGCGCGTCAGGCCGAGATCACGCAGCAGATCGCCGAGATCGTCGGCGGTGCCGACGCGCTGGCGTCGGGCAAGTAGACCACACGAAAGAGAAGAAGCCATGAGCCTCACCGCTGAGAAGACCGAGACCGCGGTCGCCGGGCGCGTCGCCCGCGTCACCGGCCCGGTCGTCGACATCGAGTTCCCGCACGACTCGATCCCCGACATCTACAACGCGCTGAAGACGACGATCACGATCGGCGAGGAGTCGACCGAGATCACCCTCGAGGTCGCTCAGCACCTCGGCGACGACCTCGTCCGCGCGATCGCCCTCAAGCCCACGGACGGCATCGTCCGCGGCCAGGAGGTGCGCGACACCGGCGCCCAGATCTCGGTCCCGGTCGGCGACGTGACCAAGGGTCGCGTGTTCGACGTGACCGGCGAGGTGCTGAACGCCGAGCCTGGAGAGACCATCGAGGTCACCGAGCGCTGGGGCATCCACCGCCAGGCACCGAGCTTCGACCAGCTCGAGTCGAAGACCCAGATGTTCGAGACCGGCATCAAGGTCATCGACCTGCTCACCCCGTACGTGCAGGGTGGAAAGATCGGCCTCTTCGGCGGTGCGGGTGTCGGCAAGACCGTCCTCATCCAGGAGATGATCCAGCGCGTCGCGCAGGACCACGGCGGCGTGTCGGTGTTCGCGGGCGTCGGCGAGCGCACGCGTGAGGGCAACGACCTCATCCACGAGATGGACGAGGCCGGCGTCTTCGACAAGACCGCCCTGGTGTTCGGTCAGATGGACGAGCCGCCGGGGACGCGTCTTCGCGTCGCCCTGTCGGCGCTGACGATGGCGGAGTACTTCCGCGACGTCCAGAAGCAGGACGTGCTGCTGTTCATCGACAACATCTTCCGCTTCACGCAGGCAGGCTCCGAGGTCTCGACGCTGCTGGGCCGCATGCCCTCCGCCGTGGGCTATCAGCCGAACCTCGCCGACGAGATGGGCGTGCTTCAGGAGCGCATCACGTCGACCCGCGGTCACTCGATCACCTCGCTGCAGGCGATCTACGTGCCCGCCGACGACTACACCGACCCGGCTCCGGCGACCACGTTCGCCCACCTCGACGCCACCACCGAGCTCTCGCGTGAGATCGCATCGAAGGGTCTGTACCCGGCCGTGGACCCGCTCGCCTCGACGAGCCGCATCCTCGACCCGCGCTACATCGGCGCCGACCACTACCGCGTGGCCACCGCCGTGAAGCAGATCCTGCAGAAGAACAAGGAGCTGCAGGAGATCATCGCGATCCTCGGTGTCGACGAGCTCTCCGAAGAGGACAAGGTCGTCGTGTCGCGCGCGCGCCGCATCCAGCAGTTCCTGTCGCAGAACACCTACATGGCGAAGAAGTTCACCGGTGTCGAGGGCTCGACCGTCCCGATCAAGGAGACGATCGAGTCGTTCGACGCCATCGTCAAGGGCGATTTCGACCACGTCGCCGAGCAGGCGTTCTTCAACGTCGGAGGCATCTCGGACGTCGAGGAGAACTGGGCCAAGATCCAGAAGGAGAACGGCTGATCATGCCGCTCATGGTGAGTCTGGTCTCCGCCGACGCGGAGGTCTGGTCGGGCGAGGCCTCGCTCGTGGTCGCGAAGACCGTCGAGGGCGAGATCGGGTTCATGCCCGGTCACGAGCCGGTGCTGGCGATCCTCGCCGAGGGTCAGGTGCGCATCACCGAGACCTCGGGGTCGAAGGTCATCGCCAACGCACAGGACGGCTTCCTCTCGATGGAGGGCGACGAACTGACGATCGTGGCCGGCAACGCGGCGCTGATCTCCTGACGAGCATATGAGAGTGCGCCGTCCGGTTCGCCGGGCGGCGCACTCCCATGCCCGGTGACGATGCTGATCCTCCTTCCCCCCTCCGAGACGAAGCGCCCCGGCGGGGCCGGAGCCCCGCTGGCGTTCGACACGCTGGCGCTGGCGGCGCTCGCGCCGCAGCGAGCCGCCGTCGCCGATGCCCTCGTCGCGCTGAGCGCCGACGAGGACGCCGCCGCGCGCGTGCTCAAGCTCAGCGCGAAGCAGCGACCGGACGTCGCCGCCAACGCAGCACTGCGCACGGCGCCGACGATGGCCGCGGTCGACCGATACACGGGCGTTCTCTACGACGCGCTGGACGCCGCCGGGCTGGGCGCCGCGGCGCGTCGATGGCTCGGCCGTCACGTGCTCATCCACTCGGCGCCGTTCGGTCCCGTCGGCGCTCTCGATCCCATCCCGGGCTACCGGCTCGCGGCCGGCACGTCTCTGCCCGGCATCCCGCCCCTGAAGAGGGTGTGGGCGGATGCCGTCTCGGCTGCCCTCGCCGCCGATGCGCCTGCGTTCGTGCTCGATCTGCGCTCCGAGGCGTATCGGGCGCTCGGTCCGGTCCCGTCCGTCCTCCGCAGCGCCTATGTGCGCGTCGTCACGGACGACGGCGGGGGAGCGGTCCGCGCGCTGAACCACTTCAACAAGCACGCGAAAGGCGAGCTCGTGCGGATGCTCGCCGAGCAGCGGCCACGAATCCGATCACGCTCCGGGTTCGCAGCGTGGGCGGGCGACGCGGGCGTGCGCATCGGGGACGGTGCGGACGGCGAGCTGCTGCTCTTCGCCTGACGGCGGCGGGAAGAACACCGCGCGAACAATCTCCGCCAATCCTGGGAGATCGCTGACAAAGGGACCGCGCCGTCGCTAGCATGAGCGGACGGGCCCGCGGTACTGGGGCGAGGCCCGTCTCGACGTTCCCCAGAAACCCGGAAGGTTGCTACGTGTACGACGATTACGGTTACGGCGCTTGGGTCGCCGTCTGGCTCGTGCTTCTGCCCATCCTGTTCATCCTCGCGATCGCCGGATACGTCATCGGCGCTTGGTTCCTGATGAAGGTCTTCGACAAGGCCGGCGTCCAGGGCAAGTGGCGGGCGTGGATCCCGATCTACAACTCCATGGTCATGGCCAAGCTCGGCGACCTGTCCCCGTGGGTCATGCTGGGCGCCC
Organism: Microbacter sp. GSS18; assembly: GCA_029319145.1. NCBI lineage: Bacteria > Pseudomonadati > Bacteroidota > Bacteroidia > Bacteroidales > Porphyromonadaceae > Microbacter > Microbacter sp. GSS18. The sequence goes on along the minus strand of CP119753.1, from coordinate 1,630,727 downwards.
TCGCCGCATCGGCGATCCTCGGCAACATCCCCGTCATCGGCTGGATCCTGGGGCTCCTCGGAATCGCGGCCTGGGTCCTGTCGGGCTGGCGTGTGGGGCTGAAGCTCGGCAAGGACTGGCCCTACCTGCTCATCTGGCTCATCCCCGGTGTGGGCACCCTGATCTGGCTGGGCATCCTCGCCTTCGGCAAGGACACGTGGAACCCGGCCGTCGCGCCGTCGCCGTGGCGCAACAGCTTCCTGAAGGACACCACGGTGTGGGACGGCGTGCCGGTCCAGCCGGATGCCGCCGCCGCCGGCCAGACGGCCGCGCAGCCGCCCGCCGGGTACCCGGCGCCGCCGGCAGGCTCCACGCCGCCGCCCCCGCCCGCCGGCTACACACCGCCCCCCGCTCCTCCGGCGGCCCCGCCGGCTCCTCCGGCGGCCGCCCCGGCTCCGCCGACGACTCCGCCGCCCGCGGCCCCGCAGCCGCCCGCTGCCGAGCCGCCCGCGCAGGAGCCGCCCGCCGCGCCCGAGCCGCCCAAGCAGTAGGACACCGACGACGGCCCTCTCCGCAAGGAGGGGGCCGTCGTCGCGCTCGGCGGGATAGCGTGAAGGGATGACCGCCTCCGTTCCCCTCCGCCGCGCCGGCTCGTCCGGCCTCCTCGTCTCGGCCGTCGGCCTCGGCTGCAACAACTTCGGGCGGCCCGGAACCCGCACCGAGACCCTCGACGGCACCCGGGACGTGCTCGCCGCAGCCATCGACGCGGGCGTGACCTTCCTCGACACGGCCGACATGTACGGCGGCGAGCCCGGTCAGTCCGAGACCCTCATGGGACAGGCGCTCGAGGGGCGTCGCGACGAGGTCATCCTGGCGACGAAGTTCGGGCATCCCGGGCGCGACATGGGCTATCCGGCGTCGGGCGCGAAGGCCTCGCGGTCCTACATCCGTCGCGCGGTCGAGGGCTCTCTGCGACGCCTGCGCACGGACTGGATCGACCTGTACCAGCTGCACGTGCCCGACCCGGACACGCCGATCGAGGAGACGCTCGACGCGCTCGGAGATCTCGTCCGAGAGGGCAAGGTCCGCTACATCGGACATTCGAACCTCAGCGGCTGGCAGATCGCCGAAGCGCACTTCGCGGCCGCCGCGCGGGACGGCATCCCGTTCGTGACCGCTCAGAACCACTACAGCCTCCTGGCGCGTGCCGCAGAGCGCGAGGTGCTGCCGGCGGCCCGGAGGTTCGGGCTCGGGTTCCTGCCGTTCTTCCCGCTGCACAACGGGCTGCTCACCGGCAAGTTCACCCGGGACGAGGCCCCCGCCGACACGCGCATCATGCGCCAGCGGGAGCACATCTGGCGCGACGCTCCGTGGGACGCGCTCGACGAGTACCGGGCGTTCTGCGATGAGCGCGGCATCACGATGCTCGAGGCGACGTTCGGCTGGCTGCTGGCGCGCCCCGAGCTGACGAGCGTGATCGCCGGCGCGACCACCCCGTCTCAGGTGCAGGCGAACGCCGCGGCGGCGACGGCGTGGACGCCCACCGCCGCCGACGTCGCGGCCATCGACGCGATCCTTCCGCTGCCGGCGGACCCGGCCGCCGGCACGTGACGCCCGGTTCGCGTCAGGCGTAACAGGACCGTTTGTCGCGGAGCGGTCCACGGGCGTAGCGTTTCACCGCGTGCACGGTGCGCCCAGGCGCCGATCCCGGGCACGGGAAGGACGTCCGTGCTCGGCAAGCTCCTGGTCCGCTATCTGTCTCCCGCGTGGCCCCTCATCGTGGCCGTCGTCGTCTTCCAGCTCGCACAGTCGATCGCGTCGCTGTGGCTTCCGACGCTCAACGCGGACATCATCGACGAGGGCGTGGTCAAGGGCGACATCCCCTACATCTGGTCGACCGGCGGCGTCATGCTGCTGGTGAGCCTGGTCCAGATCGTGTGCGCGATCATCGCCGTGTACTTCGGGTCCCGGCTGGCGATGGGCCTGGGGCGCGACGTGCGCTCGGACCTGTTCCACCGCGTCGTCGCGTTCTCGCAGCGCGAGGTGGGCCAGTTCGGCCCCGCGTCGCTCATCACGCGCAACACGAACGACGTGCAGCAGGTGCAGATGCTCGTGCAGGTTTCGGCGACGCTGATGATCTCCGCGCCGATCCTCGCGATCGGCGGCGTCATCATGGCCGTCAGGCAGGATGCCGGGCTGTCGTGGCTGATGGCCGTCGCGATTCCCGTGCTGCTGATCGTCGTGGGCCTCATCGTCTCGCGCATGGTGCCGGCGTTCACCCAGATGCAGAGGCGCATCGACCGCGTGAACCAGATCATGCGGGAGCAGCTGACCGGCATCCGCGTCGTCCGCGCATTCGTCCGCGAACGCGAGGAGCACGCCCGCTTCGACCGCGCCAGCGACGACGTCATGGACACCGCGCTGCGCGCCGGCAACCTCATGGCGATGATGTTCCCCGCCGTCATGCTCGTGCTGAACCTGTCCAGCGTCGCGGTCATCTGGTTCGGGGCGTTCCAGGTGCAGGACAACGGCGTCGAGATCGGCACGCTCTTCGCGTTCCTCACCTACCTCATGCAGATCCTCATGGGCGTGATGATGGCGACGTTCATGTTCGTGATGATCCCGCGCGCTGCGGTGTGCGCAGATCGCATCGGCGAGGTGCTCGGCACCGAGCCCTCGGTCGCGCCGCCCGCGGAGGCGGCCGAGGCCCCCGAGCCGCTCGGGCGGATCGAGTTCGACCACGTCGACTTCGCGTACCCGGGCGCCGACGAGGCGGTGCTCCACGACCTCACCTTCACGGTCGAGCCAGGCACCACGACGGCCGTGATCGGATCGACCGGCGCAGGAAAGAGCACGATGATCGGGCTCGTGCCCCGGCTGTTCGACGCGACCGCGGGAGCCGTGCGCGTCGACGGCGTGGATGTGCGGGACTACGACCCCGACCGTCTGTGGGGACGGATCGGACTGGTGCAGCAGAAGGCCTTCCTGTTCTCGGGGACGATCGCCTCGAATCTCCGCTACGGCGGAGCGGATGCGACCGACGAGGAGCTGTGGGAAGCGCTCGAGATCGCGCAGGGGGCGGACTTCGTCCGTTCGATGCCCGAAGGCCTGGGCGCCGCCATCGCGCAGGGGGGAACGAACGTCTCGGGCGGCCAGCGTCAGCGGCTCGCGATCGCACGGGCGCTCGTGAAGAGACCGCCGGTGTACATCTTCGACGACTCGTTCTCGGCGCTCGACCTCAGCACGGATGCCGCGCTCCGCCGTGCGCTGGACCGCCGCCTTCCCGGTGCCACGCGCCTCGTGGTCGCCCAGCGGGTCTCCACGATCCAGGGCGCGGATCAGATCATCGTGCTCGACAACGGACGCATCGTCGGCATCGGCCGGCACGACGACCTCGTGGACACGTGCGAGACCTACCGCGAAATCGTCGAATCCCAGCTCGCGGCGGAGGAGGCGGCATGAGCCACGGGCGCCCGATGGGCGGGCCCATGGGCCGAGGCGGCGCGCAGGCACCCGCGCAGAAGGCGCAGAACTTCGGCCCGAGCGCCAGGCGGCTGCTGGGAACGCTGCGCACCGATCTGCCGCGCCTGGTCATGGTCCTCGTGTTCGGCGTGCTGTCGGTGGCACTGACGGTGACCGGCCCCAAGGTGCTCGGCGAGGGCACGAACATCATCTTCGCCGGGTTCATCTCGATGCAGGTGCCCGCCGACGCCACCAAGGAGCAGGTCGTCGACGGTCTCATCGCGTCCGGCAATCAGGAGCAGGCCGACATGCTCGGGGCGATGGACTTCACGCCCGGCGCCGGCATCGATTTCGAGGCGCTGTCGCGGATCGTCCTGGCGGTGTTGGCGATCTACATCTTCGGCAGCGTGTTCGGCTGGCTGCAGGCCCGCATCCTCAACGGCATCGTGCAGCGGGCGATGCACCGCCTTCGCATGCAGGTCGAGGAGAAGATCCACCGGCTGCCGCTGTCGTACTTCGATCGCGTGCAGCGCGGCGAGCTGCTCAGTCGCGTCACGAACGACGTCGACAACATCGGGCAGACGATGCAGCAGACGCTCTCGCAGGTGGTGGTGTCGCTGCTCACGGTGATCGGCGTGCTGACGATGATGTTCATCATCTCGCCGCTGCTGGCCCTCATCGCGCTGGGGACGATACCGCTGACCGTCGTCATCACGGTGCTCGTCGCACGGCGTTCGCAGAAGCTGTTCGTCCAGCAGTGGAAGACGACCGGAATCGTGAACGCCCGCGTCGAGGAGACCTTCTCGGGGCACTCGATCGTGAAGACGTTCGGGCATCAGGCAGACGCCGAGGCCGCATTCCGCGTGGAGAACGAACAGCTCTACCGGGCGAGTTTCGGCGCGCAGTTCGTCTCGGGCATCATCATGCCCTCCATGATGTTCATCGGGAACCTCGTCTACGTCGCCATCGCCGTCATCGGGGGCCTGCAGGTGGCGGGCGGCCTCATGTCGATCGGCGACGTCCAGGCGTTCATCCAGTACTCGCGCCAGTTCACGCAGCCGCTGAGCCAGCTGGGATCCATGGCCAATCTGCTGCAGTCCGGCGTCGCCAGCGCCGAGCGCGTGTTCGAGCTGCTCGACGAGGCCGAGCAGGAGCGCGACGACGACCCCGCCCTCTCGGCTCCGGACGATGCCGGGCACCTGGCGTTCACGGACGTGTCGTTCCGCTACGCGCCCGACAAGCCGCTCATCGAGAGCCTGTCGCTCGCGGCGACACCCGGCAGCACGGTGGCGATCGTGGGACCGACCGGCGCCGGGAAGACGACGCTGGTGAACCTCATCATGCGCTTCTACGACGTCGACGCGGGGGCGATCACCCTCGACGGGGTCGACACGCGACGCATGACCCGCGACGACGTGCGCTCGCGCACGGGCATGGTGCTGCAGGACACGTGGCTGTTCGCCGGGACGATCCGCGAGAACATCGCCTACGGCCGGCCGGAGGCGAGCGAGGATGAGATCCTCGAGGCGGCGACCGCCGCGTACGTCGATCGCTTCGTCCACGCGCTCCCGGACGGCTACGACACGGTGCTCGACGACGACGCCGCCAATCTCAGCGTGGGGGAGCGGCAGCTGGTGACGATCGCGCGCGCGTTCCTCGCCGATCCGCGCATCCTCATCCTCGACGAGGCGACGAGCTCGGTCGACACGCGCACCGAGCTGCTCATCCAGCGCGCCATGTCGAGACTGCGCGAGGACCGCACGGCGTTCGTGATCGCGCACCGCCTGTCGACGATCCGCGATGCCGATCTCATCCTGGTGATGGAGGACGGCGCGATCGTCGAGCAGGGCGACCACGCCGAGCTCCTCGCCCGCCGCGGGGCGTACTGGCGGCTCTACAACGCGCAGTTCGAGGCGCCGCTCGACGATGAGGATCTGACACCGGCATCCGCCGTCGGCCCGGTGGCGCCGGACGGGTCGTGATCACCCACTAGGATGTGAAGACGTCGGCCGGTCCGGGTCGGCGGCCCGTCGTCGGCCCAGGGGAGGACAAGGGCGTGCCCGAGGTATCCACCGAGACGTACGCGGTGAACGCTCCCGGGCGCCCGCTGACGCTCGCCTGGGCGGCTGCGACCGACACGGGACGTCGTCGCGAGGTCAATCAGGACGCCGTCTTCGCCGGCTTCCCGCTGTTCGTCGTCGCCGACGGCATGGGCGGGCACCTGGGCGGCGAGATCGCCAGTGCCAGCACCATCGCGCGGCTGAAGGCCGTCGCCGAGAGCGGCACGGTGTCGTCGCAGACCATCGAGAAGGCTCTCGAACGCGCCGTCCGCGACATCGCCTCGCACCCCGAGACGACGGACGAGGGCACCGGGACGACCGTGACGGGCGTCTTCCTCGACTCGTCGGCCGACGAGCCGCACTGGGTCACGATGAACATCGGGGACTCGCGCGTCTACCTCGTGCGCGACGACGCCATCGTGCAGATCACCACCGACCACTCCGTCGTCCAGGAGCTCGTGGCCGCGGGCCGCCTGAGCCCCGAAGAGGCCGAGAACCATCCGTACGGCAACGTCATCACGCGGGCGGTCGGCCCCACCGAGAGCGTCACGCCCGACTACGTCCGCCTCGACGTCGTCGAGGGAGACCGCTTCGTCATCTGCTCGGACGGTCTCACGAAGGAGCTCACCGACTTCGGCATCAAGCACTTCCTCGCCGAGCACGCCGATCCGGGAGAGGCGGTCGCGGCGATGCTGGACGCGGCGCTCGAGAACGGCGGCCGTGACAACATCACGATCATCGTGCTCAACGTCGGCGAGCACGACGGCGGCGCGGGCGGTTCCGATGACGCATCCGTCACGCGCACGGGCGACACGGCAGCCGTCGAGGGGGACCTCGAGGACGGCGAAGGCGCATCTCCCGACACCGGCTCCTCCCCAGCCGAGGACTGAGGGCTCTTCTCCACACCCCGTCGCCGAGCGCGGCGGTGCGGTCCGCGGACGGCGTTCACTGGACCCGTGCCCGATCACTCCTCCCGCCCCGATGGTCTCGTCCGCACCGCGCCTCTCGCCCCGGATGAGCCGCTGACCCTCCCCGACGCGTGGACGCCGCCGTCCCGGCCCGGCATCCCCGTCGTCGTCGCGGTCGTTCCCGTCGTCGGCGGCGTGGCGATGTGGCTCGTGACCGGATCGACCCTGGCGCTGTGGCTCGCGGGCCTCGGGCCGCTGATGGCGGCAGGTACGATGCTCGACGCCGTGCGGACCGCGCGCCGCGATCGGCGACGCGCCCGCCTCGAGGCGGCCGATGCGCGCGCGGCCGTCGTCGACGAGATCCGGCGCCGCCACGCGCGCGAGCGCGCGGAGCGATGGCGCGAGCATCCCGACGTCGCGCGCATGCTCGACGGCGACGCCGATGTGTGGCGCGCCGGCGCGGGGCGGGCCGACACCCTGGTCATCGGGACGGGATTCGCGCCGAGCGATGTGCGCGTGTCGGGTGGTCGCGGCGACCCCGAGGCAGCGGTCGTCCGCTCCGACGCGGCGCGCCTGGCCGCCGCGCCGGTCGTCGTCGCCTCTCACGCGGGCATCGCGGTCATCGGCGAGGCCTTCGCCGCGCTCGCGGTCGTCCGCGGGCTGGCCGTGCAGCTGTGCCTCGCAGCCCCGCCGGGGGATGTGCGCATCATGGGTGCGCCGGCGGAGCACGCGTGGACCGAGCAGCTGCCGCATCGGCGCGCTGTGGGCGGCCGGGTGCTGGCCATCGTGGGACCGGGGGAGCCCGTGCCCGCAGACGCCGACATCGTGCTCGCTCGTGTCGCACCCGGTGCGCCGCCCCCGCCGACGTGCGGCGTCCTGCTGCGCGTGAGCGGACTGGTGGCCGGCTCGCTGGATCACGCCGGACACGTCGAGGCGGTCGCGCTCGAGGCGGTCGGCTCGGCGCAGGCCGGTGCGATCGCGGCCCGGCTCGGTGCGCGCGCCGGCGCTGTGCTCGGCGCCGGCGCCGCGTCCCATCCGGTCGCCTTCCACGCACTCGAGCGAACGCCGGCATCCGGCACGCTGTCCGCCACGATCGGCGTCGGGGACGCCGGTCCCGCGACGGTGGACCTCGTCGAGGACGGCCCGCACGCGATCGTCGCGGGCGTGACCGGCTCGGGCAAGAGCGAGCTTCTGATCACGTGGATCCTGGCGCTGGGCGCAGCCCACGGCACCGACGAGGTCAGCTTCCTGCTGGCCGACTTCAAGGGCGGGACGGCTTTCGACGCCCTGCGCGGGCTGCCGCACGTGACGGGCGTCATCACGGACCTCGACCCCGCCGGGGCCCGACGGGCGATCGAGAGCATGCGCGCAGAGATCCGCCGGCGCGAGGCCGCTCTCGCGGCGGCGGGAGCCCGGGACGTGTCGGACCCGCGTGTGACCCTGCCGCGGCTCGTGATCGTCGTCGACGAGTTCGCGGCGCTGCTCACCGCGCAGCCGGAGCTGCACGCCGTGTTCACCGACATCGCAGCCCGGGGCCGGGCACTCGGGATGCACCTGATCCTCGGGACCCAGCGCGCCGCCGGCGTGGTCCGCGACGCGCTGCTGACCAACTGCCCCCTCCGCGTGTCGCTCCGGGTGACCGACCGGACCGACAGCCGGGCGGTCGTGGGCTGCGACGACGCCGCCGAGATCCCCGGCGGTGCCGAGGGTCGCGGCGTCGCTCTCGTCCGCCGCGCGGCGGATCCCGTCGCCCACCGCGTGCGCATCGCGCTCTCGGCGCCCGACGACATCACCGCGGTGGCGGCGGCCCGAGCGGCGGGCCCCGCGCCGCGACGACCCTGGCTCCCGCCCCTGCCCGACGCCATCCGCCTCGACGACCTCGTCGCCGACCGTCCCGCGGCGGGCGGGCTCGTGCTGGGACTGTGCGACGAACCGGACCGCCAGCGCCAGAGGCCCGCGCTCGTCACGATCGCGGACCGTGGTCTGCTCGTGATCGGCGGGCCGGGGGCGGGCCGCACCACCGCGGTCGAGACGCTTGCCGCACAGGTCGAGAGGATCGTGCAGCTCGGCCCGTCCGCCGAGCTCGCGTGGGATGCGCTCGTCCGGCTCGAAGAGGACGGTCCGGGCCCGGGCACGCTCGTGGTGGCCGACGACCTCGACGCCCTGATCGCCCGCTATCCGCCCGAGTACGCGCAGGAGTTCGCCGAGCGGTTCGAGCGCCTCGCCCGCGAGGCGGGCCGCGACGGCCACCTCGTCGTCGCCGCCGTCCAGCGGCTCGCGGGCGCGGTCGCGCGCCTCGCCGATCTGTTCCCGCGGCGGCTGCTGCTCGCGACCGCGACGCGCGCCGATCACTTCGCCGCGGGGGGCGATCCGGCGCGGTTCGCCGCCGGGGCGCCGCGCGGGCGGGGCGTGCTCGACGGCGTCGACATCCAGGTCGCCGTCTCCGCCGGGACGACGCCCTCGCCCGCCGTACCGCCGTCGTCCTGGGAGCCGAGCGCCACGCTGACGGGGTTCGTGTCCCGGCGATCGCCGGCGGCGCGGGCCGCGCTGCACACGTGGGAGCAGACGGGCCGCGTCGTCGTCGCCGTCGACGACTTCGTCGCGCACGGTCACCCGGCGGCGTCTGTCGTGGTGACGGGCGATCCCGACCAGTGGCAGCGCCATTGGCGTGTGCTCGGCGAGATCCGCGCCGACCATGATCTCGTCGTGGATGCGTCCTGCGTCGGCGAGATGCGCCTGCTGACCGGATCGCGACGGCTCCCGCCCTACGCCGAGCCCGGACGCGGGCGAGCGTGGGTGCTGAGCGCGGGCGCCGACCCGGTGCGGATCATGCTCTCGGCCGGGGACGCCTCATCGCGATGAGTGCGGTCGTGAACGTCCCGGGGCCCCTGTCAGCTCCAGGCGCCGAGCGGCATCCCATGCGCCGCCGCGACGCCCGCGCTGACGACGGCCCCGTCGACGGTGTTCAGACCCGCCGCGAGAGCCGGATCCGACCGCAGCGCCTCCTGCCACCCCATCCGCGCGATCCGGCGGACATAGGGGATCGTGGCGTTGGTCAGTGCCGACGTCGAGGTGTTCGGCACGGCGCCGGGCATGTTCGCGACGCAGTAGAAGACGCTGCCGTGGACGGCGAAGGTCGGATCGGCGTGCGTGGTCGGGAGCGTGTCCTCGAAGCATCCGCCCTGGTCGACCGCGATGTCCACCAGCACCGACCCCGGCCGCATCCGGCTCACCGTCTCGTTCGTGACGAGCTTGGGCGCCCTCGCACCAGGTATCAGGACCGATCCGATGACGAGGTCGGAATCCACGACCGCGCGCTCCAGGTCGAGGGGGTTCGACGCCGCCGTCTTCACCCGCCCCTGGAAGTGGTCGTCGAGATAGCGCAGGCGCTGCACATTGGTGTCGAAGACGGTCACATCCGCGCCGAGCCCGACGGCGATCACCGCGGCGTTGGCTCCCGCGACGCCGCCGCCGATGACACTCACGCGCGCGGGCCGGGTGCCGGGCACGCCGGACATGAGCAGGCCCAGGCCTCCCGCCGAGCGCATGAGCGTCGTGGCGCCGACCATCGGCGCGAGCCGGCCGGCGACCTCGCTCATGGGCGCGAGCAGCGGCAGTCCGCCCCCCGGCAGCTGCACCGTCTCGTATGCGATCGCGGTCACCCGGTCGGCCACGAGCCGCTCGGTCAGCGCCCGGTCCGCGGCCAGGTGCAAGTAGGTGAACAGCACCAGGTCATCGCGGAAGTGGCCGTACTCGCTGGCGACCGGCTCCTTGACCTTGAGCAGCAGCTCGGAACGAGACCACACGTCGGCGGCGTCGTCGCACAGCGTCGCACCCGCCGCGTCGTACTCTGCGTCGGGCATCGACGAGCCGGCGCCCGCGCCGCGCTGCACGAGCACGTCGTGGCCGGTGACGACGAGGTCGTGGACCCCCGCGGGGGTGAGCGCCACGCGGAACTCGTTGTTCTTCACCTCGGTGGGGACGCCGATCCTCATCGCGTTTCCTTTCCGCCCCCGGGCGGGGGCCTAGAAGACGGGGCGGATGGCCCCGACGACGTCCTCGCCGCCCATCACCGACGTCGACAGGCCGGTCACCGCCTCGGCGACGCTCCGGGCGGTGAGCGCTCCGGCGCGCTCGAGGAGGCGCAGCGCGACGACGTGGGCCGCCCGCACGCCACCGTCGAGGATCTTCAGCGCGACGGTGGTGCCATTCGGCGCGACGGCCACCAGAACGCCTTCGGCGCCGTGCTTGGCGAACAGCCCCAGCCGCTCGATGACGATCGTGTCGGCGCGCCCGGGTCCGTCGATCGTCCACGGGTGCTCGCGCACGGTCTGGACGAGGGCTCCCGCGTTGCGGTGGAGCGCGAACGGCGAGGTGGTCGACGACGTCCCGATGCGGTGGACCGCCTTGGCCAGACCGAACAGGCTCATGGCGTACACGGGCGCACCGCACCCGTCCACCGCGGTCGCCGCGACCTTCTCGCCCACGAGCCGCTCGACGACGTCCCGGATGTGCACCTGCAGCGGATGCTCCGGGTCGAGGTAGTCCGCCGTGCTCCACCCCGCGGTCGTGCACGTCAGGAGCATCGCGGCGTGCTTGCCCGAGCAGTTCATGCGCACGCGGGCGGGAGCCGCCAGGTCGCGTACGAGCTCGTCGCGGGTCGCCCGATCGCCCGGCCAGGCCGGCGGGCAGCCGAGATCGTCCTCGCCGACACCCGCGGCGCTCAGGATGTCGCGGACGACGCCGACGTGGCGGTCGGTGCCGGAATGGCTCGCCGTGGCCAGGCCCAGCGCCTCGCCCGACAGCGGTGCTCCCGCCGACAGCATCGCGAGGGCCTGCAGGGGTTTGAGCGTCGAGCGCGGCAGGATCAGCGCCGACGGATCGCCGAGGGATTCCGCGATCGTGCCGTCGGGGGAGATCACGACCGCCGTGCCCGCGTGACGCGACTCGACGAAGCCGCTGCGTTCGACCATGGCCAGCTCGACGGCTTGGGAGACGGCGAACGTGTGCGGCACCACGTCAGCCTACCGCCGCCGTGGGCCCGCCGACGCGTGACAGACTGTCGCCATGTTCGGCGAGCATCGATACCGTGTCCGGACCGAGTGGACCGGCGACCGCGGCACCGGAACGAGCGGCTATCGCGACTACGATCGCGCCACGCGCATCTCGGTCGACGGAAAGCCCGAACTGCTGGCGTCGGCCGACAAGCCGTTCCGCGGCGACCCGTCGCGCTGGAACCCCGAGGACATGCTGCTGGCGGCCCTGAGCCAGTGCCACCTGCTGTCGTACCTGCACGCGTGCGTGCAGGCGGGCGTCGTCGTCGTCGCGTACGAGGACGACGCCTCCGGGCTGATGACCGAGGACGGTCGCGGCGCGGGCCGGTTCCAGGAGGTCGTGCTGCGGCCGCGCGTGACGATCGCCGACGAGTCGATGCGCACCGCGGCGCTGGCCGCGCACGAGACGGCGAACGGGTGGTGCTTCATCGCGAACTCGGTGAACTTCCCTGTGACGCACGAGCCGCGGATCGACGTCGCCGACGCGGGGTGACGGCGTCCGGCCGTGACGGCGCCCACCGGGGCGCCGTGCGACGGAGCCTCAGCGCCGTTCGTGGGGCAGGGCCTGCTTGATGCGGTCGATGGCGCCGTGGGCCGGCACCTCGTTGTAGGTCCCGGCGAGCTCCTGCTCCGAGAGGGCGTGGATCGCCGACATGATGTCGTCCGTCGCGAGGCGCCGCGCGCGGCCCGAGTTCGCGGGCCCGTGGTGCGACAGATCGAGCGGCTCGCCGAAGCGCACCGTCGCGCGGTGCCGGAGCGACGGCATCCGGCTTCCCACCGGCATGACCTTGTCGGTGCCGATCAGCCCGACCGGCACGACGGGGGCGCCGGTCTGCAGCGCCAGGAACGCCACGCCCGTGCGGCCCTTGTAGAGCCGCCCGTCGAGCGAACGCGTGCCTTCGGGGTAGAGCGCCACGGCGCTTCCCTCGTCGAGGAGCCGCCGCTGCTGATCCAGGGCGTCGAGCGCCGCCTGGCCGGCGCCGCGCTGGACGGGGATCGCCCCGATCGCGGCGAAGAACTCCCGCTGCACCCAGCCCGAGAAGCCGTGGCCCTCGAAATAGCTCGCCTTGGCGAGGAAGTGCACCGGCCGCGGAGCGGCGACGGGGATGGCGATGGAGTCGATGAACGACAGATGGTTGCTCGCGAAGATCACGGGGCCGTGCTTCGGGACGTTCGCGCGTCCCTCGATGTGCGGCCGGTAGACCAGGCGCGCGAGCGGGGTGATCACCATGCGACCCAGGGCGTACGTGAGGCCCATGTCGGCAAGAGCGGGCTCGGGCTCGGGGGTCGGGTTCTCGTCTTCGCGGGGTTCGGGCGTCTCCTCGGAAGTCACTCGTCGAGGCTACTCCCGATTCGATGCCGCTGACGGCATGGCCGACTCTCAGCCGACGGCGGCGAACATGAGGGAGGATGGAGTGTCCCCGCCCCGAACATCGAGGTCTCATCGTGCGTATTCGCCTGCTCTCCGCCGTTTCCTTCGCCGCGCTCGCCGCGCTCGCCCTGGCGGGATGCACCGCCGCCGCGCCCGAGCCGACGCCGACGGCGACCGCATCGGCGTCCGCCGACCTGTGCGCGGTCGCCGCACCCGCGGGCGAGATCGCCGATTCGGTCTCGGTCAGCGGAGAGGTCGGCGAGGTCCCGACGGTCGAGTTCGACGCGCCGCTGGAGATCACCAGCGCCGAGCGGGCCGTGGCGGTCACCGGCGACGGCGCCCAGCTCGCCGACGGCGACTACGTCTCGTACGCCCTCGCGATCTTCGACGCGTCCACCGGCGAGAGTCTGCAGGAGGCCGGCTTCGGCGGCGCGGCGCTGCCCGCCATGCAGATCACCGTCGGCGCGGGCCCCGACGCCTTCTTCGGATGCGCCACCGCGGGGTCGCGCATCGTCATGACCCTCCCGGATGCCGGCAGCGGCGCGCAGGTCTACGTCATCGACGTCCTGGACGTCACGGCGTCCGACGCGTGGTGCGCCGTGTCCGAGCCCGGCGACGCCTTCCCGACGGTGGAGTTCGACGCCGACGGCAACCCCACCGTGACGGTGCCCGACGCCGACGCGCCGGCCGACGTGGAGCTCGAGGTGCTGGAGGCCGGAGACGGCGAGGTCGTCCAGTCCGGTGACAACGTGACCGTGGATTACCAGGGCGTGCGCTGGAGCGACGGAACGGTGTTCGACTCCAGCTACGAGCGCGGCGAACCGGCCACCTTCCCGACGACCGGCGTCGTCTCGGGCTTCCAGCGGGCGCTCGAGGGTCAGACCGTCGGCTCGACGGTCCTGGTGTCGATGCCGCCGTCGTGCGCCTATGGCGAGGCCGGAGCGAGCGCGCACGAACTCGCCGGCGAGACGCTGGTGTTCGTGATCGAGATCGTCGACACGGCGCGCGCCGGTCAGTGACGCGGCGCTCTGCGGCGCACGCGCCGGTCGGTAGGCTGGCGTGATGCGCCGCATCCTCATCCTCGGCTCCACCGGATCGATCGGCACCCAGGCGCTGGACGTCATCCGGGCCAACACCGACCGGTTCGAGGTCGTCGGCCTGGCGGCCGGTCGGGACCGTGCCGGCGTGGCGGCCCAGGCGGCCGAGTTCGGCGTCGAGCACACCGCGCTCGGCGCGGACGAAGCCGAGCAGCTGGTGCGGGACGTCGAGGCGGATGTCGTCCTCAACGGCATCACCGGATCGGTGGGCCTCGGGCCCACGCTCGCGGCGCTCGAAGCGGGACGCACGCTGGCGCTCGCCAACAAGGAGTCGCTCATCGTCGGCGGCGACCTCGTGACGCGGATCGCGGGTCCCGGCCAGATCGTGCCCGTCGATTCCGAGCACTCCGCCATCGCCCAGGCGCTGCGGTCGGGCTCCGCCGCCGAGGTCGGCCGTCTCGTGCTGACGGCATCCGGCGGCCCGTTCCGCGGGCGCTCCCGCGCCGACCTGCAGGCGGTCACCCCCGCCGAGGCGCTCGCGCATCCCACGTGGGACATGGGTCGCGTCGTGACGACGAACTCGGCGACGCTCGTGAACAAGGGGCTCGAGGTCATCGAGGCGCACCTGCTGTTCGACGTGCCCTACGATCGCATCGACGTCGTCGTCCACCCGCAGTCGATCGTCCACTCCATGGTGGAGTTCGTCGACGGCTCGACGATCGCGCAGGCGTCGCCCCCCGACATGCGGCTGCCCATCTCGCTGGGCCTGGACTGGCCGCATCGCGTGGCGGGTGTGGGGCGGCCCCTGGACTGGACGACCGCGTCCGCGTGGACCTTCGAGCCGCTCGACGACGACGCCTTCCCCGCCGTGCACCTGGCCAAGCAGGTCGGGCGCGCCGGCGGGACGTACCCGGCGGTCTTCAACGCCGCCAACGAGCAGGCGGTCGACGCCTTCCACGAGGGGCGGCTGTCGTTCCCGGGCATCCTCGACACCGTCGCGGCGACCGTCGACGCCCACGAGCCCCCGCCCGCGCTCACGCGGGAGTCGCTGGGAGCGGCCGAGACCTGGGCGCGCGAGGCCGCCGACCGGGCGATCGCGGCCCGCTGATCCGCTTCGGTGGGCACCGCGATCCCGCGTCGGTCAGTAGACGGTGAGGCCGTGCGCGCGGAAGCGCGCGCGGACGCTCTCGACGAGTTCGGGAGCAGGAGGCTCGACGTCCTCGAGCTCGTACTCCAGCCCGGCCGCGTGCCACTTGTCGCGCCCCATCTGGTGGAACGGCAGCACTTCGACGCGGGCGACGGTGCCGGGGCGGATGTCGTTGAGCGACGCGGCGTACGCGGCGACGCGCTCGACGTTCTCGGCGTCGTCGGTGAGACCGGGGACCAGGACGAAGCGGATCCACACGGCTGGACCGTTTCCGTCCAGCCCGCGCTCGGCGAGGCGGCGACCGAACGCGAGGGTCGGCTCGAGCTCGCGGCCCGTGACCTTCGCGTACGTCTCGGGAACGCCGGACTTGACGTCCAGCAGCACCAGGTCGGTGTCGTCGAGCATGGCGTCGGTGGCGTTGGCGCCCAGATAGCCCGACGTGTCGAGCGTGGTGTGCACGCCCATCTCCTTCGCGCCGCGCAGGATCCGCGCCGCGAAGGCGGGCTGCATGAGCACTTCGCCGCCCGACAGGGTGAGGCCTCCGCCGGTGGCGGTGAAGACGCCGAGGTAGCGGCGGACCCGCGCCAGCAGCTCGTCGGCCGTGACCGGCTCGCCGTCCTTCATCTTCATGGTGTCGGGGTTGTGGCAGTACAGGCACCGCAGCGGGCAGCCGCTGAGGAAGACCGTGAGGCGCGTGCCGGGACCGTCGACCGCCGTGACCAGTTCCCACGAGTGAACTGATCCGAGCAGGCCCTCGCGCATCGCGGCGAGGCGCTCGGCGCGGTCGACGTCCCGGACGGCCAGACCGTCCAGTCCCGCGCCGGCGCGGCGGGGCGGGCGGATCGACGGAGCATCGAGTCGCACGTCCTCGCCCGGCCGAACCGGTGCGGTGATCTGGCAGGTCATCCGGATCACATCGATCCGTGGAAGGTGCGAGACAGCACGTCGAGCTGCTGCTCACGGGTGAGCCGGACGAAGTTGACGGCGTAGCCCGACACGCGGATCGTCAGCTGGGGGTAGTTCTCGGGGTGCTCCATGGCGTCCTCGAGCGTCTCGCGGTTCAGCACGTTGACGTTCATGTGGTACCCGTTGGCGCCGATGTAGGCGTCGAGCAGACCACTGAGGTTGCGCACCTGCTCGTCCTTCGTGCGCCCCAGTCCCGAGGGGACGACGGTGTTGGTCAGCGAGATGCCGTCCTCGGCCTCGCTGTACGGCAGCTTCGCCACCGACAGCGCCGAGGCGAGCATGCCGTGCGTGTCGCGTCCGTTCATGGGGTTCGCGCCCGGTGCGAACGGCTCGCCGGCGCGGCGGCCGTCGGGCGTCGAGCCCGTCGCCTTGCCGTACACGACGTTCGAGGTGATCGTCAGCACCGACTGCGTCGGCACAGCGTCGCGGTAGGTCGGGTGCGTGCGGACCTTGGCCATGAACCGCTCCACGAGGTCCACCGCGATGTCGTCGGCGCGGTCGTCGTCGTTGCCGAAGGTCGGGAACTCACCCTCGGTCCGGTAGTCGACCACGACGCCGCGCTCGTCGAACACGGGCGTGACGGTGGCGTACTTGATCGCCGAGAGCGAGTCGGCCGCGACCGAGAGGCCGGCGATGCCGCAGGCCATCGTGCGCATCACGTTCTTGTCGTGCAGCGCCATCTCGATGCGCTCGTAGGCGTACTTGTCGTGCGACCAGTGGATGCAGTTGAGCGCCTCGACATAGGTGTCGGCGAGCCAATCCATGGTCTGGTCGAAGCGGGCCATGACGTCGTCGTAGTCGAGCACGGCCTCGGCGACCGGCGCGGCGGCGGGGGAGACCTGCTTGCCGCTGACTTCGTCGCGACCGCCGTTGATGGCGTAGAGCAGGGCCTTGGCGAGGTTCACCCGGGCGCCGAAGAACTGCATCTGCTTGCCGACGCGCATCGGCGACACGCAGCACGCGATCGCCGCGTCGTCGCCCCACCGGCAGCGGATCAGGTCGTCGGACTCGTACTGCACCGCGGACGTGTCGATCGACACCTGCGCGCAGAAGTCCTTGAACCCCTGCGGCAGCTTGCTCGACCAGAACACCGTCATGTTGGGCTCGGGAGCCGGGCCCAGGTTGTACAGCGTCTGCAGGAACCGGAACGAGTTCTTGGTGACCATCGACCGGCCGTCCTCGCCGATGCCGCCGATCGTCTCGGTTACCCAGGTCGGGTCGCCCGAGAAGAGGGCGTCGTACTCGGGCGTGCGCAGGAAGCGGACGATGCGCAGCTTGATGACGAAGTCGTCGATGATCTCCTGGGCCTGCTCCTCGGTGATGAGACCGGCGGCGAGATCGCGCTCGATGTAGACGTCGAGGAAGGTCGACGTGCGGCCGAGCGACATCGCCGCGCCGTTCTGCTCCTTGACCGAGGCGAGGTAGCCGAAGTAGAGCCACTGCACGGCCTCGGCCGCGGTGGTGGCGGGGCTCGAGATGTCGACGCCGTAGCTCGCCGCCATCTGCTTCAACTCGACCAGGGCGCGCAGCTGCTCGGCGTGCTCCTCGCGCTCGCGGGCGACGGTGTCGCTGAAGGGACGCGTGTCGAGGTCCAGCTTGTCGAGCTTCTTCGCGGCGATGAGGCCGTCGACGCCGTAGAGGGCGACGCGGCGGTAGTCGCCGATGATGCGGCCGCGGCCGTAGGCGTCCGGCAGGCCCGTGACGATGTGGGCGCTGCGGGCCGCGCGGACCTTGGGCGGGTACACGTCGAAGACGCCCTGGTTGTGGGTCTTGCGGTACTCGGTGAAGACGGTCTTGAGGGTCTGGTCGACCTCGTAGCCGTAGGTCTCGAGCGCCGTCTCCACCATGCGCCAGCCGCCGTTGGGCATGATGGCGCGCTTGAGCGGCGCGTCGGTCTGCAGGCCGACGATCACGTGGTCGTCGTCGCTGATGTACCCGGGGCCGTGGGCGGTGATGCCGGCGGGGGTGTGCGGGTCGACGTCGTAGACGCCCTTCTCGCGCTCCTCGGGGAACATGCTGCTGAGCGTGTCCCACACGCGGGTGGTGCGCTCGGTGGGCCCGGTGAGGAACGCCGCGTCGCCGTCGTACGGCGTGAGGTTGCGCTGGATGAAGTCGCGCACGTCGATGCCGTCCTGCCAGGGACCGGGAACGAATCCCGTCCATGCGGCGGGGGCCTGGTCGTGCTCCGACCCGGGGGTGGCGGGTGCTGTCTCTGCGATGCTCATGACACGAATCCTTCTTCGTCGACTGGTCGGTCGCGTCGGATCGCGGGCCCTCGTGGGAGCCGTCCGGCGTGCCGTGATCCCAGGCTACTCCTTGTGGTCAGACCACAGGTCAAGATGCACGGAATCCACAACGACACCGCGGGATCCAGGCGCCCGATTGTGGTCAGACCACAAAGCCGGACGCGTCGCCATAGAAGAGGTGCGAGCCGCTCAGGACGTCGGGAAGTCGAACGGTCGCAGCGGGTCCGAGATCACCACGTGATCCTCGGGGTAGGGCACCGGCCAGTGCGGCTCGGGGACCGGCCAGCCGGCCGCGCGCAGCGCCCGGCGGGCGAGCTCGCGCGCCGAGTACGGCGCGCGCATGCCCCGGATGTCGCGGTAGTCCTGGTGGCCGGGGCCGGCCCACAGCACCGCGTCGCCGTCGCCGACCAGCGCCACCGTCTCGACGATGGCCCGCTCGGGCGGGGAGAACTCGTGGATCTCGGCATCCGGTCTCGCTCGCCGCGCGCCCTCGATGAGGGTCGCGCGGATCGAGTCCGGGTCCTCGAAGCGCGGATGGTGATCGGTGATCACCAGGATGTCGCTGCCCTCGACGCCGGTGCGCCCCATGTCGTGGCGCTTCGTGGCGTCGCGATCGCCGTCGGCGCCGAAGAGCATGACGACCTTGCCGGGCGTCACGCGCCGGATCGCGCCGAGCGTCTTCTCGAACGCGTCGGGGGAGTGGCCGAAATCGACGTAGATCGCCGGTCCCCGATCGCCCGAGACCAGCTGCGTCCGTCCGGGCAGATACGCCTCGATGCGGCCGCCGTCGAGCGCCGCCACCAGACGCTCCCACGCGTACCCGCCCTCGAGGAGCATCACGATCGCCAGTCCCGCGTTCGCGGCCATGTGGCGCCCGATCACCGGGACCACCGTGGTCAGGGAGCGTCCGTCGGGGCCGGTCAGCGAGAACTCCGTGCCGTCCTGGCGCTCGTCGATGATCTCCACCACCCAGTCCGCGGCGGCGGCGGCATCCGCATCGAAGGCGATCGCGGGCGTCGCGATCGTCACCTTCGGCACCTCGCAGCGGGCGGCGACCTCGGAGCCGTACTCCGAGTCGAGGCAGATCACCGCGCGCTTGGAGCGATCGGGACGGAACAGGGGGGTCTTTGCCTCGAAGTACTCGCGCATGTCGGCGTAGTCGTCGAGGTGGTCGTGACTGAGGTTGGTGAAGCCCGCGACGTCGAAGACCAGGCCGTCGACGCGGTGGCGGCTCAGCGCCTGCGCGCTCACCTCGACCGCGACGGCCTCGACGCCGCGCTCGCGCATCAGCGCGAGGAGGGCGTGGAACTCGGACGCCTCGGGCGTGGTGAGCCGCGACACGATCACCTCGCCGGCGATGTGGCGCTCGGCCGTCGAGGACAGGCCGGTCACGACGCCGAGCTGCTCGAGGATGCCCTCCAGCAGGTGCGACACGCTCGTCTTGCCGTTGGTGCCGGTCGTGCCGAACAGCAGCGGGATGTCGTCATCGGGGCCGGTGCCGTACACCCACGCCGACAGGTCGCCGAGCAGCACGCGGGGGTTGTCGACGACGACGATCGGCAGACCCGCGGGTTCTGCGAGGTCGGCGCCGGCGGCGTCCGTGATCACGGCGACCGCGCCCTTCTCGGCTGCGGCGGCGGCGAATTCGGCGCCGTGGCGGGCGGCGCCGCGGATCGCCACGAACGCCTCGCCGGGGCGCAGATCGGCTGTGGCCAGCGTGATGCCCGTCAGCTCCACACCCGACGCGTCGCCGCGCACCTCGGCCTGGAACCGGGCCGCGAGATCGCTCAGCGCGTGGACGGGCGGGTGCTCCGGGCGGAGGACGGGGGGCAGGTTCGTGGGGGCGTCTGTCGGCATGTCGGAACCATCTTCTCACCCGCGGGCGTCACGCCGATGACGTGTCCGCACCGATCTTCGCGGCGAACTCAAAGGGCGCCGCGGGTAGCGTGGTCGTGTGGAAACGATCGCGTTCGTCATCGGCTTCGTCGTGCTCTTCGTCGGCCTGGCCGTCTCGATCGCCCTGCACGAGATCGGCCACCTCGTGCCCGCGAAGAAGTTCGGCGTGCGCGTCGGCCAGTACATGGTGGGCTTCGGGCCGACCCTGTGGTCGCGCCGCCGCGGCGAGACCGAGTACGGCGTGAAGGCCATCCCGCTCGGCGGCTACATCTCGATGGCCGGCATGTACCCTCCCTCGCCGAAGCAGGCCGCCGGGAGCGCCTCGGGCCGCGCCGGCGGCGGCTTCTTCGCCACCATGGTGCAGGACGCGCGCGCGGCCAACGACGAGACCCTCGACGGCGACGACGACGCCCGCGTGTTCTACCGGCTGCCGGTGTACAAGCGCGTGATCATCATGCTCGGCGGTCCGTTCATGAACCTGCTGCTGGCGATCGTGCTGTTCGCGATCCTCCTCAGCGGCATCGGGCTCCAGACCGCCACCACGACGGTGCAGAGCGTGAGCGAGTGCGTGATCCCCGCCGACACGGGACGCACCGAGTGCACCGCGGACGACCCGATCGCCCCCGCGGCGGCCGCCGGCATCGAGCCGGGGGATGTCCTCGTCGCCGTCGACGGCCGGCAGGTCGAGACGTTCGCCGAAGCATCCGCGATCATCCAGGACTCGCCCGATCAGCCGATCCCCGTCGTCGTCGAGCGCGACGGCGCCGAGCAGACGCTCACACTCACCCCGACGTCCGTCACGCGCGCCGTCACCGACGAACGAGGGCAGGCCGTCGTCGACGCGAACGGCGATCCCGTCACCGAGGAGGTCGGCTTCGTCGGCATCCGCCAGGAGCTCGACTACGTGCGCGCGCCGATCTGGGAGGCCCCCGTGGTCGCCGCGCAGAACGTCGGCGCGGTGGCGAACCTCATCTGGCAGCTGCCGGTGAAGGTGTGGGAGACCGGCGTCGACACGCTCACCGGTCAGGAGCGGGACCCCAACGGTCCGCTCAGCGTCGTGGGCGCGGGCGTCATCGCCGGCGAGGTCGCGGCGGCGGACGCGCCGATCCTCAACCGCGTCGCCGGATTCCTGTCGGTGCTGGCGTCGCTGAACATCGCGCTGTTCGTGTTCAACCTGGTGCCGCTGCTGCCGCTGGACGGCGGACACGTCGCCGTCGCACTGTGGGACGGCATCCGCCGGTGGTGGGCGAAGATCACCGGACGCCCCGCGCCGAAGCCCGTCGACGCCACCAAGCTCGTCCCGGTGACGTTCGTCGTCGTCGTCGCTCTCATCGCCATGGGCGCCGTGCTGATCGTCGCGGACCTCGTGAACCCGATCTCTCTGCTGGGGTGACCGATTCCGCCGCGGGTGTCGATCCGAGGCTTGTCCGTTCGCTGTGGGGATGAAACGGTTCCCCTGACGAAAGGAACGTCACCGTGAAGTACGTCCTCATGTTCACCTCGACCCCCGAACTCGACGAGGCGGCCGATCCCGCTCGCGCGGAGGAGGTCTACGGCCGCATCTACGAATGGTTCGGCGCCAACGCCGACAAGTTCGACGACAACAGCGCCGAGCTGCAGCCCGTCACCACCGCCACGACGATCCGGCACGGCGAGTCCGGCCCCGTGGTCGTGGACGGCCCCTTCTCGGAGGCGAAGGAGGTCGTGGGCGGGTTCGCCGTCATCGACGTGCCCGATCTCGACGCCGCGATCGCGCTGACCCGCACGTGGCCGGCGCTGGAGACCC
This sequence comes from Microbacter sp. GSS18, assembly GCA_029319145.1. Taxonomy (NCBI): domain Bacteria; kingdom Pseudomonadati; phylum Bacteroidota; class Bacteroidia; order Bacteroidales; family Porphyromonadaceae; genus Microbacter; species Microbacter sp. GSS18. The sequence goes on along the minus strand of CP119753.1, from coordinate 1,608,814 downwards.
CGGGCGTCTCGGTCGAGATCCGTCCCATGGTGGTCGACTACAGCCAGTTCGAGCAGTGACGGGTGCGGATGCCGTGGCCGGCGGTTCCGGCGAGCTGCCGGATCGCGCGGCCCCGGCATCCGACGCCCTGCTCGCCGAGACCGTCCGCGCCGAGTCGGGGCGCATCGTCGCGGCGCTCACGGCGCGCCTGGGCAGCTTCGACGTGGCCGAGGAGGCCGTCTCCGACGCGGTGGAGGAGGCGGTGCGCGAGTGGCGCGTGCGCGGCATCCCGCCGCGGCCGGGAGCGTGGCTGACCGAGGCGGCGCGTCACAACGCGCTGGACCGCCTGCGGCGCGACCGCGTCTACCGCGACAAGCTCGCGCTGCTCGCCGACCCGACGCAAGCCCCGGCGCGCACCGACCGGGCCGCGGGCGAGGCGGAGCCCGACGAGCGACTCCCGCTGCTGTTCGGCTGCTGCCACCCGGCGCTCGCCGCCGATGCCCAGCTCGCCCTGACGCTGAGGACGATCGTCGGACTCACGACGGCTCAGATCGCGCGGGCGACGCTCCAGCCCGTCGCCACGGTGCAGCAGCGGATCGTGCGGGCCAAGCGCAAGATCGCCGCCGCCGGCATCCCGCTCCAGATCCCCCAGGGCGACAGCCGCCGCGAACGACTCGATCTCGTCCTCACCGTGGTGTCGGTCATGTACAGCGAGGCGCACCTCATGGACGGGAAGGACGCCGCGGCCGACCGCGACCTCGCCGACGACGCGATCTGGCTGGCGCGCGTGGTCGCCGCGGCACTGCCCGACGAGGCCGAGGCGCACGGCCTGCTGGCGCTGCTGCTGTTCCACCGGGCCCGCGAGGACGCGCGTGCCGTCGACGGCGACCTGGTGCTGCTGGGCGACCAGGACCGCTCGCGCTGGGACCGTCCGCTCATGATCGCCGCCCATGCGCAGCTGCGGCGCGCGGCCGCGCTGCGGCGACCGGGTCGCTGGCAGCTGCACGCGGCGATCGCGGCGTGCCATGCCGACGCCGCGGACGCCGACGGAACCGACTGGCTGCAGGTGCTGACGCTCTACGACATGCTGCTGGTGTTCGACCGCTCGCCGCTCGTGCGGCTGAACCGCGCCGTGGCGCTCGCCCGCGCCGACGGTGCGGGGGTGGCGCTGCGCGAGGTCGACGACCTCGAGCCGGCCCTCGCCGGCGCGCATCTGTGGCACGCGGTGCGCGCGTCGCTGCTGCGCGAGGTGGGTCGGGAAGAGGAAGCGCTCGCCGCGGATCTGCGAGCGCTCGAGCTGACCGCCAACGCCGCCGAGCGCCGCCTCATCGAGCGGCGCCTCGGCCGGCCCGGATCCTGATCCGCCGGTTGCCCGGCGACGTCCTCGCTTGGCCCTCGATGTCGTTCAGCGGTCCGAACGCGGCGATCCGCGCCAAGTGAACTGCTGCAGTCAGCCTTTCGGTTGGCGCCGCATGCCGCACGCGCCTGGTCGGCCGGCATCGAGCGCCCACCGAAGGTCGATGGCGCGGCCCGACGTCGGTGACGGCGTGGGCCGGGATGCCGTCGGGGCCGCTATGCGCCGACCGGCGTCAGGGCGTGGGCGATGAGCCGCTGGAGCGTCGTCATGCCGTCGCGCGACAGGATCGACTCGAGGTGGCCCTGGACCGACGCGAAGCCCGCGCCGCGCAGCGCGTACACGTCGCCGTCGGCATCCGTCGACAGCTCCGCCCCGTCCACGCGCGTGGTGCCGGGCGCGACGCGAGCCGTGAACGTGTTGTAGAAGCCGATGGAGGCGGGCAGTCCGAACACGTCCACGGTCTTCTGCAGACCCTGATGCGGCGCCGCGAGCGGACCCAGGCCGATGCCCAGGATGTCGGCGAGGATCTGGTGGCTCAGGCATACCGCGAGGAGCGGTCTGCCCGATGCGTGCCGACGCGCGACGATCTCGCGCATGCGGCGGATCCGCGGGTTCGCGCTGTCGCGCGGGTCGCCGGGGCCGGGGCCGGCCACGACGAGCTCGGCCGCGTCGACATCGGCATCGGATGCCTCATCCCACGGCACGATGCGGGCGTCCAGCCCCAGATGCCGCAGCTGGTGGGCGAGCATGGTGGTGAACCGGTCCTCGGCGTCGACGACGAGCGCCGAACGGCCCGCGAAAGGACCCGATTCGCCGGGATCCTGCGGGTTGAGCCAGAAGTCCGCGAGCCGCGCATTGCGCGAGGTCAGCAGGGCGGCGATCCCGGGGTCGTCCGCGAGCCGTCGCGCGACCGGCGCGGGCGCGTCCTCGTCGATCTCGTGCGCGGCCTCCGCGGCCGCATCGCGCGGTATCGCACCGATCGCACCGAGGACGCCGGCCGCCTTGCCGTGGGTCTCGCCGACCTCGCCGTACGGGTCGGAGTGGCGCACGAGCGTCGCTCCCACCGGCACGCGCAGACGGCCGTCGACCACATAGGCGGTCCGGATGAGGATGGGGGCATCGAGATCGTGCGTCGCCTCGCCGTCGCCGACGGCGTCTGTGCGCGGCGTGAACAGCGCCGCCACGCCCGAGTAGTATCCGCGCGGCTCGCGCTCGTGGCGCGCGATCACGGTGCACGCGTTCTGCATGGGGGAGCCGGTCACGGTGGGCGCGAACATCGTCTCGCGCAGGATGTCGCGCGGGTCCAGGCGGCTCGTGCCGCGCAGCATGTACTCGGTGTGGGTCAGCCGCGACATCTCCTTGAGGTGCGGGCCCGTGATGCGGCCGCCGTCCGAGCAGACGGCGCTCATCATCTTCAGTTCCTCGTCGACGACCATGAAGAGCTCCTCGGTCTCCTTCGTCGACTCGAGGAACTCGCTCAGGGTGGCCACGGTCGCGCCGCCGGCGGGATGACGGAACGTCCCCGAGATCGGGTTCATCGTGACCACGCCGTCGCGGGCGCTGACGTGGGCCTCGGGGCTCGCGCCGACCGCGATGTGCCCGGGTGTGACGACGAGGAACGTCCAGTACGCGCCGCGCTCGTGCTCGAGCAGTGCGCGGAACCACGTGAAGGCTGCGGTGACCGGGTCGGCGTCGACGCCGGCGACGAAGTCGCGGCGGATGACGAAGTTGGCGCCTTCGCCGCGGCCGATCTCGTCGGTGATGACGTCGCGGACGATGTCGGCGTACTCGTCGTCGGACAGATCGAAGCCGGCATCCGTCAGCGGGATCGGCGTCGTCGGCAGCTGCGCGAGGGCGGCGTCGCGCGCGACGGCGGTGTGCTCCGAGACGACCAGGCAGCGCAGCGGCGCGCCGTCGTCGTGACACGCGAACCCGCGTTCGCGAACCTGCCGGTACGGCACCAGGGCGAGCACCTCGCGCGGGACGCCGGCGGCGTCGACGAGGGGGATGTCGGCGAGCAGGTCGACGTCGACGACGTCGCCCGTGAGGACCTCGACGGTTTCGGCGTCTCGCGCGATGAGCGCGAACGGGACGCCCCGCGCGGCGAGGTCGGAGAAGGAGTCAGCGGGCCCGGTCATCTCGGTCTTTCGTCATGGGGCGGCCACCCAAACGAAGAAGACCGCCCGCAGGCGGTCATGGTCACGCGTGCCCACCGCCTATGCGGTGAGCCACCAGGTGGGGTGCGCGGACATGCGCCGAAACTACCACACGCCCGGCGGCCGCATCGTCCCGCTGCCGCCGGGCCGCCGGCTCGCGCCTCTGGGGGATCGGAGAGCGATCTCCCCGGCGACCGCGGCGCTCTTCGCGCTGAGCCGCGTGGGGCGGCGTAGGCTGGAGGGCGTGCCTGCTGTGAACATCGGAATGCCGTCGGTCCCCGAAACCCTCGCTCCGCGCCGGAAGTCGCGTCAGATCAAGGTCGGCAAGGTCCTCGTCGGCGGAAACGCGCCGGTCAGCGTGCAGTCGATGACGACGACCCCGACCACGAACATCAACGCCACGCTCCAGCAGATCGCCGAGCTGACCGCATCCGGCTGCGAGATCGTACGCGTCGCGGTGCCGAGTCAGGACGACGCCGATGTGCTGCACATCATCGCCAAGAAGAGCCAGATCCCGGTGATCGCCGACATCCACTTCCAGCCGAAGTACGTCTTCCAGGCGATCGACGCCGGCTGCGCCGCCGTCCGCGTGAACCCCGGAAACATCCGCAAGTTCGACGACCAGGTCGGCGCCATCGCCAAGGCCGCCCAGGCGGCGGGGGTGTCGCTGCGCATCGGCGTGAACGCCGGCTCGCTCGACAAGCGCCTGCTCGAGAAGTACGGCAAGGCCACGCCCGAGGCGCTCGTCGAGTCGGCGGTATGGGAGGCGTCGCTGTTCGAGGAGCACGACTTCCACGACTTCAAGATCTCGGTCAAGCACAACGACCCGATCGTGATGGTCAAGGCCTACCGCCAGCTCGCCGAGCGCGGCGACTGGCCGCTGCACCTGGGCGTCACCGAAGCCGGCCCCGCCTTCCAGGGCACCATCAAGAGCGCGACGGCCTTCGGCATCCTGCTCGCCGAGGGCATCGGCGACACGATCCGCGTGTCGCTGTCTGCGCCGCCGGCCGAAGAGGTCAAGGTCGGCCACCAGATCCTGCAGTCTCTGAACCTGCGCGAGCGCAAGCTCGAGATCGTCTCGTGCCCCTCGTGCGGACGAGCCCAGGTCGACGTCTACTCGCTCGCCGACAACGTCACCGAGGGCCTGAAGGACATGACCGTCCCGCTGCGCGTCGCCGTCATGGGCTGCGTCGTCAACGGTCCCGGTGAGGCGCGCGACGCCGACCTGGGCGTGGCCAGCGGCAACGGCAAGGGCCAGATCTTCGTGAAGGGGCAGGTCATCAAGACGGTCCCCGAGGAGGAGATCGTGCAGACCCTCATCGACGAGGCCAACCGCATCGCGGACGAGATGGGCCCCGACGCCGCGGTGGGCACGGCGCAGGTCGTCACCAGCTGACGCGCCGGTTCCGGATCTCGGAGACCGTGCCGAGAATCGGATGCGTGCGCGACGCGAGTCCGAGATCCCAGCGGACCTCCGAGCTTCCGATCGATCGTGTGCGCCCGCGAGACAGCGTGACCCCGAAGGCGCCGCTCTGCGGCACGACGAAAGGGGCCGCTGCCGGAGCAGCGACCCCACATCGGGCGTTCGGTGGACTCAGCTGAACTGGTTCATCGTGTTGTCCTTGCCGCCGGCCTTGAGGGCGGCGTCGCCGGCGAAGTACTCCTTGTGGTTGTCACCGATGTCGGACCCGGCCATGTTCTGGTGCTTCACGGTCGCGATGCCCTCGCGGATCTCGCGGCGCTGCACGCCCTTGACGTAGGCGAGCATGCCCTCGTCGGCGAAGTAGCCCTTCGCGAGATCGTCGGTCGACAGGGCGGCCGTGTGGTACGTCGGCAGCGTGATGAGGTGGTGGAAGATGCCTGCGCGTGCCGAGCCGTCCTTCTGGAACGAGCGGATCTTCTCGTCCGCGAGCCGGCCGAGCTCGGTGTCGTCGTACTCGGCGCTCATGAGCTCGTCGCGCTTGTAAGCCGACACGTCCGCCCCCTGCTCCACGAGCAGGTCGTAGGCCTGCTGGCGGAAGTTCAGGGTCCAGTTGAACGACGGGCTGTTGTTGTAGACGAGCTTGGCGTTCGGGATCTCCTTGCGGATCTCGTCGACCATGCCGGCGATCTGCGCCACGTGGGGCTTCTCGGTCTCGATCCACAGCAGGTCCGCGCCGTTGCGCAGCGACGTGATGCAGTCGAGCACGCAGCGCGCCTCGCCGGTGCCGGGGCGGAACCGGTAGAGGTTGCTGGCCAGACGCTTCGGGCGCATCAGCTTGCCGTCGCGCTTGATGACGACATCGCCGTTGCCGAGGTCGTCGTCCGAGATCTCCTCGACGTCGAGGAACGCGTTGTACTGGTCGCCCAGGTCGCCCGGCGTGCTCGTGACGGCGATCTTCTGCGTCAGGCCGGCGCCGAGCGAGTCGGTGCGCGCCACGATGATGCCGTTGTCGATGCCGAGCTCGAGGAACGCATAGCGGACGGCGGCGATCTTCGCGAGGAAGTCCTCGTGCGGCACCGTCACCTTGCCGTCCTGGTGACCGCACTGCTTCTCGTCCGACACCTGGTTCTCGATCTGGATGGCGCACGCGCCCGCCTCGATCATCTTCTTGGCGAGGAGGTACGTCGCCTCGGGGTTGCCGAAGCCCGCGTCGATGTCGGCGATGATCGGGACGACGTGCGTCTCGTAGGTGTCGATCTGCGACTGGATGAACTCCACCGCCGTCTCGTCGCCGGCCAGGCGCGCGTTGTCGAGCTGCGTGAACAGCAGGTCGAGCTCACGGGCGTCCGCCTGGCGAAGGAACGTGTAGAGCTCCTCGATCAGGGCCGGGACGGCCGTCTTCTCGTGCATCGACTGGTCGGGGAGCGGCCCGAACTCGGAGCGGAGAGCGGCGACCATCCACCCGGAGAGGTACAGGTAGCGCTTGTTCGTCGACTTCAGGTGCTTCTTGATCGAGATCATCTTCTGCTGGCCGATGAAGCCGTGCCACACGCCCAGCGACTGCGTGTAGACGGACGAGTCGGCGTCGTACTCGTCCATGTCGCGGCGCATGATGTCGGCCGTGTACTGGGCGATCTCGAGTCCCGTCTTGAAGCGGTTCTGCGCGCGCATGCGGGCGACGGACTCGGGGTCGACGGCATCCCAGGTCGAGCCGTGCTGCTCCTTGAGCGCCTGGATGGCGTCGATGTCGTCTTGGTACGCAGTCATGGTGATTCCTTCGTCGTGGGGGTCCTTCGGGGGCCCCGTGGCGGTCGCTTGACTCCACTGTGTGCCAAGGAATCACCGTCTTCTGTCCATATCCGGCCGGAAGATCGACAGAATTTCTGCGCAAAGGAAGGATGCCGTGCCGCTCGAGCCTCCGACGGCCGCCGCATCCCTCGCCGGAGGAGCCCTCTTTCCGTGAGCCATCCCCATCCGAAGCGCGGTGAAAGGGGCGGCTCGCGCCCGACGTGGTTCGGCGGCAGGCGCCGCGTGTCAGCTGATCGCGCCGTCGGCAGGCGCCGCGTCTCAGCTGATCGCGCCGCCGGCGGTGCGCACGTCGACGCGCGTGTCCAGCGACGTGCGCACGGCGATGTGCAGCGCGCGGGCGATGTCTGCGAGAGGCAGCTCGGGCTCGCCGCCGGGTGCCTGACCTGCCGCCCACGGGACGTGGATGAAACCGGCGCGCATGTCGCGGCGCGTCGCGGCCTCGTGGGCGGCGACGTAGAAGACGTGGTTGCAGACGAACGTGCCGGCGCTGTGCGAGACAGATGCCGGGATCCCGGTGGCCGTGATCGCGGCCGTGATCGCCTTCACCGGCAGTCCCGCGAAGTGCGCGGCCGGGCCGCCGGGAACACTCGCCTCGTCGACGGGTCGCATGCCGTCATTGTCGGGGATCCGCGCGTCGGCGAGGTTGATCGCGACCCGCTCGGGCGTGATGGCCGCCCGCCCTCCGGCGAGCCCCGCCATCACGACGACCTCGGGCTCGTGCTCGGCGATGAGCGCGCGCACGCGTGCGGCCGCGCCGGCGAAGGTGACCGGCAGGATCTCGGTCATGAGCACCTCCGGCCCCTCCCATCCGGAGGCGGCGACCCGCACCGCCTCGCCGGAAGGGTTCACGGCGTCGCCGCCGAAGGGCTCGAATCCGGTCAGCAGGGCGGTGCGCATCCGTCCAGCGTAGGCGGACCGTCCGCGCTGCGGCGGCCCTGGACTCGCGCCATGGGCGGCACCTTCGACGCGATCGACGACCGCCTGGCGCGCTGGATCGGACGCCAGCCCATGTTCGTCGTCGCAACGGCGCCCCTGGTCATGGCGACTGTGAATCGTTCCAATCCCCGGCGGCGTCGAAGTGCTTCGCTTCGTATGACCCCGACAAAGTTCCCCATGTGGTCTGACCACAGGCGTATGCTGGCGTCATGGTCAACCGCATGATTTGGAATCAAACGGCCTACTTCGGCGCAGGCGCCATCTCGGTCATCCCGGACGAACTCGCCCGGCGCGGCTTCGAGAAGGCGTTCGTCGTCACCGACCCGGGCCTGCTCTCCACCGGCACCGTCGACAAGGTCACGGCGCTGCTCGACGAGGCCGAGTTCGCCTACGAGGTGTACTCCGACGTCGTGCCCAACCCCACCATCGAGAACGTCCAGGCCGGTGTCGCGGCGTTCGCGGCATCCGGCTCGGACGTCCTCATCGCGATCGGCGGCGGGTCGCCGCAGGACACGTGCAAGGCGATCGGCATCATCACCGCCAATCCGGAGTTCGCCGACGTGCGCTCGCTCGAGGGCGTCGCGCCGACCAAGAACCCGTCGGTGCCGATCATCGCGGTGCCGACGACGGCGGGGACGGCATCCGAGACCACCATCAACTACGTCATCACGGATGCCGAGCACCACCGCAAGTTCGTGTGCGTGGACGCGCACGACATTCCGGTGCTCGCCGTGGTCGACCCCGACATGATGGCGGGCGCCCCGACGGCACTGAAGGCCGCGACGGGTCTCGACGCCCTCACTCACGCGATCGAGGGATACACGACCGCCGCCGCGTGGCAGATGTCGGACATGTTCCACCTCACGGCGATCCAGATGATCGCGCGCTCGCTGCGCAAGGCGGTCGCCGGAGACGCCGCGGCGATGGAGGAGATGTCGATCGCGCAGTACATCGCGGGCATGGGCTACTCGAATGTCGGCCTCGGCCTCGTGCACGCCATGGCGCACCCGCTGGGCGGCTTCTACTCGGCCCCGCACGGTGTGGCCAACGGCATCCTGCTCGCCCCGGTGATGGCGTTCAACGCCGAGGCGACGGGGGAGAAGTTCCGCAACATCGCCGAGGCCTTCGGCGTCGAGGGCGCCCAGGCGCTGTCGCTCGAGGAGGCGCGCGCGGCCGCCGTGGATTCGGTGGCGCAGCTGGTGGACGACCTGCACAGCCCGACGAGCCTGCGCGCCGTCGGCGCGAAGGAGGAGGATCTGCCGGCGCTCGCACAGGCCGCCTTCGACGACGTGTGCTGCGGGGGCAATCCCCGCGACGTCACCGTCGCTCAGATCCAGGAGCTGTACGCGTCGGTGTACTGACGAGCTCGGCGGCATCCGCTCGTCGTTCTGGACGGCGGATGCCGCCCTCGTCCGTCGGAGAAGCCGTGTATCCGTCGGGCGATCCTGACCGAATCGTCCGGCGGATACGGGCTTCTCCGACGTTCGGCGACCGCGCCCGCCCGGACGGTCAGGCGTCGACCGGGGCGAACGCGACCTCGCCGGTCGACACGTCCGCGGACGTGAGCCGCACCCTCACCGGCGAGCCGGCGGGCGCGTCGAGCCCCGGGACCTTGATCGCCGACGGCGGGCGCGACAGCTGCACGCGCGCCCCGTCGTCGCGGGCGCCGAGCACGGTGCCCCGGAAGATCTCGCCCTCGTGGCCCTTGAGCACGGCGGCCTCGACGCGGTCGACCGAGGCGTTCTCGAGCCGGTTCGCGCGCTCGATCGCGCGCCCCATCAGCTTCGGCAGCTGCGGCAGGCTCTCGCGGGCCCAGCCGGGAACCTCGCGTCCGTTGGCGAGCGCTTCGCAGATGACGAGCGACCAGCGGTCGATGAGGCGCCGGATGGGGGCGGTGGTGTGCGCGTACGGCGCCCCGACCGCGGCCTGCACCGGATCGGCCGGTGGTTCGCCGTCGAACGCGACGTAACCGGCGCCGCGGAAGAGCGCACCCGCCGCGTCCTTGATCGCGAGGGCCGAGGCATCCGCGCCGGGGAGCGAGCCGAGGTAGTCGCCGTAGGGGGTGCCGAAGCGCCACGGGATGCCGATGGCGACGGTCTTCGCACGGAACGCGGCCATGTCGTCGGGCTCGGCGGCGGGCATGGTGCGCAGGATCCCCACGCCACCGTCGAGCATGATGCGCGCCGCCGCCATGCCGGTCAGCAGCGACACCTGCGCATTCCACGCCTCGACCGGCCGGATGGCGCGGTGCCGCAGGCGGTAGCCGCCGTCTTCGACCTCGATCTCGACTTCGGGGATGTTCAGGCTCGCGCCCCCGCGCTCGCTCTCGCGATCCCGGCGAGCGTGCCCGAACCACGACAGCTCGGCGATGCTGGGCGGCGCCGAGCCGTCGTCGAACGCCGCCTGCGCTTCGGCGTAGCTCCACTGCCGCCGGGAGCGGATGACCGCTCGTGTCAGCGTGGTCGCGAGCGGGCGTGCACCGTCGTCGAGCTCGAACCGCCAGACGTACGCCCGTCGGTCGCGTCCGGCCAGCAGCGACGCGGCGTCCTGGCCGATGGCGTGCGGATGCAGCGGGATGCTGCCGTCGGCGGCGTAGAGCGTCTGGCCGCGCCGGCGCGTCTCGGCGTCCAGGTCGCCGCCGGGTTCGACGAAGGCGGGGATGTCCGCGATGGCGTAGTGCAGCACGCCGCCGCCGGACGGCGTCCTCTCCAGATGCAGCGCCTGGTCGAGGTCCGTGGACCCGTCGGGGTCGATCGTGAGGAACTCGATGTCGCGCAGATCGGCCAGGCCCGACGCCGCCGGGTCGACCGGCACCGTGCGCGCGGCGCGCTCGGCCTCCGCCACCGCCTCGGCCGGATACTCCCCGGGCAGCGACAGCGTCCGCCGGATCTCGGCGAACGCGTGCTCGAGTTCCTCACTCGCAACGGAGACGAGTCGTGGACGACGGGCGGGCACGTGGTCAGTGTAGGGGGTGCGCCGATGCCGTCCGCGGCGCCGGGCGGCCGGCCGCCGACGGTTCGGGGCGGGTGGTCAGCACCTCAGTCAGCGCCGATCCGCTCGAGCGTGGCCAGCGGGATCCCCGTCCACGTCGGGCGGTTGCGCTTCTCGTACACGACCTCGTACACGGCCTTGTCGGCCACGTACGCGTCCAGCAGCACGCGCTGCTCGCGCGCGAAGACGTCTTCCTCGTCTTCGGCGGCGCTCAACGCCGCGACGTACGCGTCGAGGAAGGCGGTGCGGGCGCTCTGCGACCACTCCTGAGAGCGCTCCGCGCGCTGGCTCTCCTCGTCGCCCGCGGCGTCCTCGCCCGGCGCCGCCATCGACATCTCGATGACGCCGGGTGCGTAGTCGAACGAGCGCAGCAGGCCCGCGACGTCGCGCCATGGCGAATCGGGCAGGGCCCGCTCGTCGAACGGCCGTCCCGGCTCGCCCTCGAAGTCGACGATCCGCCAGCCGTGAGCGGTCCGCAGCGTCTGCCCGAGGTGCAGGTCGCCGTGGACGCGCTGCACGTCCAGTCCGTCGAGCGCCGCGACCTCCGCGTACACGGCGCGGAGCCGCTCGGCGTATGGCTCGAGCTCGGGGGCCGTGCGGATCGCACGATCGAGGCGCCGCGACATCGCCTCCGCGAGCTCGGCGGCGGCCTCGGCCCCGCGCCGCTCCGCGGGGAAGCGCGCGCGCAGCAGGGCGTGGACCTCGGCGAGCGCCTCGCCCAGGCGCGCCGCCTCTCCGGCGAAGTCGCCGCCGGAGCCGGCGAGGCTCTGGGTCGGGTCGACGAGCACCGTGCGCACGCTCCCGACCGCCAGCTCGAACCCGTCGGTCGCCGTGCGCAGGAACTCCTGCAGCATGGCCAGGTGGAGCACTTCGCCGTCGAGGTCCGCCTCGATCCAGCCGAACAGCTCGGCGATGTGCGGCGAGCCGCCGCGCGTAAGCTCCTCATGGATCTCGATGTCGGGGTTGATCCCCGGGCTCACCTTGCGGAAGACCTTCATGATGGCGGTGTCGTCGAAGCGTGCGGACGAGTTCGACTGCTCGCCGGTCATCGCCGAGGACCGGAGCGTGGGGTCCAGTGCCTGGCCGCCGGAGACCCGGCGGAAGCGCAGGCCGCCGACGTCTGCGGACCCGTCGCGCTCGGCCGCGATGAAGCCTTCGAGCCACAGCGCCATGGCGTCCCGGTCGTGGACGGCGTCGTAGAGGTGGCGCACCCCGGTGTCGGTCTCGAGGGGGCCGACATAGGCGTGCCCGACCCGCTCCTCGATGTCGCCGTAGACGGCGAGAGGTACCTGGTAGAGCTCCCTTCCGCCCTCCTCATCGGAGTAGTCGACCGTGATGAGGTACACGGTGACGTCCGGGCCCGCCGCGCCGGCGGAGAGCTCGGCGAGGGTGCGAACGTGCGATACCTCGAACGGTCGGCCCTTGCCGCCGAACCAGCGGGTGCGCAGCAGGTAGCCCTCCAGGAGAGCAGGATCGATCGCGGTCACAGCAGCCCCATCTCTTCTGAATCCTCGGCCGGTTCGTGCAGCTGGAACCAGAGGAATCCGTGCCCGCCGAGTGTCAGCAGGTACGGCAGCTCGCCGATGCGGGGGAACGGGACCCCGCCGATGAGTTCGACGGGCACGAGCCCCTCGAATCGCCGCAGGTCCAGCTCGACGGGCTGGGGGAACTGCGAGAGATTGTTGACGCACACGATGACGTCGACGGTGCCGTCCTCGTTCGTGTGCTCGCGCGAGTACGTCAGCACCGATGGATTCGACCCGCCGAGGTCGTTGAAGCTGCCCAGCCCGAACGCCGGGTGCCGCTTGCGCGCGTGGATCATCTGGCGGGTCCACTGCAGCAGCGACGACCGGTTCTCCATCTGCGCCTCGACGTTGACGGCGAGATACCCGTGCACGGGATCCTGCACGATGGGCAGCGCGAGCCTGCCGGGGTTGGCGGTCGAGAACCCGGCATTGCGGTCCGAGGTCCACTGCATGGGCGTGCGCACGCCGTCGCGGTCGCCGAGCCAGATGTTGTCGCCCATGCCGATCTCATCGCCGTAGTAGAGGACGGGTGAGCCGGGCAGCGACAGCAGCAGCGCGGTGAACAGCTCGATGCGGTCGATGTCGTTGTCCAGGAGCGGGGCGAGGCGCCGCCGGATGCCGATGTTCGCCTTCATGCGCGGATCGTGCGCGTACTCGTTCCACATGTAGTCCCGATCCTCATCGGTGACCATCTCGAGGGTGAGCTCGTCGTGGTTGCGCAGGAAGATGCCCCACTGGCATCCCGCGGGGATCGACGGCGTGTCGGCGAGGATCTCGCTGATCGGGTAGCGCGATTCCCGCCGGACCGCCATGAAGATGCGCGGCATCACCGGGAAGTGGAAGCACATGTGGCATTCGTCGCCGCCCACCTCGGGGTCGCCGAAGTAGTCGACGACGTCGGCCGGCCACTGGTTCGCCTCGGCCAGCAGTACGCGACCCGGGTACTCCTCGTCGACGATGCGTCGCACCTTCCTGAGGAACTCGTGGGTCTCGGGCAGGTTCTCGCCGTTGGTGCCGGGGCGCTCGTACAGGTACGGCACGGCGTCCAGGCGGAATCCGTCCAGTCCCATGTCGAGCCAGAACCGCATGGCGTCGAGCATCGCGTCGTGCACCTTCGGATTGTCGAAGTTCAGATCCGGCTGGTGCGAGAAGAACCGGTGCCAGAAGTACTGCTGCCTGACCGGATCCCAGGTCCAGTTGCTCGGCTCGGTGTCGACGAAGATGATGCGGGCGTCCTCGTACAGCTCGTCGGTGTCGCTCCACACGTAGAAGTCGCCGTACGGACCCTCCGGGTCGCTGCGGCTGGCCTGGAACCACGGATGCGCGTCGCTGGTGTGGTTCATGACGAAGTCGATGATCACGCGGATGCCGCGAACGTGCGCCTGGTCGAGGAACTCCTGGAAGTCGTCGGTCGTGCCGAGCTCCGGCAGGATCCCGGTGTAGTCGGACACGTCGTACCCGCCGTCCCGCAGCGGCGACGGGAAGAACGGCGGGAGCCACAGGCAGTCGACCCCGAGCCACTCCAGGTAGTCGAGCTTGTCGATCAGACCCCGCAGGTCGCCGGTGCCGTCGCCGTCGTGGTCCTTGAACGAGCGCACGAGCACCTCGTAGAACACCGCGGTCTTGAACCACTCCGGCGCCGGCCTGCCGGGGGTGTCGGGAAACGGCTGCTGGGTCAGGATCGGGATCGACGACGTGTACGGTGCCGGCTCGGCGGAGGCGGTCATGCGGGCTCCCTCACATTCAGGCGTGCGGCGGCGAGACTGGTGTCGTGGGTCCGGGTACGTCCCCAACTTGCCACATGGCCGTGGCGGGCACCAACGCCTTGACGGGTCGGGCGTCCCGTGCAGGGCGCCCGACCCGCTGTCCTACGACCAGAGCGAGTGGTACGCGTTGATCGCGGGCTGGCCGCCCAGGTGGGCGTAGAGCACGTTCGAGTCCGCGGGGATGTCGCGGCTCTTCACGAGGTCGATGAGGCCGGCGAGGGACTTGCCCTCATACACCGGGTCGGTGATCATCGCCTCCAGCTGCGCGCCGAGGGCCATGGCGTCCATGGTGGATTCGACCGGGATACCGTAGAGGTCGCCCGCCCAGCCCTCGAGCACCTGGATCTCGTCGTCGCGCAGGTCGCGGCCGAGCTCGATCAGCGAGGCGGTGTTCCGGGCGATGCGCGCCACCTGGTCGCGGGTCTTCTCCAGCGTCGCCGACGCGTCGATGCCGATCACGCGGCGCTTGACGCCGGTGAGGTCCTCGAGGGCGGCGAAGCCGGCGATCATCCCGGCGTGGGTGGAGCCGGTCACGGTGCACACCACGATGGTGTCGAAGGTGATCCCGAGGGCGGTCTCCTGCTCGGCGACCTCGAACGCCCAGTTCGCGAACCCGAGGCCGCCCAGCGGGTGCTCCGAGGCGCCGGCGGGGATCGGATACGGCGTGCCGCCGGCCTCCTCGACCTCGCGCAGCGCGTCCTTCCACGAGTCGCGGATGCCGATGTCGAATCCGTGGTCGTCCAGGCGCGAGTCCGCGCCCATCATGCGCGAGAGCAGGATGTTGCCGACCTTGTCGTTGGTGGGGTCATCCCACGGCACCCACTTCTCCTGCACCAGGCGCGCCTTCAGACCCAGGTGGGCGGCGACCGCGGCGACCTGGCGGGTGTGGTTGGACTGGTAGCCGCCGATCGAGACGAGGGTGTCGGCGCCCGAGGCGAGGACATCCGGCACGATGTACTCGAGCTTGCGCACCTTGTTGCCGCCGTACGCCAGTCCGCTCGAGACGTCCTCGCGCTTGGCCCAGATCTGGGCGCCACCCAGGTGCTGGGTGAGGCGCTTGAGGTGCTGCAGGGGGCTGGGCCCGAAGGTCAGCGGGTGGCGGGGGAACTCTTCGAGCTTCACGGGGTCTCCTCGGGTCGGGGCTCGGTGTCTTCTGTTCCGGGCGCCTCGACGGTGAGGGACTGCCAGGTCTGCTCGGCGACGGACGCCGCCCCGTCGGCGTCGCCGGCGGCGCACAGGTCGATCAGCCGCGCATGCCGCGCGATGGAGTCGCGGCCTTCGACCGACGCGAAGCGCAGCCGCTCGGCGCGGTGCAGGACCGGCTCGTACTGCGCGATGACGGCGCGCGCCGCGGCATTGCCGCACGCATCGAGGGCGACGGCGTGGAAGTCCTCGTCGGCCGCGAGGGCCGCGTCGGCGTCGCCGGCCTCCTGCGCGGCGGCGAAGCGCGCGTTCGCCTCGCGCATGCGCTCGAGATCGGCGGCCGTCATCAGCGGCACCGCCTGCTGGACGGCGAGGCGGTGCATCGCCGCGACCACGGCCTGGGCGTCGCGCAGACTCCGCTCCTCGAGGGGCGCCACCACCGTCGATCGGCCGGGGAGCGCCCGCACGAGCCCCGCGCGGCCCAGTTCGAGCAGCGCCTCGCGGACCGGAGTGCGGCTGACGCCGAGCCAGACCGCGACGTCACCGTCGCGCAGCTGCTCGCCGGGGGCGAGTGTGCCGTCGACGATCGCGTCGCGCAGGCGTGCGAACACCTCGTCGCGCAGCAGCGGGCGCGGCGCGAGCATCTCGGGCGGAATCGGCATGCAATATATTGCACACGCAAGAGAGCGACGCGTCAAGTCGGCTGTCCACAGGATGCGCGGGGTGCTGGGGCGCGTGCTCTAGGGTCAAGCCCATGCGCCGTCGTTTCCGTGTCCCCTTCGCCCTCGCCGTCGCCGTCATGCTGCTGGGGGGATGGGCCTCCGCCGAGGCGAGCCCTGCGGCCGCCTCGGCCGCGGCGGTCGAGCAGGCGACGGGAGCGCCGTCGGTGCCGATGCTGATCGGCGACTGAGACGACGCGGCAGACCCGATGAGGATGCCCGCGATCGACTGATCGCCGGTCGCCCGGCATCCGCGCGCCTAGACTTGTCCCTCGTGGTCACCCGTCTTTCGCACTACTTCGTCCGCACGCTCCGTGAAGACCCCGCCGACGCCGAGGTCACGAGCCACCGGCTGCTCGTGCGCGCCGGCTACATCCGGCGTCAGGCGCCGGGAATCTTCGCGTGGCTGCCGCTGGGCCTGAAGGTCAAGGGCAAGGTCGAGCAGATCATCCGCGAGGAGATGAGCGCGGCCGGCGCCTACGAGGTGCACTTCCCGGCCCTCCTGCCGCGCGAGCCCTACGAGGCGACCGGCCGGTGGGAGGAGTACGGCGACGGCATCTTCCGCCTGCACGACCGCAAGGGCGCCGACTACCTGCTCGCGCCCACGCACGAGGAGGTCTTCACGCTGCTGGTGAAGGATCTGTACTCGTCGTACAAGGACCTGCCGCTGTCGATCTACCAGATCCAGGACAAGTACCGCGACGAGGCGCGTCCCCGCGCAGGCCTGCTGCGCGGCCGCGAGTTCACGATGAAGGACGCCTACTCGTTCGACTACACCGATGCGGGGCTCGACGAGAGCTACATGGCGCAGCGCGACGCGTACGAGCGCATCTTCCAGCGCCTGGGCCTGGAGTACGTCATCGTGCAGGCGGATGCCGGAGCCATGGGCGGCTCGCGCAGCGAGGAGTTCCTGCACCCGACCGCCGTCGGCGAGGACACCTTCGTGCGATCCGAGGGCGGCTACGCCGCGAACGTCGAGGCGTACGAGACGACGGTCCCCGCGCCGATCGTCCTGGACGGCCTGCCGGCGCCGGTGATCTTCGATTCGCCGAACACGCCGACGATCCAGACGCTCGTCGACCACTGCAATGCGCACCTCGACGCCCCGGCACCCGGAATCGCGGGCCCGGCGACCGACGGCGCGACGGAGTGGAACGCCGCGCACACGCTCAAGAACGTCGTGCTGGCCCTCACCCACCTCGACGGCACGCGCGAGCTCGTCATCGTCGGCGTCCCCGGCGACCGCGACGTCGACGACAAGCGCGCCGAGGTCGCCTTCGCCCCGGCGACCGTCGAGGCGGCGACGCCCGAGGACTTCGAGAAGCACCCGCTGCTGGTCAAGGGCTACATCGGCCCGTGGTCCGAGCAGGGCGCGATCCTCGGCGAGGAGTCGGCCACCGGCATCCGCTATCTGCTCGACCCCCGAGTCGTCGAGGGGACCGCGTGGGTGACCGGCGCCAACATCGACCAGAAGCACGTGCACTCGCTGGTCGCCGGCCGCGACTTCGCCGCCGACGGCTTCGTCGAGGTCGCGAACGTCGCCGAGGGCGACCCGGCACCCGACGGCTCGGGTCCGGTGCACCTCGCGCGCGGCATGGAGATCGGCCACGTCTTCCAGCTCGGCCGCAAGTACGCCGAGGCGCTGGGGCTGAAGGTCCTCGATGAGAACGGCAAGCTCGTCACCGTCACGATGGGCTCGTACGGCATCGGGGTCACCCGCATCCTCGCGATCATCGCCGAGCTCAACAACGACGCCAAGGGCCTGGTGTGGCCGGCATCCGTCGCGCCGTTCGACGTGCACATCGTCGCGACGGGCAAGGACGCGGTCGCGTTCGAGCTCGCCGAGAAGCTGTCGGCCGACCTCGAGGCGGCGGGCATGGACGTCATGTTCGACGACCGGCCGAAGGTGTCGCCCGGCGTGAAGTTCGGCGACGCAGAGCTCATCGGCGTTCCCAGGATCCTCATCGTCGGCCGCGGCGCCGCCGACGGCCAGGTCGAGGTGTGGGACCGCCGCACGGGCGACCGCCAGACGGTCGCCGCCGGCGAGGCCGTCGCGGTGCTCACGGCATAGCGGCGCCCCGCCGAAACAGGAGATCCCGTGGAATCAGGACGATTCCGCGGGATCTTTCCTGTCCGCGCGAGAACTCCTGTTCCCGCCGGTCGCGGCGAGGGCGCCGCCGGCTGCGTCAGAGCTTCGCGTATCGGGCGCGCGCGAACTGGTAGACGCCGTAGGCGATGAGCCCGGCGCCGATGATCGCCACCAGCCACGGGCCGAACGGCAGGCCGAGAAGCGTCTTGAGAGCGCCGTCGAAGCCGGCGGCCTTCTCGGGGTCGAGCTGGACGGCGGCGACGATCAGGAGCACGCCGATGACGCCCAGCGCGATGCCCTTCGCGACGTACCCGACCGTGCCGAGTGCGCGCACGCCGGTGCTGATGGTTCCGCCGGGCATCGAGATCTGCTCCTCGAACTTGCGGGTCACGCCCTTGAAGACGAAGTACCCGGCGATCGCGAGAACCCCGACCCCCGCGGCGCCGACGATGAACGGGCCACCGGGCAGCTGCAGAATGCCCGAGGTCGTGCTCTCGGTGCTCTCCTCGCTGTCGCTCGACCCGCCCAGCGCGAAGGTCAGCGCGACGATGCCCAGGGAGAGATAGGCGATCGCGCGTCCCCACGAGGCCAGCCGCTCGCCCCACTTCGACGTCCCGTCACCGCGGGCGAGGACTCCTTCGACGATGTACCACACCGTGAGGGCGAGCAGCCCGATCGTGAGCACCCACAGCAGGACGAATCCGAGCGGGGCCTGCGCGATGGCCGTCATCGCGCCGGACTGGTCGCTCTCGCCGCCGCCGCCGAAGGCGACGGCGAACGCGATCGCGCCGATCAGGATGTGGACGACGCCGTTGGCGGCGAAGCCGACACGGGCGAGGGCGCGGAAGGCGGGTGTGGACTCGGCCTTTCGCGCGACGTGCTTGTGCGTCGATGTCATGCGCTCACGATAGAGTCCGCCCGGATGCGGCGACCGAGGGCTTGACGGCGCGAATGCGGTCAGCTAGCCGCGGCCACGCGGTCATGCCGAGGTGCCTCGGTCGTCCCGACGCTCGCACGCTGGGCGCCTGGTCAAGACGAGCATCCGCAGCCGGTGCCTTGCGGCAAGTCCTGTCCCGCGATCGCCACGAGCTGATAGTCGGTGGTTCCCTCCCGATAGATGCGCGCGATCAGGCTGGTGGTGCATTCCGGCGTGTCGCAGATGATGACCGGTCCCACCGGCAGCCCGCCCACCTCACCGCAGAACTGTCCTACCCAGACGATCGGATTGTTGTTCGTGTCCAGCTGGATCTGGTCGACGCACCATCGGGAGCCGGGCACGACCGTGCCTGTGGAAGGATTCGTGAACTGCAGAACGAGCTGCATGTCCATGGGTGTGCCGCTGCAGCACGTGAAGCTGGCTTCGGGGACGATCTGGAGGTCCGGGATGACCGGGCCTGTCGGGCTGGCCGCCATGGCGGGAGCGGAGACGCCGACCGCGATGGCGGGCACGACCCACGCTCCGCCTCTCACGACGGTCCGTCGAGTGACTCCGGTCATCGGTGACGATCCTCCCGCTCCACGAGAATCTGCGCCTGCCGTCGGTCGGGCACCGAGCGGCGGTGAGCCATCGACGATGATGGCTGTCGCTCACGCTAGCGCAGGAGCGCCGTGCGCAGTGGGCCCCCGGCGTGTCAGCTGTCCACGCGGGCCGGATTCACTCCTCGCTGTGCGGGGCGTGGTGCAGGTGGTCGCGGTGCTTGTCGGCCTGGTGGCGCTTGGTCGGCAGGTCCAGAGGACCGGTGACGGACAGCTCGTCCTCCCACACCTCGATGCGCGCCACGCCGGGGAGCCGGTCGCGGGTGAACACGGGGTCGCGGCCCTCGCGCCGCTGCTGCGTGTAGTCCCTGAGCAGCCGGAACGCGATCCCGGACAGCAGGCCGATCGCCACAGGTTCACGAGCGCCATGAAGCCCATGGCCCCGTCCGCGAAGTTCCACACGACATCCGCCGAGACCACAGCGCCCGCGAGCACGGCCAGGACCGCGACGATCCGGAAGCCGGTCAGGACGCCGCGTCGGGGAGTGATGAACTCGATGTTCGACTCGCCGTAGTAGTAGTTCCCGAGGATCGAGCTGAAGGCCAGCAGGAAGATCACGATGCTCAGCAGAATGTTCGACCACTCGCCGAGCGTGCTCGAGATCGCGCCCTGGGTGAGGCTGATTCCTCGCTCGGCGTTCGCCAGATCCGGCACCGAGACCAGCACGATGAACGCCGTGATCGTGCAGACCAGGAACGTGTCGAAGTAGACCCCGAGCGTCTGCACGAGACCCTGCTTGACGGGATGGGTGACCGCCGCGCTCGCTCCCGCGTTGGGGGCCGAGCCCAGTCCTGCCTCATTGGAGAACATGCCGCGCTTGACGCCCGTGAGGATGATGTAGCCGAGGGTCGCGCCGACGACCTCGTTCGGGCCGAACGCCTGCGTGAAGATCGTCGCGAACACCTCGGGCAGCCGGTCGATGTGCATCGCGACGATGACGAGTCCGAGAAGCAGATACAGCAGGGCCATCGCCGGAACGAGCGCCTGCGTCACGTGCGCGATGCGCCGCACGCCCCCGAAGATCACGAGGGCCATCAGCACCGCGAGCGAGACGCCGATCGCCCACGGAAGCCACGCGGCGGCATCGTCGCCGAAGCTCCCCGAGATCGTCGCCTGGATGGTGTTGGCCTGCAGCGAGCTGAAGGCGATGGGGAAGCAGATGATGAGGATCACCGCGAACAGGATGCCCATCCACCGCGCGCCCAGGCCGCGCTCCATGTAGTACGCCGGGCCGCCGCGGAAGCCGTCGGCGTCGCGCGTCTTGAACAGCTGCGCGAGCGAGGACTCGATGAACGCCGACGCGCCGCCGACGAAGGCCATCAGCCACATCCAGAAGACCGCGCCCGGCCCGCCGATCGCGATCGCGGTGCCCACGCCGGCGATGTTGCCGACGCCGACGCGCGAGGCCGCCGAGATCGTGAACGCCTGGAACGCCGACACCGACTGCGGCTCCCCGCTTTCGTCGCGCGGGGTCTTGTCGGTGAGTGTGCGGAACATCTCGGGGATGAGCCGGACCTGCACGACGCCCGACCGGATCGTGAAGTACAGCCCGAGCAGGACCACCACGGGGAGCACGGCCCAGGTCCACAGATGATCGCCCCACGTCAGGAGCCAGTCGTTCACCGCTTCCACGGCGCCAGTATGGCGGCAGTGCGGGGCCGATGACCAGACCCGGATCGGTGGGGACCGGCGTGCTTCCGCGGCCCTACGATGGCCGCATGGCACGCCCGTCGACCGGCAGCCGCCTGCGCTGGAGTGCGCTTCCGTGGCTTCTGCGTCGGGCGCACCCTCGCGTCGTGCTGCTCGTCGGCTTCGTCATGACGTGTGTCGGCCTTCTCATCGTCGCGCGGCCCCTCACGTCGCTGTATCTGCTGGCGCTCTACATCGGTGTGAGCGCCGTGGTGTCGGGGATCTTCGAGTTCACCGTCGCGCACTCGGGCACGTGGTGGGGGCGCGCGATGGGCCTGGGCTGGATCGCGCTGGGGCTGGCGATCCTGTTCGGGTTCGGCCGGAGCCTCGACCTGATGCCGGGCGCGATCGCCGTGCTGCTTCTGCTCGGCGGTCTGGCGTCGTTCGGCGACGCGGTCCGCAGCGTGCGGCTGAGCGAGCGGGTGCTCGCCGTCGCCTGGGGGGTCGCGCAGATCGTGTTCGGATACGTGGCCCTCGCGTGGCCGGATGCCACCATCCTGGTGGCGGCGGTCGTGTTCGGCATCCGCACGCTCGTGCTCGGCGTCTCGTTCACGGTTCGCGGCGCCCGGGGCGTCGCCAGCGGCGCACCGACGGCGTTCCCCGACGCGGCGGAGCGGGAGACGTCGTCGCGCACGGCGCGCAGATGGGCGGATGCCGGGCGCATCGCCCTGGCGATCGTCGTGGCCACCGCGGCGGGCGGTGCATGGTGGATCAACGACTGGCTGGCCGAGGGCGCACCCGTCATCGACGCCTTCTACGATCCGCCCGCCGACGTCCCCGGGGGGCACGGCCAGCTGATCCGCACGGACGACTACATCGGCCGCGCACCCGAGGGTGCCACGGTGCGCCGCATCCTCTACACGACGCAGGACGCGAACGGCGCGCCGGCCGTCGCGAGCGGGCTGGTGATCTCGCCGGAGGAGGTCACCTGGACGCCTCGGCCGGTCGTGCTGTGGAACCACGGAACCACCGGCGTCGCGCAGGGCTGCGCTCCGAGCCTCCGGGACGACTCGGCGACGAAATGGGCCATTCCCGCCCTCGAGGACGCGCTCGACCGGGGATGGGTCGTGGTCGCGCCCGACTACACCGGCCAGGGCGCCCCGGGCGTGTACCCCTACCTGATCGGGCTCGGCGAGGCGCGGTCGGCGCTGGATGCCGTGCTCGCCGCCGACCAGGTGCAGGGCGTCTGGCTGCGCGACGAGGTCGTCGTCTGGGGGCATTCGCAGGGCGGCCACGCCGCACTGTGGTCGTCGCAGATCGCCGCGGAGTACGCGCCGCAGCTCGACGTGGTGGGCACGGCCGCCCTCGCTCCCGCCGCGGACCCGCACCGACTCGCCTCCGAGCTGACGGTGGCGGATTCCGACCCCACGCTGGCGATCCTGATCTCGTGGGTGCTCGGTCCGTACGCGCAGACCTACGCCGATGTCGAGCTGGGCGACTACGTCGTGCCGGGCGCGAGCACGATCGTCGATGAGATGACGCGACGCTGCCCCAGCGAACCCGGGGCGGTGGTGAGCCTGCTGGCCGCGCTGGGGGTGTCGGAGGAGACCTCGCTGTACGTCGGCGATCTGACCACCGGTCCGCTCGGGCGACGGCTCGCCGAGAACGCCGCCACCGGGCCATGGGAGCAGCCCCTCCTGGTGGCGTGGGGGACCGACGACGAGGTGATCCCGGCGTCCATCCAGCGCGCGTTCGTCGAGGACGCGTGCGCCGACGGCGCACGCGTGCGCTGGGTCGTCGAGCGGGGGAGCGACCATCGCGGGGTCATGATGCCGGGATCGCGCGTGCTCCCGACCCTGATCGACTTCAGCGCCGATCTGCTCGCCGGCGGACCCGCCCCCGCCGACGGCTGCGCCTTCTTCGCCGCCTCACCGTGAGCACCCAGGCGCCATCGGGTAACTTTGTAGGGTTCCGGCGTGCACGGCACGCTGGTGAGAGCTGAATACGGAGGCAAGCGTGGACATCGATCTCGGACTTCTCAAGACGATCGAGCGTGAGAAGGAGATCCCGCTCGACGAACTCGTGCGCATCATCGAGCAGGCGATCCTCACCGCCTACGCCAAGCACAGTTCGCCCCAGGGGGATCTGCCCGATGGTGCGCGTGCCGCCGTCGACCGCAAGACCGGTCACGTCGCGATCTTCGTGCCGCTGCTCGACGAGGACGGCGCGGTCATCGGCGAAGAGGAGACCACGCCCGACGACTTCGGCCGGATCGCCGCGTTCGCCGCGAAGCAGGTCATCAGCCAGCGTCTGCGCGACATCGCCGACGACGCCGTGCTCGGTGAGTTCCGCGGCAAGGAGGGCGACATCGTCGCCGGCGTGATCCAGCAGGGACCGAACCCGCGCATGGTCCACGTCGACCTGGGAACGGTCGAGGCCATCCTTCCTCCCGAGGAGCAGGTGCCGGGCGAGGACTATGCGCACGGGTCGCGCGTGCGCGTCTACGTCACGAGCGTGTCGAAGGGCGCCAAGGGCCCCTCCATCACCGTCTCGCGCACGCACCCCGGCCTGGTGCGCAAGCTCTTCGCGCTGGAGGTCCCCGAGATCCCCGCCGGACTGGTCGAGATCGTCTCGCTCGCGCGCGAGGCCGGTCACCGCACCAAGATCGCCGTCAAGGCGACCGACCCCACGATCAACGCCAAGGGCGCGTGCATCGGCGAACTCGGCCGGCGCGTCCGCGCCGTCACCGAGGAGCTCGGCGGCGAGAAGATCGACATCGTCGACTACGACCCCGAGCTGGCGAAGTTCGTCGCCAACGCGCTGTCGCCCGCCAAGGTCACCTCCAGCTTCGTGCTCGATCAGGCCACCAAGGCCGTGCGGGCGCTCGTGCCCGACTACCAGCTGTCGCTGGCCATCGGCAAGGAGGGCCAGAACGCCCGCCTCGCCGCCAAGCTGACCGGCGCCAAGATCGACATCCAGCCCGACAGCATCCTGGAGTCCTGACAGGCCCGGCGTGGACCGGATGCCCAGGCCCGAGGTGTAGCATGGAACCCGTACGAACGTGCGTCGGATGCCGCGCGCGTGCCCCCCGCTCAGACCTCCTCAGGGTGGTCTGCGTCGATTCCGCTCTCGTCCCCGACGATCGGGCGACGTTGCCGGGACGGGGCGCGTGGGTGCACGAGACACACGAGTGCGTGGACACCGCTCTGCGGCGCCGCGCGTTCGTGCGGGCATTGCGTGTGTCAGGGCCACTTGACACGCAGACCATCGAGAAACGGCTGAACGGCTATGGACACAAAGTGAACGGCTCGAAATGAGACCCGTCCGCGACTAACGGTCTGCCCTGTCCTGGGGTAGGCCCCCAAGACAGGAGAATTGTGGCAAAACCACGCGTACACGAGATCGCCTCTGAGCTCGGCGTCGACAGCAAGGTGGCTCTGGCGAAGCTGAAGGAGCTCGGCGAGTTCGTCAAGAGCCCCTCGTCGACCATCGAGCCCCCGGTCGCCCGCAAGCTGCGCGCCGCCCTGCAGTCCGACGGCTCGGGCGCCGCTGCGCCCGCCGCGGGCGGAGCCAAGCCCGCGCCGCGCCCCGGCGCACGCCCCGGACCGGCTCGTCCCGGCGCCGGTGCTCCCAAGCCGGGAGCAGCCGCCAAGCCCGGCGCTGCCGCGTCGACCCCGGCACCCGCACCCGCCCCGCGCGAGGCGGCCGCCGACACCTCGGCGCCCGCGCCCCGCAGCGCGGCGGCCTCGGCGCCCGCTGCTCCGGAAGCCAAGGCCGCTCCCAAGCCCTCGACCGGCAAGCCCGGCTCGTCGGCACCGAAGCCCGGCCAGGCCGCTCCCAAGCCCGGCGGGTCGGCGCCCAAGCCCGGTCAGTCCGGCCCCAAGCCCGGTGCCGGCGCTCCGACGCCGCAGCCGCCCCGTCCGGGTGGCGCCCCGCGTCCGGGCAACAACCCCTTCGCCTCCTCGCAGGGCATGGGCCAGCGCCCCTCGGGCCCGCGTCCGGGCAACAACCCGTTCGCGTCCTCGCAGGGCATGGGCCAGCGCCCCAACCCCGGCAACATCCCCCGTCCGCAGGCGCCCCGTCCGGGCGCCCCGCGTCCGGGTGCTCCCCGCCCCGGTGGCGGCGGTCGTCCCGGTGGCGGCGGTCGTCCCGGCGCGCCGTTCCAGCAGCGTCCCGGCGGCGCCGGTCGTCCCGGTGGCGGCGGTGGCGGCTTCCAGCGTCCGGGCGGTCCCGGCGGCGGGTTCGCCGGTCGTCCCGGTGGCGGCGGTCGCGGTCGCGGCCCCGGCGGCGGTACCGCAGGTGCGTTCGGAAAGGGGGGCGGCAAGTCCAAGCAGCGCAAGTCGCGTCGGGCGAAGCGCCAAGAGTTCGAGATGCGGGATGCCCCGCAGGTCGGCGGCGTCAACGTCCAGAAGGGCAACGGCGAGACGATCCGCCTGCGCCGCGGCGCGTCGATCTCGGACTTCGCCGACAAGCTCGAGGCGCTGAGGGGCTACAACGTCCAGCCCGGCACGCTCGTGACCATCCTGTTCAACCTGGGCGAGATGGCGACGGCCACCGAGTCGCTCGACGAGGCCACCTTCGAGGTCCTCGGCGACGAGCTCGGCTACAAGATCCAGATGGTCTCGCCCGAGGACGAGGACAAGGAGCTCCTCGAGGGCTTCGGTCTCGACCTCGAGAAGGAGGCCGAGGAGGAGAACGAGGAAGACCTCGAGATCCGTCCTCCGGTGGTCACCGTCATGGGTCACGTCGACCACGGTAAGACGCGCCTGCTCGACGCCATCCGCCAGTCGAACGTCATCGAGGGCGAGGCCGGCGGCATCACCCAGCACATCGGTGCGTACCAGGTGTGGACCGAGCACGAGGACATCGACCGCGCGATCACCTTCATCGACACTCCCGGTCACGAGGCGTTCACCGCCATGCGTGCCCGTGGTGCGCAGGTCACCGACATCGCGATCCTCGTGGTCGCGGCCGACGACGGCATCATGCCGCAGACGGTGGAGGCCCTGAACCACGCCCAGGCGGCGAACGTGCCGATCGTGGTCGCGGTCAACAAGGTCGACAAGCCCGAGGCCAACCCGGGCAAGGTGCGTCAGCAGCTGACCGAGTACGGCCTGGTCGCCGAGGAGTACGGCGGCGACGTCATGTTCGTCGACGTGTCGGCCCGTCAGGGCACCGGCATCCAGGACCTGCTCGACGCGGTGCTGCTCACCGCCGACGCGGGCCTGGACCTCACGGCGAACCCGAACAAGGCCGCGCGCGGTGTCGCGATCGAAGCCAAGCTCGACAAGGGCCGCGGTTCGGTCGCCACGGTGCTCATCCAGTCCGGAACGCTCCGCGTCGGCGACGCGATCGTCGCCGGCACGGCGTACGGCCGTGTCCGCGCGATGATCGACGAGAACGGCGAGGCGGTCGACGAGGCCGCTCCGTCGCGCCCCGTGCAGGTGCAGGGTCTGAACTCGGTGCCCCGCGCCGGTGACGTCTTCATCGTCACCGAAGAGGACCGCACCGCGCGTCAGATCGCCGAGAAGCGCGAGGCCGCAGAGCGCAACGCGCAGCTGGCGAAGGCCCGCAAGCGCATCTCGCTCGAGGACTTCACCCGGGCTCTCGAAGAGGGCAAGGTCGAGTCGCTCAACCTCATCATCAAGGGTGACGTCTCGGGTGCCGTCGAGGCCCTCGAGGAGTCGCTGCTCAAGATCGAGGTCGACGAGTCGGTCCAGCTGCGGATCATCCACCGCGGCGTGGGTGCGATCACGGAGTCCGACATCAACCTGGCGACGATCGACAACGCGATCGTGATCGGCTTCAACGTCCGCCCCGACACGAAGGCGCGCGAGCGCGCCTCGCGCGAGGGCGTGGACGTCCGGTTCTACTCGGTCATCTACAACGCGATCGACGACGTCGAGCAGTCCCTCACGGGCATGCTCAAGCCGGAATTCGAAGAGGTCCAGTCGGGTGTCGCCGAGATCCGCGAGGTGTTCCGCTCCTCGAAGTTCGGCAACATCGCCGGTGTCATCGTCCGTTCGGGAACGATCACGCGCAACGCCAAGGCGCGCGTCATCCGCGACGGCGTCGTCATCGCCGATGGCCTCGCCATCGAGTCGCTGCGTCGCTTCAAGGACGACGTCACCGAGGTCAAGACCGACTTCGAGTGCGGTATCGGCCTCGGCAAGTACAACGACATCCAGGTCGGCGACGAGATCGAGACGACCGAGATGGTGGAGAAGCCGCGCGGCTGACCGCTCAGCCGCTTCGGCGACGGATGGCTCCCCGATAACGGGACCCCCAAGACCCCGACTATCGGGGAGCCATCCGTCGCCTCCGCTCCGCGCTCAGCCGGGCGGTGGTGAGGGCAAGGAGAAGAACACATGGCCAGTGAACGACAGGCACGGCTTGCCGACCGCATCCGCGTGCTCATCGCGGAGCGTCTCGAGAAGGGCCTGCGCGACCCGCGCCTCGGCTTCGTCACGATCACCGACGTCCGCGTCACGGGCGACCTGCAGCACGCATCGGTGTTCTACACCGTCCTCGGCACGGAGGAGGAGCGCACGGCATCCGGCGAGGCCCTGAAGGCGGCGACCGGCATGCTGCGCAGCGAGGTCGGGCGCAAGCTCGGCGTCCGCCTCACGCCGACGCTCGAGTTCATCCCCGACGGGGTGCCCGAGAACGCCGGCCATATCGAAGACCTGCTTCGCGAAGCACGCGAGCGCGACGCCGCCGTGGCGGGCATCGCCGCGGCCGCGGCATACGCCGGCGAAGCCGATCCGTATGTCAAGCCCCACGACGCCGACGACGAGGACTGACTCCGCTCAGCCGGTCACGAGATCGGCCAGGTGACGGCCCCAGGCCTGCGCCCGGTCGATCTCGCCGTCCAGCAGGGGGCCCTCGTAGCCGTGGACGTAGAAGCTCTCGCGGGCTATGACGCTCAGGTGATGGTGTCTCGCCTCCGACGCGGCGGCCTTGGCCGCCGACCCGGGAACCCACTTCTGCTCGACGTGCGTGTCGAACGTCGCGATGCGGGCCTTCCCGCCGTCTGCCGGCAGGTGCTCCAGCCAGTCGCGCAGGCCGTGCGAGGACGGATGCTCCGCCCCACGGTTCGCGGCATCGCTGCGCGTGCTCTCGCGTGACATCGAGAATCCGTGCGTCGGACCGCCCGCGACGACCAGATCGACGTCGTCGGCGATCGTGCCGGGGGCGTCGTCGATGCGTGCTGTGTCGACCTCCATGCGCTCCGCGAGACCTGCGGCGATCGCATCGGCGACCTGATGGGTGTTGCCCCACATCGATTCCGAGATGACCAGAGCCTTCATGCCCGCCACGCTCGTCCTCGATGGCCTGCGACGCCAGGGTCGAAGGTCACAGCGGCACGTCCTCAGCGGGGGAGTCGCAGCATCCCGTCGATGGCCTCGACGAGTCCGTCGGCGATGAGCGAGTCGATCGCGCGGTCGCGCTGGCGTGGATCCGGCCAGTCGGCGACGACGGCTTCGAGCGGCGCCTCGTGGCCGTCGGCCTCGCGCAGCACCTTCAGCACCGCCCCGCGCGCCTGCCGGTCGCTGCCCTCGTACCGGGCCTGCCGCGGGCGCGTGTCGCCGGTGTCGGGAAAGCCCGCGGCGCGCCACGCGCACAGCTCCGACAGCGGGCACCGCTCGCACCGCGGGGCGCGTGCCGTGCACACCACCGCCCCCAGCTCCATGGCTGCGGCGTTGAAGATCGCCGACGAGGCGATGTCCTCGGGCAGCAGCTCACTCATCGCGACGAGATCGCGGCGCGAGGCGGGGCCGGGCTGGCTGCGCCCGTCGACGGCGCGAGCGAGGACTCGGCGCGTGTTGGTGTCGACGACCGGATGCCTGTCTCCGTACGCGAACACCGCCACGGCGCGGGCCGTGTAGTCCCCGACGCCGGTGAGCGCCAGCAGCGCATCGACGTCGCGCGGGACGACCCCGTCATGCCGGTCTCGGATCTCGACGGCGGCGCGGTGCAGCCACAGCGCCCGCCGCGGATAGCCCAGGTTCGCCCACCGGCGCACGGCGTCGGCCGGTGCGGCCGACGCCAGAGCCGACGGCGTCGGCCACAGCGCGAGCCACGCCTCGAGGTGAGGGATGACGCGCGTGACCGGCGTCTGCTGCAGCATGAACTCGCTGACCAGCACACCCCACGCGCCGAAGTCCGGATGCCGCCAGGGCAGGTCGCGCGCGTTCTCGCGGTACCACGTCAGCAGCGGCGAGGCGAGATCGGGCATCCGTTCAGCGTAGGGGAGAACGCCTAGGCTGGAGTCCATGCGCCTGCCGATCACGCCGACCACGACGCTGTGGCGCGAGTTGCGCGACGACCTGCGCCGGCGGCGCAGTGTCGGCCGCGTCGTCGTGGCGATCGACGGCCTCGACGGCGCCGGCAAGAGCGTGTTCGCCGACGGTTTCGCCCAGATCCTGGCCGAGGACGGCTCGGCCGTGCTGCGCGCCTCGATCGACGACTTCCACCGCCCCCGCGCCGAACGCCACGCGCGCGGTCGACGCAGTCCCGAAGGCTTCTACCGCGACTCGTACGACTACGCCACGTTCCGTCGCGTGCTGCTGGATCCGTTCCTCGAGGGAGCGCAGACATCCGGGTCGACGGGGTTCCAGCTGCGCGCCTTCGACGTCGACCGCGACACGCCGGTCGAATCGGAGTGGGTCTCCGCAGACGTGGATGCCGTCCTCGTCGTGGACGGGATCTTCCTGCACCGCCCCGAGCTGCTCGACCTGTGGGACTGGTCGGTGTGGCTCGACGCTCCGTTCGAGGTGACCTTCGCGCGCATGGCCGAGCGGGACGGAACGGATCCGGATCCGTCTGCGCCGTCGAACGCCCGCTATCTCGAGGGCCAGCGGATCTATCTGCGTGAGGCGGACCCCCGCGCGGCCGCGACCGTGATCGTGGACAACAGCGACGTGCATCATCCGCACCGCGTGCCCGCAGGAGCGCGCTGATGGCCGCCCGCTCCGCCTCGGGCGTCGCGCCCGGCATCCTGCTGGTGGACAAGCCGCAGGGCCTGACGAGCCACGACGTCGTCGCCCGCGCCCGGCGGGCGCTCGGCACACGAAAGATCGGGCACGCCGGAACGCTCGATCCGATGGCCACGGGACTGCTGATCCTCGGCGTCGAAGGGGCCACGCGCCTGCTGACGTTCATCGTCGGGCTCGACAAGACCTACGAGGCGACCATCCGCCTCGGGGTGTCGACCGACTCCGACGACGCCGACGGCGAGGTCACCTCCACGGCGGATGCCTCCGGCGTGGGCGCCGACGACATCCGCGACGCGATCGCGCCGCTGACCGGCCGCATCTCGCAGGTGCCGAGCACGGTCTCGGCGATCAAGGTCGGCGGCAAGCGCGCGTATGCGCTCGCTCGCGCGGGCGAGGATGTGGAGCTGGCCGCGCGCGAGGTCACCGTCTCGCGGTTCGACGTGCTCCGAGAGCGACGGGGCGACGGCACGATCGATCTGGACGTCGTCGTCGACTGCTCCAGCGGCACGTACATCCGCGCGCTCGCCCGCGACCTCGGCGCCGCGCTCGGCGTCGGCGGGCACCTCACGGCCCTGCGCCGCACGCGCATCGGGCCGTTCGCGGTGGACGGCGCTCCGGGCCCCGACGACCTCGCCGGCACGCCGCTCCGCTCGCCCGCCGAGGTCGCCGCAGCCGTCCTCGGGCGCCTGGTCGTCACCGCCGATGAAGCGCGAGACCTCCGGCACGGCAAGCGGCTGCCCGGAGCCGCGGCGCGCATCGCGCCTTCGCGCGGACCGGTCGCGGCCATCGACCCCCACGGTGCGCTCATCGGCGTCGTCGAGACGCGCGGGGCAGATCTGAAGAGCGCCATGAACATGCCCGAGGAGACTTCCCGATGATCTTATGGTTCACCATCGTCCAGGTGGTCGTCGCCGTCGTCGCCGGCGTGCTCGGCCTGCTGCTCGGGCTCGCCGGCCGTCGCCCGAGCGACCTCAGCGTCGGCGGGCTCGCGCTGCTGGAGCTGCTGCTGATCGTGCAGGTGGTCATCGCCATCGTCGCGCCGCTGGCCGGCAACCCGCCGACCGGCAGCCTCCTGGAGTACTGGGTGTACCTCGTCTCGGCCGTCCTCATCCCGCCGGCCGCGGTGATCTGGGCCCTGCTCGAGCGCAGCCGCTGGAGCACCGTCATCATGGGCGTGGGCGCCCTCGCCGTCGCGGTGATGGTGTGGCGCATGCAGGTGATCTGGACGATCCAGGTCGCCTGATCGCGGCGCGCACCCGCGTTCGCGCGAACTAGAATTGTGTCGCCATGTCGACGTCACCCCGCCCCCGCATGAGCGGCATCGGCCGAGTGCTCGTGATCGTGTACGCGATCATGGCGCTGGCCGCCACCGGCCGCTCCGCCGTCCAGATCATCGAGCGATTCGACGAGGCGCCGCTGGCGTACTCGCTGTCCGCGGTCGCCGCGGTCGTCTACATCCTCGCCACGGCGGCCCTGGTCTTCGCGGGATCCCGCGCGTGGTACCGGGTGGCTTGGGTGGCCATCGTCTTCGAGCTCGCGGGCGTCCTCGTCGTCGGCACACTGAGCTACCTGGTCCCGGACGTGTTCGGCCACCCCTCGGTGTGGTCGTACTTCGGCGGCATCGGCCCCGGCGGCTACCTGGGCTACCTGTTCATCCCTCTCGTGCTGCCGTTCTTCGGCCTGTGGTGGCTCGCGACCCACCGGCCGGCCGACGCGGCGCGCGCGCCCGAGGTCGACGCCGCGGTGGTCCGGTGATCGTCTTCCGCGACCCGGCCGAGGTCCCCGCGGACTTCGGCCCCTCGGTCGTCGCCATCGGCAAGTTCGACGGCGTGCACACCGGGCACCGGGCCGTCATCGACCGCGCTCGCGTGGACGCGGCCACCGGCGGGGCGCAGGTCGTCGCCGTCACGTTCGATCGCAACCCGCTCGCCCTGCTGCGGCCGGAGATCTGCCCCGACAGCCTCATCGGCGTGCACCAGAAGCTGACCCTGCTGGCCCATGCCGGGGTCGACGCGACGCTCGTGCTGCGCTTCGACGAGGAGCTCGCGGCTCTGTCGCCGCGCGCATTCGTCGAGCACGTGCTCGCCGACCGGCTCGGCACGCGCGTCGTGCTCGTGGGGGAGGACTTCCGATTCGGTCACCGCGGCGCGGGCGACCCCGCGACGCTCGCCGCGCTCGGCGACGAGTTCGGGTTCGCCGTCGAGGTCGTGGGCGACGTCCGCGCGATCGACGGCGACCGGCGCGTGTCGTCGACCTGGATCCGCGAAGCGCTGTCGGACGGCGACGTCGACACGGCCGCGAAGCTGCTCGGCCGGTATCCGTCGGTATGGGGCGAAGTCGTGCACGGGCTCAAGCGCGGTCGCGCGCTCGGGTTCCCCACGGCGAACCTGAGCCCCGATCTGGAGGGGTTCGTCCCGGCCGAGGGCGTGTACGCGGGCTGGCTGATCGACGAGGGCCCCCTGGACGCCGACCGGCCGGCGGCGTCGCAGCGCAGCATCCGCTATCCCGCCGCGATCAGCATCGGCACCAACCCGACCTTCGACGACGTCACCGCGCGGCAGGTCGAGGCATACGTCCTCGACGAGACCGATCTCGACCTGTACGGCCACCGGGTCGAGGTGCGGTTCTCGTCGCGCATCCGCGGCATGGTCGCCTTCTCGGGCATCGAGGCCCTCATCGAGCAGATCGCCGACGACGTCGTGAGAGTCCGCGAACACCTGGCCTGACCTCGTCGCGACGGCGCTCCACGGTCAGGGCATGGACCGGACGCCCCCGCGAGCCTACGATGGCGGCGTGGACGCACTGCCCCTCTTCGCCGCGGCCGTCGACGGTGTACCCGAGCACTCGGTGAACCTGTGGGGGAGCCTCGGATGCGCCGTCGCCTACTCGGCGTCACTGCTGACGACCCTCGACGCGTTCGCGGACTTCGTGTCGGCGAAGGGCGATTCCATGGGGGGCGCGCTCGCGCCGGGGATGGGATTGCGGTTCTGGTCGAAGATCGCGGGGGCCACGATCGCCGTGATCGCGGCCGCGATCGTGCTGGCACTCGATCTGAACTGGTTCGCGTTCTGGAGCCTCAGCGCCGCCTATGTCGTCGTCATCGGCATCGGGCTCGCCGTCGTCTACCGGCAGACGCGCGGCGACGCGTTCCGACGAT
Organism: Microbacter sp. GSS18; assembly: GCA_029319145.1. NCBI lineage: Bacteria > Pseudomonadati > Bacteroidota > Bacteroidia > Bacteroidales > Porphyromonadaceae > Microbacter > Microbacter sp. GSS18. The sequence continues at coordinate 1,575,599 of CP119753.1, read as the reverse complement.
TCGGCTGATCCGAGGGCGCGCCGCGCCTCCGTGGCGGATGCCGGCGTGCACCGGCACCGGAAGCGGATCGCCGGACACGGCGTGAGCTGCGCCTCGCAGACAGGCGTCTCCGCTAGCTTCGAGATGACCGAATCGAGGGTTCATGGCCGTTGTGCTCCGACGTCTCGCGATCACCGTCGCGAGCGGTGCCGTGCTGTGCCTGACCGCGACCGGATGTCAGCCCGAGCCTTCGCCCACCGCCTCCGCAGTGCCCACGCCGAGCCCCACGACCCGCGTCAGCTCGGCCTCGCCGTCGCCCACCCCGATCGCGACCGACAAGCCTGTGGCCGAGAAGCTCCCCGCCTCCTGCGAGGATGCGTACTCGACGACCATGCTCGCCTCCCTGGAGCAGCAGATCCCGCCGCTGAACGACCCGGGTGTGACGATGCTGTCGACGCAGAACGTCGATCTGATCGAGCTCATCGACGGCGGCATCCCGACCCTGCGGTGCTCGTGGGGCGGGCCGAGCGAGTACGGCATGGCCACCAACATCTCCCTCATCGACGCCGACCAGAGCGCGGCGGTGCTCGCGACGCTGGGCTCGAGCGGATTCGCGTGCGAGGTTCATGCCGACGGGCAGCTGTGCAGCATCGAGGGGGGCGGCGTCGACTTCGACGACCAGGTGTACGAGTTCGGTGAGATCCACTACGTGACAGACGCCGTCTGGGTCGCGACGTCGTGGCTGAACTTCCGTCCCGACGGCTACACCGAGGACATCGTCGAGCACATGTGGGGTTGAGGCCCCCGGCACGCTAGACTGGTGTGCGGAGGCGTCGTCTTGCGCCGCGGCTCGCAGAAGCGAGTGCCAGCGACCGAGGGCGGCGGCATCCGATCCCGCGCCTGATGCGGCGCGCGCCGCCCGCGGGAACCGCAGCACAGAACGTCGCACCCGGCTACCCGGCCGGGCGTTTCGGCACACAGGCTCAGGAGGAGCATGCCGACCACGGCAACCGCCGTCCAGAACGGCAAGACCCAGCGTCGCCGCAAGTCCACGTCCACGCGACGTGACGACGACGCCCCGATCATCCCGATCCTCGCTCGCAAGGTGCGCGAGGTCGAGGCCAAGGCCCAGCGCGGCAAGCTCGGGCCCACCAACCGCGTCAAGTTCCAGGTGATCGCCTTCCTCGTCCGCGAGGAGCGTGCGCGCGTCAAGGCCGACGACGCGATCGCCGACGGCGTGCGCGCCGAACTGCTCAAGCGCCTCGACGGCGTCGCGACGATCCTCGCCAAGACGGCGGCGCGCGACACCTCGCTCATCCAGCTGCTCGAGGTCGACCAGGCCACGTCACCGGTCGCGCGCCGCATGCGACGCGACTGGCTGCTCGAGTCCGGCGCCGAGCTGGCACCCGACGAGCTGATCATCACCGATGCGGCACCGGCGCCTGCCACCGTCGTGCCGCCCGCACTCGCCGAGCGGCAGGTCGTCCCCAGCCGCATCGAGGCGCGCAAGGACGCGAACCCCTTCCTCGCCCCCGACCTCACGATGCGCCCGCCGAAGGAGACGCCCCGGCGCCGGCTCGACGGCTGGGAGCTCATGGGCCCGCTGTACAAGGCCTTCGAGACCGGGGCCGGCGGCGGCTCCGCGACGATGGACCTCCCCGGCATCCCCGAGTTCGACCGCGTGTCGCCCCGGGGTCTCGAGATCATGCCGCACCAGTCGCGGTTCCTCGAGTCCGTGCGCGAAGGGCACCGCACCTTCCTCCTCGCCGACGAACCGGGCCTCGGCAAGACCGCCGAGTCGGTGCTGGCGGCATCCGTCGCGGGCGCGTACCCGCTGCTGGCCGTCGTCCCGAACGTCGTCAAGATGAACTGGGCGCGCGAGGTCGAGCGGTGGACGCCGCAGCGGCGCGCGACGGTCATCTCGGGCGACGGCGAGGACATCGACGCGTTCGCGGACGTCTTCATCGTCAACTACGAGATCCTCGACCGGCACCTGTCGTGGCTGAGCTCACTGGGGCTGAAGGGCATCGTCGTCGACGAGGCCCACTTCATCAAGAACCTCACGTCGCAGCGCTCGCAGAACGTGCTGGCCCTGGCCGGCCGCATCCGCGAGCAGGTGCGCGATCCGCTCCTGCTGGCCCTCACCGGCACGCCGCTGATCAACGACGTCGAGGACTTCGACGCCATCTGGCGCTTCCTCGGCTGGACCAACGGCGAGAAGCCGGGCCCCGAGCTCATGGAGAAGCTCGACGCGACCGGTCTCACCCCTGCCGACAAGGCGTTCTATCCCGAGGCGCGCGAGGCCGTCATCTCGCTCGGCATCGTCCGGCGCAAGAAGAAGGACGTCGCCGCGGACCTGCCCGACAAGCTGATCGCCGACCTTCCCGTCGAGCTCGACGACGAGTACGGCCGGTCCATCCGCCAGGCCGAGAAGGAGCTGGGGGAGCGGCTCGCCGCGAAGTACCGCCGCATCATCGAGGCGCGCGGCGACCGTGGGCTCGCCCCCGGCGAGATCGACGACGACATCGTGCGTCTGGTCGCCCACAACGAGCTCGAGGAGTCCAAGGCCGCCGGCACCGGCTCGGACAACGTCTTCACGATGGTGCGCCGCATCGGCCAGGCCAAGGCCCTGCTCGCAGCGGACTACGCGCTGCAGCTGCAGCGCTCGGTCGACAAGGTCGTGTTCTTCGCCAAGCACATCGACGTCATGGACGCCGCCGAGGCGCACTTCGCCGCCGCGGGACTGCGCACGGTCTCGATCCGCGGTGATCAGTCCACGCCCGCGCGGCAGCAGGCGATCGACGCGTTCAACGCCGACCCCGACGTCGGGATCGCGGTGTGCTCGCTGACGGCCGCCGGTGTCGGCCTGAACATGCAGGCGGCCTCGAACGTCGTGCTGGCCGAGCTCAGCTGGACCGCGGCCGAGCAGACGCAGGCGATCGACCGCGTCCACCGCATCGGGCAGGACGAGCCGGTGACGGCGTGGCGCATCATCGCCGCGCACACGATCGACACGAAGATCGCCGAGCTCATCGACTCCAAGCAGGGCCTGGCCCAGCGCGCGCTCGACGGCGACGCCGTCGACCCGCAGTCCAGCGACTCCGTGCAGCTGTCGGCCCTCATGCACCTGCTCCGGCAGGCCCTCGGAGGCGAGTAGGACCTTCGTCCCGCCGGTCCGGATGCCGTCGCCTGGTTTGTGGCCAGGCGGCGGCATCCGGCATTAGGGTCGTGAGTGGCAGTGTCGCCGCCTCGTAGCACCCCGACAGCAAGGACCACACATGAAGATCGGCATCCTGACCAGCGGAGGCGACTGCCCCGGCCTGAACGCCGTGATCCGCGGCGTTGTGCTCAAGGGCACGACGACCTACGATCTGGAGTTCGTCGGGATCCGCGACGGCTGGCGAGGCGTGGTCGACGGCGACTTCTTCCCGCTGACCCGTCACGAGGTCAAGGGCCTGTCCAAGGTCGGCGGCACGATCCTGGGCACGAGCCGCACCAACCCGTACGAGGGACCGCGCGGCGGCGCCGAGAACATCTCCAAGACGATGTACGGGCACCGCCTCGACGGCATCATCGCCATCGGCGGAGAGGGTACGCTCGCCGCCGCGAACCGCCTGGCCAATGACGGCATCAATGTGCTCGGCGTCCCGAAGACGATCGACAACGACCTGCGCGCGACCGACTACTCGTTCGGCTTCGACACCGCCGTCAACATCGCCACGGACGCGATGGACCGCCTCCGCACGACCGGCGACTCGCACCAGCGGTGCATGGTCGCCGAGGTGATGGGCCGCCACGTCGGCTGGATCGCACTGCACGCGGGTGTCGCCTCGGGCGCGCACGTCATCTGCATCCCGGAGGTCCCGATGTCGATCGACGAGATCGCCGCTCAGGTGACGTCGGCCCATGACCGCGGCCGTGCGCCGCTCGTGGTCGTATCGGAGGGCTTCACGATCACCGGCATGGACGAGGCCTACAGCGACAAGGGCCTCGACGCCTTCAACCGTCCGCGCCTCGGCGGCATCGGAGAGATCCTCGCCCCCGAGATCGAGCGCATGACGGGCATCGAGACCCGCGCCACCGTGCTGGGCCACATCCAGCGCGGCGGTTCGCCCTCGGGCTTCGACCGGGTCCTCGCGACCCGCCTCGGCCTGCACGCGGCGGATGCCGTCGTGGACGGCGCGTGGGGCCAGATGGTGGCCCTCCGCGGCACGGACATCGTGCGCGTGCCGTTCGCCGACGCCCTCGGCGAGCTGAACACCGTCCCGCGCTACCGCTACGACGAGGCCGCCGCGCTCTTCGGCTGATCCCGCCGCGCCTCTCACGTTCATCCGTGTCCCACTTCTTGCCGCTCCCGCGCCTCGCGGGCGGCTAGAAGTGGGACACGGTTGTTCTGGGGCGCCGGGAGAGGGCGGGGCGTCCTCCACAGGGTGGCGCTGAGGCGCCGTTCGGCCATGCGGCTGTGGAGGGCCGCGTCCGGATCCCGGCGGACGCGAGAGTGGGCGGATGCCTCGACCCGCGCCGCTTCCCGATGATCTGCCGGCTGACTTCGCTGTGCGGGATGCGATGGCGCAGGGTCTCTCGCGGGCCCGTCTTCGGCGGACGGATCTGCGCGCGCCTTTCCCCGGGGTGAGGAGCACAGGAGTCCAGCCGGAGGGTGATTATCCGCTGCTGCGATTGTGTCGGCACTACGGGCCGCGCGTTCGCGACGGGCAGTTCTACAGCCACGAGACCGCCCTCTTCCTGCACGGGGCGCCGATGCCGGAGTGGCCCTACCGCCCCCGGTTGCACGTCTCGGCGCACCGACCGCAGCGCGAACCCCGCGTGGCGGGTGTGGTCGGGCATCGGCTGCAGCGCCGCAACAACCTCGCCGTCCCCGGACCGCAGGGCTTCGCGGTCGAGAGTCCGGCCCGTGCATGGCGTCAGACCGGGACGCTGTGGGCACTGGACGATCTCATCGCCGCCGCCGACTTCCTCGTCACCGGTGACACACCGCTGGCGACGACGGAAGAGCTGCGCGACGAGGTCGAGATCATGGGAGACGTGCGCGGCGGCATCCTCAAGCGCGCTCTCGCCGACGTGCGCATCGGCGTGCGGTCAGCCCGCGAGACGCGGCTGCGGCTGCTGCTCGTTCGGTCCGGACTGCCGGAGCCGCACATCAACTGGATCCTTCGCGACGTGTCGGGCCGGTTCGTCGCGGAGCTGGATCTGGCATACCCCCGGTGGAAGGTGACGCCGGAGTACGACGGGCGTGTGCATGCAGACGATCCGGAGCAGTTCGCGAAGGACGGCGACCGATGGGACCGCATCCGAGAGCAGGGGTGGGACCACGTGCGCATCATGAAACACCACATGAGGGGAAGCGGGGCCGTCGCCGTCCACAAAGTCCGCGACGCGCTCCTGCGAGCCGGGTGGACTCCAGGCCGCTGAGCCCGCGCCAACCCGCGTTCCATGTCCCACTTCTGGCCGCAACGACCGCGTTCAGGCGGCCGAAAGTGGGACACGGCGCCCTGCGCGCGGCATCCGTTGTGATCATGTCCCACTTCTGGCCGCAACGACCGCGTTCAGGCGGCCGAAAGTGGGACACGGCGCCCTGCGTGTCGGCATCCGTTGTGATCATGTCCCACTTCTGGCCGCAACGACCGCGTTCAGGTGGTCGAAAGTGGGACACGGCGCCCTGCGTGTCGGCATCCGTTGTGATCATGTCCCACTTCTGGCCGCAACTGCGCGGCTCAGGCGACTAGAAGTGGGACACGGGTGCTGCGAGGACTGCAGGGGCTGCCGGCGCTGCTTGGCTACGCGTCGGCGACGCCGAGCACGTCGAGCAGCCAGGCCAGCTCGAACGCGCGCTCGCGCCAGGCGTTGTAGCGGCCCGAGACGCCGCCGTGTCCGGCGACCATCTCGCACTTGAGCAGGGCGTCGGCGCCGACTTCGCGCAGCCGCGCGACCCACTTCGCCGGCTCGACGTAGAGCACGCGCGTGTCGTTGAGCGACGTGACAGCGAGGATGCGCGGATACGCGACGTCGGTCCGCACGTTCTCGTACGGCGAGTAGGACTTCATGTACGCGTAGACGTCGGGGTCATGGAGCGGATCGCCCCACTCGTCCCATTCGATGACGGTCAGCGGCAGCGACGGGTCGAGGATGGTCGTCAGCGCGTCGACGAACGGCACGTCGGCCAGGATGCCGGCGAACAGCTCGGGCGCGAGGTTGGCGACGGCCCCCATCAGCAGGCCACCGGCCGAGCCGCCTTCGGCGACCATACGGTCGGCGGTGGTGTAGCCGTTGTCGATGAGGTGCAGGGCGCAGTCGACGAAGTCGGTGAAGGTGTTGCGCTTGTTCAGCAGCTTGCCGTCCTCGTACCACTGGCGGCCCATCTCGCCGCCGCCGCGGACGTGGGCAACCGCGAACACGACGCCGCGGTCGAGCTCCGACAGGCGCGCGACCGAGAACGCCGGCTCGATGGAGTGCTCGTACGAGCCGTAGCCGTACAGGTGCAGCGGGCGCGGCGCGGCGCCGGCTTCGCCGAACGAGCGCTTCCACACCAGCGAGATCGGGATCTGCGTGCCGTCCTGCGCGCGCGCCCACACGCGCTGCTGCGCGTAGAGCTCGGGGTCGTACCCGCCGAGCACCGGCTGACGCTTGCGCAGCGTGAGCTCGCGCGTGGCGAGGTCGAGGTCGTACACCGTCGCCGGCGTCACAAACGATCCGTAGCCCAGGCGCAGCACCGGCGGCGCCCACTCGGGGTTCCCGCCGCCGCCGACGGCGTACAGCGGCTCGTCGAACTCGAGCTCGTCGACGTCGCCGGTGGCGTAGTCGAGCAGTCCGAGGCGCGCGAGGCCCGACCGGCGGTACGCGAGCACCGCCCAGTCGCGGAACGTGGAGATGCCGAGCAGCCGCCGGCCGGGCCGGTGGGGGATGACCGTGGTGCGCTGGCCGGAGGGATCGGATGCCGCGACCCGCACGAGCTCGAAGTCGAGCGCGCCGTCGTTGTGGAGGACGAACAGCACGTCCTCGCCGTCCACGACTGCGTGCTCGGCCTCGTACTCGACGCCCTCTCGGCGGGGCCACACCACGCGGGGCTCGCCGCGGAGGTCGTCGGCGTCGAGGATCCACTCCTCGGACGTGATGGAGGAGCCGAGCCCGATGACGAGGTAGCGGTCGCTGCGGGTGAAGCCCGCGCCGACCCAGTAGCGCTCGTCCGGCTCGTGGAACAGGCGCGCGTCGTCGGCCACGGGGGTGCCGAGCTCGTGCAGCCACACCGTGTCGGGGCGCCACGCGTCGTCGACGGTCGTGTAGACGATGAAGCGGCCGTCGGGGGAGAACCCGGCTCCGGCGAACGTGTCGGGGATCTCGTCGGGCAGCTGCTCGCCGGTGGTGAGATCGCGGACGCGGATGAGGTACCGTTCGTCGCCGGCCACGTCGACGCCGTAGAGCATGCGCGTGCCGTCGTTCGAGACCTCGAAGCTGCCCAGCGAGAAGAACTCGTGTCCGTCGGCCTCGACGTTGCCGTCCAGAAGCACCTGCTCGCCGGGGACCGGCACGTCGGGCGAGAGCTCCGGCGGGGTCCAGTCGTCGGGCGAGGAGAGCGGTGCGCGACACTGGATGCCGTACTGGTTGCCTGCGACGGTGCGACCGTAGTACCACCACTGCCCGCGGCGCACCGGCACCGAGAGATCGGTCTCGAGCGTGCGTCCCTTGATTTCGTCGAAGATACGGCCGCGCAGTCCGTCCAGGTGGGCGGTGCGCCGGTCGGTGTAGGCGTTCTCCGCCTCGAGATGGGAGGTGACCGCCGCGTCCTCCTTGGCCCGGAACCACTCGTAGCGGTCCTCGATGTCGTCGCCGTGGTGGCTGCGGACGGACGGATGCGCCGGCGCGACGGGCGGCACGGGGCGGGCGGACTCGGCGGGGGCGTCTGCGGGACTCACGAGCCCACGTTAGCCGAGCACCGGGTCACCGGCCCGATCTAGGCTGAGGGGCATGACGGCGGCTCCTGTGCAGTTCGGTCAGCATCCTCCGGCCCGGCGCACGATCGTGCATCTGAGCGACACGCATCTGCTCGCCGGCGCCAAGCGCCTGGGCGACGTGTACGACACGGCGGCGAACTTCGCGCGGGCCCTCGAAGCCGTCGAGGCGCTGCGCATCCGCCCCGACGCGATCGTGTTCACCGGTGACCTGACCGATCTCGGCGAGCCCGAGGCCTACCGCGCCCTGCGCAACGCGGCCGAGCCGGTCGCGCAGCGGCTGGACGCGCCGCTGGTGTGGGTCGCCGGCAATCACGACGAGCGGCCGGCCATGCGATCGGCGCTGCTGGACCTGGATGCATCCGAGCAGCCGATCACGCGCGTCATCGACCTCGGCGGCCTGCGACTGATCGCGCTCGACACCACCGTCCCCGGATGGCACCACGGCGACATCGATCCTGCGCAGCTCGCCTGGCTCGCCGAGACGCTCGCGGCGCCTGCGCCGCTGGGGACGCTGCTGGCGATGCACCATCCGCCGCTGCCCAGCCACATCCCGGTCTTCGAGATCCTCGAGCTCCACAACCAGAAGCGCCTCGCCGATGTCATCGCGGGTACCGACGTGCGCGGCATCCTCGCCGGTCATCTGCACTTCTCGACTTCGGGGACCTTCGCGGGCGTGCCGGTCAGCGTCGCATCGGCGACGTGCTACACCATGAACCTCGCCCGCCCCGGGGCGGAGGTCAACGGCATGGATGCGGCGCAGTCGTTCCATCTCGTCCACGTCTACGACGACACGATCACGCACGCGGTGGTGCCGGTCGTCCAGGCGCCGACGGGGGAGTTCTTCACTGAGGAGTGGGCGGCGCAGATGGCCGCGCTCACGCCCGAGGAGCGGCTCGAGGCGTTCTCGCGCAAGCGCTGACGTTGCCGAACCGTCCATCGTGTCCATTCAGGCGGACGCGGATCGCCGTGGTGTACAGCGGTGTCGTGCCGTGCCGGGGTTAGTCTCGGGACAACCCTCATCGCCGCGACCCACAAGGACTTCGCACATGGCTCTGGACGCAATGACGCGCACCCGCACCGAGACCGACTCCCTGGGATCCCTCGAGATCCCCGCCGACGCCTACTGGGGCATCCATACCGCTCGCGCGCTGGAGAACTTCCCCGTCTCGCGACGCCCGATCTCGGTCTACAGCGACCTGGTGCGGGGACTCGCGATGGTCAAGCAGGCGGCGTCCCGCGCCAACAAGGAGATCGGCGTCCTCGACGCTGAGCGCGCCGACCTCATCGACCGGGCCGCCCAGCTCGTGATCGACGGCGAGCACCACGACCAGTTCGTCGTCGGTGTCGTGCAGGGCGGGGCGGGCACCTCGACGAACATGAACGCCAACGAGGTCATCACCAACATCGCCCTCGAGCTCGCCGGCCGCGAGAAGGCCGACTACGCGTACCTCTCGCCGATCGACCACACCAACCGCAGCCAGTCCACCAACGACGTGTACCCCACGGCGATCAAGGTGGGGCTGAGCCTGGACCTCCAGTCGCTCCTGGACGAGCTCGACCTGCTGCGACAGTCGTTCCTGGCCAAGGCCCGCGAGTTCCACGACGTGCTGAAGGTCGGCCGCACCCAGCTGCAGGATGCCGTGCCGATGACGCTCGGCCAGGAGTTCAACGGCTTCGCCTCGACGCTCGGCTACGACCACCAGCGCCTGACCGAGAACGCGTATCTGCTGTTCGAGGTCAACATGGGCGCCACCGCGATCGGCACCGGGATCACGACCCACCGGGGCTACGCGAGTGCCGTCGTACGGCACCTGCGTGCCATCACCGGGCTCGATCTCGTGCTCGCCAGCGACCTGGTCGAGTCCACGAGCGACACGGGGTCGTTCATGTCGTTCTCGGCTTCGCTCAAGCGAAACGCGATCAAGCTGTCGAAGATCAGCAACGACCTGCGCCTGCTCTCGTCGGGTCCGCAGGCGGGCTTCGGCGAGATCAACCTCCCCGCCCGCCAGGCGGGGTCGAGCATCATGCCCGGCAAGGTCAACCCTGTCATCCCCGAGGTCGTGAACCAGGTCGCCTTCGCCGTGGCCGGTGCCGACACGACGGTGACGATGGCCTCGGAGGGCGGTCAGCTGCAGCTGAACGCGTTCGAGCCGATCATCGCGCACTCGATCTTCCAGTCGATCACGTGGATGCGGCGGGCCATGCGCACGCTCCGCGTCAACTGCGTCGACGGCATCACCGCCAACCGCGAGCGCCTGGGCGCCATGGTCGGCTCGTCCGTGGGTGTGGTGACGGCGCTGACTCCGTTCATCGGGTACGCGGCGGCGGCCGCGCTGGCCAAGACGGCGCTGCTGACCGGGCGCAATATCGCCGACCTCGTCGTGGAGGCCGGGCTCATGTCGCGCGAGGAGGTCACCAAGCAGCTGTCGCCGGCGCGCCTGTCGGGCCTCGAGGCGATCACGGCGGTCATTCCCGTGCAGGCCGTGGAGGATCTCGTCGCCGGTCCGGAGGAGTGAGCGCGGAGCGGATGCCGATGCCGCGCGTTCCCGGCACGGAACTCTTGCCCGCGTCGCCGCCGCATCGATAGGTTCGACACGTCCGACGACTTCGAGAGGCCGCCATGACCGACCCGCAGAACCCCGCACAGCAGCCTGCAGGCGCACCGACCCCGCCCCCGGCGTACGCCTCCGCGCCCCCGCCCGCACCCGGGGCTCCGGCGCCCGGCGCCCCCGTCCCCGGCCGGACGATGGGCATCGTGGCGTTCGTCCTGTCGTTCTTCTTCGCCCTCATCGCGCTGATCCTCGGCATCATCGCGCTCGTGCAGAGCAAGAAGGCGGGCGCCTCGAACGGATGGGCGGTCGCGGCCATCGTCATCAGCTCGGTGGCGATCGTGCTGGGCATCATCATCGGCATCGTGTTCCTGTCGCTCGGCGCTGCGGGCCTGGCGATCTTCGGCGGCGTGTGCGCGGAGCTCGGCTCGGGCACGCACATCCTCAGCGACGGCACCACCATCACCTGCCCCTGACGGCATCCGGTCGAAGCGAAGGCGCCCCGCGGGGCGCCTTCGTCGTTCCGGAGGAGGTCAGCGAAGCATGCGGCAGTGCGTCGTCAGCTCGCCGATGCCGTCGATGCCGACGGTGACCGTGGAGCGGTCGCGGAGGAATACCTGCGGGTCGCGCGAATATCCCGCCCCACCGGGGCTTCCCGTCGAGATGAGGGTGCCGGGCAGCAGCGTCGCGGCCTGCGAGAGCTGCGAGACGAGGGTCGCCACCGACCGCACCATCTGGCCCGTCGAGGCATCCTGCATCCTGTGCCCGTCCAGTTCGGTCCAGATGTGCAGATCCTGCGGGTCGGGCACCTCGTCGGCGGTCACGACGAACGGGCCGGTCGGCGTGAATCCGTCGAACGACTTGCAGCGCGACCACTGCGCCTCGGAGTACTGGATGTCGCGCGCGGTGATGTCGTTGACGACCGTGTAGCCCCACACGTGGTCGAGGGCGTCCTCGACGGCGACGTCCTTCGCGGGCGTGCCGATGACGACGCCGAGCTCGGCTTCGTAGTCGATCGACTCGCTGAGCGCGGCCGGCCACGTCGTGGTCTGCTCGTGACCCGACAGTGAGTTCGGCCACAGCACGAACACCGTCGGGGTGTTGTCGGTCTTCAGCCCCAGCTCGCTCGAATGGGCGGCGTAGTTCAGACCGACCGCGAGGACGACCGGCGGCGCCAGGACGGCGGAGGCGTAGGCGACGCCCTCGAGCGGATGCCGGTCGCCCGCCGCCGCGACCGCGTCGCGCACGCGCTCGAGCAGCGGATCGCCGCCGGCGATGAGCGCCTCGAGCGTCGCAGGGGCGCCGTCGAAGAGAGCACCGACGTCGACGGCCGTCTCGCCGTCGACGGCCACCAGGCGGGCATGGTCGTGTCCGGAGCGGATGACATGGGCGAAGCGCATCCGTCAACGCTACCGGCGCGCAGGTCCGTGGTTCGGCGCATGTCGGGGTACGCCCGGCGAGGGCCCCTAGGCTGACCCCATGACGCTCCCCGAACCGTCGAGCCGGCCTCGACCGTCCCTGGTGCCGCCCTCCTTCCCGTCGCCGCTCGCTCAGCCCAGCCACGCCGCGCCGGCGCACATCGCCCCGCCCGCGGCGGGCGCGCCCCACGTGGCGGCCGCCGCGCCGCGGGCGTCGCGCGCCGGCCGCTCGGCGCCGATCTGGCTGTTCGGCATCCTGCTGATCGTCCTGGTGATCCTCATCGCCTACTTCCTCAGCGCACTCGGCCCCGCCGCGTCGGTCATCGGCATGGTGCTGGCACTGCTGCCGCTGGCGGGTGTGCTGTTCGCGGTGCGGATCGTCGACCGCTGGGAGCCCGAGCCGCGCGGTCTGCTCGTCCTGGCCGTCGCGTGGGGTGCGGTGGCGGCGGTCGGCATCGCGCTGGGCGTCGACCTGCTGCTCGTGATCGCCTTCGGGCAGAGCTCGTCGCCGGCGGCCGACGTCCTCTCCGCCGTCGTCCAGGCGCCGGTCGTCGAGGAGATCGGCAAGGGGCTGGGACTGCTCGTGATCCTGGCGGTGGGCCGCCGCGCGTTCGACGGACCGGTCGACGGGATCGTCTACGGCGCGCTCATCGGCGCCGGCTTCGCGTTCACCGAGAACATCCAGTACTTCGCCGTCAGCCTCATCGACGGCGGTGTCGCCGACGTGTCGGCGACCTTCTTCATGCGCGGGATCCTGTCGCCGTTCGCCCACGTCATGTTCACGAGCGTGACCGGCTTCGCCGTCGGGCTGGCGGTGCGCCGCGGCGCGTCGGTGGGCACGGCGCTCGGACCGTGGGCGGTGGGGCTCGCCGGAGCCATCGCCCTGCACGCGCTGTGGAACGGCTCGGCCGTCCTCGGCGACTTCTTCGCCCTCTACCTGATGCTGCAGGTGCCGCTGTTCGTGCTGTTCATCCTCGGCATCGTCTTCCTGCGCCTCGAGGAGTCGCGCCTGACGCGCACGCGGCTGTCGGACTACGCCGCGGCCGGATGGTTCACGCCGCAGGAGGTCGACATGCTCACGACGAGCCGGGGGCGCCGCGCCGCGATGGAGTGGGCGGCGACGCTGCGCGGCGACCGGCGCGGTCTCATGCGCGGCTTCATCGCCGACGCGACGGCGCTCGCCGCCGCCCGCCAGCGGGCGCTCACGGGCCGCGATCCGCATGCGGCGGCCGATGAGCGGATGCTGCTCGAGCGCGCCGCCGCCGCGCGGGCGGCGCTGTTCGCGCCGTGATCGCTGCTCTTGACACCGTGATCGCCCGACGGGAATGATGGTGCCAGATCAACTCAGCGCTCGGGAGTCACGCAGGCATCGCCGCGGCACCGGGCGCTGAGTCTTGTCGCGGGCGGGTGCGGCGGGCCCGCCGAGAGCGAACACGACCCGCGCGGCGACCGCTGTCGTGCTTGGATGGATGCATGAGCGACAACCGCACGAAGCCCGAGATCGACGCGCCCGAGGGCCCGGCTCCCAGCGACCTCGTCATCCGCGACATCATCGTCGGCGAGGGCGCCGAGGCCAAGGCCGGCGACACCGTCACCGTCCACTACGTCGGCGTCGCGTACGACTCCGGCGAGGAGTTCGACTCGTCGTGGAACCGCGGCGAGACGATCCAGTTCCCGCTGCGCGGCCTGATCCAGGGCTGGCAGGACGGCATCCCCGGCATGAAGGTCGGCGGGCGCCGCGAGCTGGTGATCCCGCCGCACCTGGCCTACGGTCCCGCCGGCGGCCACTTCCTCGGCGGCAAGACCCTCATCTTCGTCATCGACCTCGTCGCCGTCGGCTGACGCCGCAGCGACCGAATGGATGCCGTCCCCATGGGGGGCGGCATCTTTTTTCGCATTCTCGGGAATAGATTCAGATGAATGGTGTTTTCCTGCTGTGATCCCGGTCGTCCCACGCGGCCGCCGAACACGTAAAGGAAACCCATGACCGACACCGCAACGATCTCCGTCCCCGGCTACAAGGCGGGCACCTGGGTGCTCGACCCCTCGCACAGCGAGGTCACCTTCAGCGTCCGTCACATGATGATCTCGAAGGTGCGCGGCACCTTCGGCGTCAAGAGCGCCACGATCGTCGCCCCCGAGAACCCCCTCGAGGCCAAGGTCGAGGCGACCGTCGACGTCGCCTCCATCGACACGAAGGACGAGGGCCGCGACAACCACCTGCGTTCGGGCGACTTCTTCGACGTCGAGACCCACCCGTCGATGACCTTCGTCTCGACCGGCACCCGCTACGAGGACGGCGAGTTCCTCGTCGACGGCGACCTCACCATCCGCGGCGTCTCGAAGCCCGCGACCTTCACGCTCGAGTTCGGCGGCTTCGGCACCGACCCCTGGGGCAACTACAAGGCCGGCGCGACGGCCACGACGGTGATCGACCGCGAGGAGTTCGGCCTGACCTGGAACGCCGCGCTCGAGACCGGCGGCGTGCTCGTCGGCAAGGACGTCACCATCAGCCTGGACCTGCAGGGCGCTCTGCAGCAGGACTGAGCGCGGTCGCGGGGGCGGATGCCGGCATCCGTCCCCGCGGGCCGTCGCGGCGCCCGAGCCGCAGGCGGTTCTGGGCGAGCATGATGCCGAGGAAGACCACGAGCGCTCCCAGCGGCTCGTTCCAGCTCAGCTGCTCGCCCAGGACCGCCACTCCGAGCCCGACCCCCACGAGGGGCGTCACATAGGTCACCGTGGACGCGCGCGTGGGTCCCCACGCGCGGACGGTGTTCTGATTCCAGATGTAGACGAACCCCGTGCCCAGGACCCCCAGCAGCGCGACGCTCCCGACGATCCACGGATCCAGCCGCACGGGCTGCAGCGCGATCGCCGGTGCCAGCGCCGTCATGATCACGGCGCCGATCCCGATGTTCAGGAACGAGAACACCGCCGCCGTCGTGCCGGTGTTCGCGGCGAACCGCCGCATGTAGGCCAGGCTGAAGCCGTAGCAGGCCGTCGCCCCGAGGATCGCCAGCTGCGCGATGAGGCTCTGGGAGAAGTCGAGGCCCTGCCACGGTGCGATGATGACCGCGACCCCGAGGATGCCGAGGGTGATGCCCGCGATCTGCACCGGCTTGAGCTTCTCGGCGCGCAGCACGAGGCCCGCCATGATGGCCGTCATGATGGGCGTCGTGGCGTTGTAGATGCTCGCGAGACCGCTCGTGACGTGCTGCTGGGCCCACGAGAACAGCAGGTACGGCACGACGCAGAACGTGACCGCGAGGACGGTCAGGTGCCCCCACACGCGCGGCGAGCGGGGGAGCGGCTCGCGCCGGACGGCGACGTACAGCCCCAGCGCCAGCGCGCCCAGTGCCAGGCGCGACCAGACGACCTGCGTGGGTGCGATCCCGGTGAGCGCGACCTTCATGAACAGGAAGCTCGATCCCCACACGAGTCCTGCCAGGACGAACTGCGCGGCGACCGACGCGCCGCGCAGGGGAGCGGTCGCGGAGGCGGCGGGAGCGGCGGTCACGAGGGGACTCTAGCCCCGCGCGCGGACGCCGTCGCGGTCGTCCGGCTGCGACGTCCGAAATCCGCCGACGTGTGCCCGTCCGGCTACGGCTCGGGGTGCTGTGCGTCGTACGCGCGGAAGCGCGGGTTCAGTCGCACGAGCACGCCGACCAGGGCGATGATGACGAGTCCTCCCAGCAGCGGCGGGAACCACAGCGCCGTGAGGGTGGCGAGGGTCCCGGCGTAGAGCGCGCCGAGCCGCGGCCCGCCGGCGACCACGACGATGAACACGCCCTGCAGGCGTCCGCGGATGGCATCGGGGACGGCCGCCTGCACCATCGTGTTGCGGAAGATCGAGCTGACGTTGTCGGCCGCGCCCGCGATGGCCAGCGCGGCGCACGCCGCCGCGATGAGGGGGACGTTCGGGTGGTCGGCGTCGACCGGCACGGGCGCGAACCAGCCCAGCGCCGCCGCCCCCAGCACCAGGCCGAGCGTGCCGATCGCGACTCCGTAGACCCGGATCGCCCGCTCGATGCCCACGCCGTGGTGCCGCACGCGTCCGACGGGACCCGAGAGCAGGCTCGACACGAACGCGCCGGCGGCGACCGACGCCGTCAGGATGCCCGTCGTGATCGGGCCGCCGCCCAGCAGAACCGCGCCGATCGCCGGGAACAGCGCCAGCGGCTGCCCGAACGTCATCGCGACGACGTCGAGCACGAACTGCAGGCGGATGTTCGCCGCCCGGCGCAGGAACCGCCAGCCGTCGCGCAGCGACTCCAGGCCCGGCCGGACGGTGACGCCCTCCGGTCGCAGCGCCGGGAGCGTCCACAGCCCGAGGAACATCGCGAGCATGAGCACGACGTCGATCGTGTAGGTCCACGCGTAGCCGGTGATTGCCACGAGGACGCCGGCCAGGGCGGGACCGGCCATCACCATGATGCCGACCGTGATGCCGTGGAGGGCGGATGCCGCCGGCAGCAGGTCGCGGGGGATCAGGCGCGGCACGATCGCCTGCCGCGCGGCCATCACGACGGAGTTGGCGGCGGAGTTGACGACGCTCAGCGCGTACAGCCACCAGACGGTCTCGAGTTGGGCCCAGGCGAGCACGGCGAGCAGCAGCGTCGAGCCGAACGTGATCGTCGCGGTGATCAGGGCGACCCGCCTGCGGTCGAACGCGTCGGCGAGCATGCCGCCGTACACGCCGGCGAACACCATGGGGACCAGGCCCGCCACGGCGATCATCGACACCGCGAACGTCGACCCGGTGAGGTCGAACATGTGCAGCATTACCGCGACGATCGTCAGCTGGCCGCCGAGGCCGGCGAGCGTCGAGCCGATCCACATGCGCGCGAAGGCGGGGCTGGCGCGGAACGGGCGCAGGTCGATGAAGTGGTCGCGGCGCAGGCGGGTGCGTGCGGCGACGCGGCGCAGCATCACCGCCGGGCCCGCGCGCCGCTGAAGGAGGATGGCACCTCTCGAGGGTAG
Organism: Microbacter sp. GSS18; assembly: GCA_029319145.1. NCBI lineage: Bacteria > Pseudomonadati > Bacteroidota > Bacteroidia > Bacteroidales > Porphyromonadaceae > Microbacter > Microbacter sp. GSS18. The sequence continues at coordinate 1,558,706 of CP119753.1, read as the reverse complement.
TCGCACGGACGCGGGATGCCGTGCCGGGGGATTCGCCCCGGCATCCGCTGACTGGTAGACTCTTCAGGTTGCCGTTAGATCGGCCGCGGATAAAGAGAGCTCACGCACAAGGCGTCGGGCACCGCGCAACGACGAGGAAGGGGATCACCTATGGCACTGGATGCAGCCGTCAAGAAGGCGATCATCGAAGAGTACGCGACGCACCCCGGTGACACCGGATCCCCCGAGGTGCAGGTCGCGATGCTGACGCAGCGCATCAAGGACCTCACCGAGCACCTCAAGGAGCACAAGCACGACCACCACTCGCGTCGTGGCCTGTTCCTGCTCGTCGGTCAGCGCCGCCGTCTGCTCGGCTACCTCCAGGACATCGACATCGAGCGCTACCGCTCGCTGATCGAGCGCCTGGGGCTCCGCCGCTAAGGCACGCGACCCAGCGTTCAATCGCGCAGAACATTCTTCCGAAGGCCGTCCCACGGTGTGGGGCGGCCTTCGTCGTGCCCGTCGTGTGATGCTGGGGACAACGCGACGAGGGAGCGGCGAATGGCTTACACGCGGGACTCCGTACCCGACCTGACCGGCCTCACGGCGGTGATCACGGGCGCCAACGGCGGCCTCGGACTGGTCACGGCCGACGTGCTGGCCGCACGCGGCGCGCATGTCGTCATGGCGGTGCGCGATCGGGCCAAGGCCGACCGCGCGGTGACCGAGATCACCGCGCGCACGCCGGCGGCGTCGCTCGAACTCGTCGCGCTGGACCTGTCGGATCAGGCATCCGTGGTCCGCGCGGCGGACGAGATGCTCGCGGCGCACGATCGCATCGACATCCTCGTCAACAACGCGGGCGTCATGGCGATCCCCGAACGGCGTTCCGTCGACGGTTTCGAAATGCAGCTGGCCGTCAACCATCTCGGTCACTGGACGCTCACGGCGCTGCTGATGCCGGCGCTCATCGCCGCGCCCGCGGCACGGGTGGTCTCGGTCACCAGCACGGCGCATCACTTCGGCCGGGCGATCGACGTCGGCAACCCGCACCTGCACGGTCGCTACGAGCCGTGGCGGGGCTACGGGCAGTCGAAGCTCGCGAACTACCACTTCGGGCTGGGACTGCAGGAGCTCTTCGAGCGGGAAGGCGTCCGGGCGCAGAGCCTCATCGCCCACCCGGGCCTGTCGCACAGCGAGCTGCAGGTCGTGACGGTCGCGGAGGGCGGCGTCGGAGGATCGGGCCGGTTCTTCGCGTGGCTGGCGGCCAACACCGGCATGGACGTCGCCGACGGCGCAATGCCCCAGCTCCGCGCGGCGACCGACCCGTACGCCCGGGGCGGGGAGTTCTACGGCCCGCGGTACATGAACAACGGGCCCGCCGTCCGGCTGCCGGTGCTGCGCCCGGGGCGCGCGCATGCCGTCGAGGCGCTCTGGACCGTCTCGCAGCGCGAGACGGGCGTGCCGATGCTGGTCGGGTGATGTCGCGCCGGGTCAGCCCGCCGCGGCCACCGCGCGAGCGGCGACCAGGTCGCCGTGCCAGCGCTCGGCGACGTCGGGGTGGGCCCGGAGTCGGGACTTCAGCGCGTTCTCGCCGTGCAGGTCATGGATGGGGTTCTCCGGGTCGCGCGTCACGCCACGGGCGCGGGCGGCGAGCTCGGGCGGCAGCTCGATGACCGGGAACCGCGCGTCGAGCGACGGGTTGAAGAAGAACGGGATCGAGATGCGGTCGTCGGGATACGCAGGCGAGACGACGCGGTGGTTCGTGGCGGTGAGGTAGCCCCCGGTGGCGTACTCGAGCATCTCCCCGATGTTCACCACGAACGCCCCCGGCACAGCCGGAGCATCAACCCACGCGCCGTCGCGCTCGACCTGCAGGCCGCCCTTGCCGGGCTCGACCCACAGCAGCGTCAGGACGCCCGAGTCCTTGTGCGCGCCCACGCCCTGGCGCGGCGTCGGGTCGTCGACGCCCGGGTAGCGCACGACCTTGAGCAGCGTCTGGGGTTCGCCGAAGTGGCGGTCGAAGTAGTCCTCCTCGGCACCGAGCGCGAGCGCCCATGCGCGCAGCAGCCGGCGCGAGACGCCCGACAGGTGCTCGACCCACTCCTCGGTGACCCCGCGCAGGTGCGGCAGCGCCGACGGCCACAGGTTCGGACCGATCAGGCGCGCGTAGTCCGGTGCATCCGGGTCGGTGACGGCTGCCCGCTCGGGGCCGATGTCGATCTGCTCCCGCCAGTCCACGCGGCCCTGCGTGCGCTCGCCGCCGATGCGCGTGTACCCGCGGAAGTGCGGGCTCGTGACGTTCTCGATCTCGAGCTTGTCGGACTCGGGCAGGGCGAAGAACTCGCGCGTCGCGCGGTGCAGCCGCTCCTCGAGCTCCGGCGGCACCCCGGTGCCGGTCAGGTAGAAGAAGCCGACCTCGTGGGTGGCCCGGCGCAGCGCGTCGCGGAACGCGGCGGCGGCGTCCGGCCCCCGGTCGAGGTCGGACAGGTCCAGGATCGGAAGCTTCGGCTCTGCCATGCGCCGAGGCTACGTCGCCCGCGCCCGTCTCGCGGGCCGTGTTGCCGTGTATGACCGCGGCGTGACGCCGTATGACGGCGCTCCCATGCAGTGGGAGGCCCGGGACTCGACGCGTGGACTCGAAGCAGGTACTCTCGATCCCGGTAAGGTGAGGCTTACCTGATCCCGAACCATCCCTGGAGAGAAGCACCGTGCTCGCCACATTCCTGATCGGACTCCGCGAAGGCCTCGAGGCCGCGCTCGTGGTCGGCATCCTCGTCGCCTATCTCACGCGCCTCGGCCGCCGTGACGTCCTGCCCCGGCTGTGGGCCGGTGTGGGCCTCGCCGTCGGTCTCGCGCTGGCGATCGGCGCGGTGCTGACCTTCGGCAGCTACACGCTCACCTTCCAGGCCCAGGAGATCCTCGGCGGCACGCTGTCGCTGGTCGCGGTCGGCATGGTGACGTGGATGATCTTCTGGATGCAGCGCACGGCGCGCACCATGAAGCGCACGCTCGAGGGCGGCGTCGACCGCGCACTCGCGCAGGGCGGCATGTGGGCCCTGGTCGCGATCGGCTTCGTCTCGGTCGCGCGCGAGGGGGTCGAGTCCGCGCTGCTGCTGTGGTCGATGGTGCAGTCCTTCGGCGACGCGCCCACGGCCCTCCTCGGCGCCGTGCTCGGCATCGCCGTCTCGGTGGTCGCGGGCGTGTTCATCGCGAAGGGCGCGCTGCGGCTGAACCTGCGCACGTTCTTCACGTGGACCGGAGCCTTCCTCGTCGTCGTCGCCGCCGGGGTCCTCGCCTACGCGATCCACGACCTGCAGGAGGCCGCCGTCCTTCCCGGGCCCTTCACCGCAGCGGCGCCGATCGACCCCGTCACGGGTGCGGTCGCGATCGGCTGGGCCGGATTCCCGTTCGGATGGGCCTTCGACGTCAGCGCCGTCCTCGCGCCCGGGAGCGCGATCGCCGTGATCCTGCAGGCGATCATCGGCTTCATGCCGCACATGACGTGGCTCCAGGTGATCGCCTGGGTGCTCTACGTCGCCGTCGTCGGCACTCTGTACATCCGCGGCACCCGACCCACCTCTCCGCAGACCCCCACCCCCCAGACCGATCGCGCACCGACCGAGCCGGGCCGCACGCCCGCGCTCGCAACGAGCCCGCGACCAGGAGCAGAATGACCGCACCACGCGCCCTCGGCGCTCTGGCGGCCGTCGGCGTGAGCGCCTTCGTGCTGTCCGGATGCGTCGCCACCACCGATGTCCCCGCGTCGGCGACCCTGACCGTCACGTCGTCCGCCGATGCGTGCGCGGTGTCGTCCGACACCGCCGTCAGCGGAACGCTCGCCTTCGAGATCGAGAACACCGGCGACGAGATCACCGAGTTCTACCTCCTCGCCGAGGACGGCGTGCAGATCGTGGCCGAGGCCGAGAACATCGCGCCGGGCACGACGCGCACCCTGACGCTCGTGGCGCAGCCGGGTGAGTATGTCACGCTCTGCAAACCCGGCATGACCGGCGACGGCGTCGGCCGCGCCGCGTTCACCGTGACCGGCGAGCGGGTCGAGGGCGGCGGAGCCGACGCGCAGCTGCGCGACCAGGCCGTGGCGCAGTACGCCGACTATGTGCGTGACGAGGTCGACGACCTCGTTCCCGCCGTGGCGACGCTCGCCGACGCCTACGCCTCGGGCGACGACGAGGCCGCCCGGTCTGCCTGGACCGCCGCCCGCGTCCATTACGAGCGGATCGAGCCGGTCGCCGAGGCGCTGGGCGACCTCGACCCGAAGATCGACTACCGCGAACTCGACGCCGCGGCCGAGGGCCTCGAGTGGACCGGCTTCCACCGCATGGAGAAGGACCTGTGGATCCCGGGCGAGGACGCGGTCAACTCCGACGGCGTCACGCCCGCATGGCAGGACTGGGAGCCGTCGACCGGCGCCGAACGCCAGGCCTATGCCGACGCCCTCGTCGCCGACGTCCAGGCGCTGTGGGACTACGTCCACGGCGAAGACTTCTCGCAGACGCTCGAGGATCAGGGCGTCGCCAGCCTCAGCAACGGCGCCATCGCCCTGCTCGACGAGGTCGCGCACGGCAAGATCACCGGCGAGGAGGACTGGTGGTCGCGCACCGACCTCTACGACTTCGCCGCCAACGTCGAGGGGTCGCAGATGGCGTTCACCCTCGTCCACGACGTCGCCGCGGCGACACCGTCGGGCGCCGAGCTCGCCGAGCAGATCGAGGACGGCTACGCCGACCTCGAGGCGGCGCTGGCCGAGTACGGCTCGCTCGAGGACGGCTACGTCGGCTACGACACCGTCACCGAGTCCGAGCGCGCCGACCTCACCGCCCTCATCAACGCCCTCGCCGAGCCGCTGTCGCAGCTGACGGCCACCGTCCTGTCATGACCGCCGGCGGCGGCACGCCCGAGGAAGCGGCGCCTGACGGCGCCCTGCCCGAGGGGACGCTGCCCGCGGAGCGGGTCACGGATGCCTCGGCGACGCTCGGCACGCCCCGGACCGGGCTCAGCCGGCGCGGGCTGCTCGGCCTGCTCGGGGCCGGAGCCGGCGGCTTCGTCGTCGGCGGTGCCGCCGGGGCCGCCGTCGCGACCACGGCTGCGGCGTCGACGACGGCGGAGGTCGGCGGATCCGCCGTCCACGCGTTCTTCGGCGAGCACCAGGCCGGCATCACCACGCCGGTGCAGGACCACCTGCACTTCGCGGCCTTCGACATGGCCGACGGCACCACGCGCGAGGACCTCGTCACGCTTCTCGAGGACTGGTCGTACGCGGCGTCGCGCATGACGCAGGGACTCGACGTCAGCGCGTCCGGCGCCGTGGGCGGATCGCCCGAGGCGCCGCCCGATGACACCGGCGAAGCACTGGGGCTCCCCGCGAGCGCGCTGACGATCACGTTCGGCTTCGGCCCCGGCCTGTTCCTCAAGGACGGCGTCGACCGGTACGGGATCGCCGACCGTCGCCCCGACGAGCTCGACGAGCTGCCGCGGTTCTTCGGCGACCGGCTCGACGCGCAGAAGTCCTCCGGTGACCTGTGCATCCAGGCCTGCGCGGACGATCCTCAAGTCGCCGTCCACGCGGTGCGCAACCTCAGCCGCATCGCGTTCGGCCGCGCCCGCATCCGCTGGTCTCAGCTGGGCTTCGGCCGCACGTCGAAGACCACCAGCGCGCAGCAGACGCCGCGCAACCTGTTCGGGTTCAAGGACGGCACCGCCAACATCCTCGCCGACGACGCCGAGGCCCTGCGCGAGCACGTGTGGGTGGCCGGCCAGGATGCGCCGGCGTGGCTGGCGGGAGGGTCGTACCTCGTCGCGAGGAAGATCGCGATGACGATCGAGATCTGGGACCGGCTGCGGCTGTCCGAGCAGGAGCGCACCATCGGCCGGGACAAGCGCGCCGGCGCGCCTCTGTCGGGCGGCGGCGAGTTCGACGCTCCCGACTTCTCGTCGACGGATGCCTCCGGCGCACCGGCGATCGACGCCGCCTCGCACGTGCGCCTGGCGCATCCGGAGTCCAACGGCGGCGTGAGGATCCTGCGGCGCGGGTACAACTTCGTCGACGGCAACGATCCGCTCGGCGCGCTCGACGCCGGCCTGTTCTTCCTGTCGTACCAGCGCTCGCCCGAGCAGTTCGTGACACTGCAGCGGGCGCTGGCGTCGCAGGACATCCTGAGCGAGTACATCTCGCACGTCGGCTCGGCGCTGTTCGCGGTTCCCCCGGGCGCGAGCGACGGGTCATTCGTCGGCGCGAACCTCTTCCGCTAGCCCCGCGGGGCGGGTGCCCATCACCCGCTCTGCTCGCCCGGCGGCCGTCGTGAGCCCGTCGGGTCGCTGCGGTGCCCCTCGCGGCCCGCCAGTGTCCGGTCGGCGAAGAGCCACGACGGCCGAGGCTCGATGAGGGGACGGAACACCGTGCGAACCGGGCGCGTGGCGAGCCCGAGGGCGATGAGCACCGACAGGACCACGACGATCGGCAGCCACAGCCATGTCGGGTCGAGGCCGCGCAGCACCCCGGACTCCCGGAACGGGTAGAGCACGAACGAGTGCAGCAGATAGACGTACATCGTGTACCGGCCGAAGTGCGTCCACCACTGCCGTCGCCGGGGAAGCAGCGTGAAGAACGCCGCCGTGAGCACCACGGCGAGCGCCATCAGCACGAGGCGCACGGCCCCTGCCCACCACTGCGGGCCCACGAGTTCCGCGTATGCGTCGTCGTAGAAGAGCCAGTGGGTGAGGTCGACCTCGCCCCAGAGCCCGACGAAGCGCCACGCCGCCCATGCGGCCGCGACCATGATCGCCGCGGCCGCGGCGCGGATCCACCACGGCCGCCGATCCAGCAGTCGCAGGCGCGCGACGATGTCGTGCTCGCGCAGCCACCACCCCAGTGCGAACAGCGGGAGCAGCCCCAGCGTCCGGTTGAGTGAGAATGTCGAGCCGATGTTCGGAAGGTAGCCCGCGCCGATCGAGATCGCGATCGTCCAGACGAGCGGCCAGCGGAGGAGTGCGAGGTACGGGAGGACGAGACGGAAGATCCCCAGCGCGAGCAGGAACCACAGCGTCCATGCCGGTGTGGTCAGGTTCGGGTTCGCCTCGCCTTCGACCAGCAGCTTCGTGATGGTCCACAGCGTCTCGAAGATGAGGTACGGGAGCAGGATGTCGGTGATGACGCGTGCCATCTGACGTCGCGACGGCGGGTCGGACTTGGAGAAGTACCCCGCGATGATCGCGAACGCGGGCATGTGGAAGGCATAGATCAGGTAGTAGAGGGCCTGGGCGATGTCGGAGTCGTAGGTGAGCCGCTGCACCGCGTGGCCGAGCACCACCAGCACGATGCACGCGAAGCGCGCGTTGTCCCAGAACGGCGTGCGTCCGCCGTGCCCGGCCGAGCCGTGGCGG